>NZ_CP080572.1:324374-648749 GCF_023746595.1 Thermococcus argininiproducens | reverse complement strand
GGTCGGGTCACGCGGCCACTACCGGCTATTTCCCTAACGGGAGAATCGCTGGCTGCCTATTAAATGTACAACCAGGCTAAAGCCTGTCCAAGACCTCACAGTCTTGTAGTGGCTCGAATATTGTCTAACGGTTGATATTTAACTTTTTCGATGCCTACCTTTGGGTGTTTACATCCCTGCCTTAAAGGAGGAGGCTTTCACTAGATAAGAAAATGAACCTCTTAACATTTTTTTGTTAATTTTTATCAGAAACATTTTTATTTTTGCTATTTAAGTGTTTATTGGTGATAGTGTGAAAACAGTCATATGCCCATATTGCGGTTTTGGTTGCAAACTTCTTGTTGATCCTCAAACACTAATTGTTAAACCTCACAAAGGCAAACCAAACAGAGGAAAGTTATGTCCGAAAGGACTTTACGCAATAGAGTTCGCTCTCTCAAAGGACAGAATCAAAAAACCATTAAAACGAGATAAAAAATTTTTAAGACCAATAACATGGGGAGAGGCTATTGAAGAAATTTCCCATAGACTTCTCGAAATAAAGGAGTTCTATGGACCAGATGCCGTGGCCTTCATAGCCTCCTCAAAGATTACCAATGAAGAAAATTACCTCCTCCAGAAAATTGCAAGACTCTTTGGAACTAATAACATTGACAACTGTGCAAGACTCTGCCACGAAGCAAGTGTTCATGCACTTAAAACAACTGTAGGGACTGGTACTCAAACAAATCCCTATGAAGATCTAGAGAACTTTGGAGCCATACTTATATGGGGCTATAATCCAGCTGAAACCCATCCTGTAATCATACGCTATATAAAGAGTGCTAAGAAGAAAGGGGCCAAAGTAATCGTTGTTGATGTTCGTGAGACTATTACAATGAATTTCGCTGATTATAAGTTTATCATAAAGCCTGGCACCGATATAGTACTTGCCAATGCCATGATACATACTATCATCAAAGAAGAACTCTACAACGACGACTTCATTAAAAGCAGGACTACTGGTTTTTCAGAGATTAGAATGGCCACCATGAAATATACTCCTCAATATGCAGAAAAAGTTACTGGAGTCCCTGCATCACTTATCCAAAAGGCTGCAAAAGACTTTGCTTTAGCTGGAAGCGGAGCCATTATGTGGGGCATGGGGTTAACCCAGCATGTTTCTGGAGTTGAAAACGTCCTTGCTATTATAGACCTTGCTCTTCTTCTGGGGTATATTGGAAATAAGGGTGGCCTTTATCCAATGCGAGGACAAAACAATGTCCAGGGAGCAGCTTATATGGGTGCCCTCAGTGAATTTTTACCTGGATACATACCTCTAGAAAATGAAAAGTTTAGGAAGAGAGTTGCCTCACTCTGGGGTGTTGAGGATCTTCCAACAGAAAGAGGGCTCTACTTAACCGAACTTTGGGACGCAATAGAAAGAGGAGACATAAAAGCGCTTTATATCGTGGGAGAGAATCCCGCTGTTAGTGAAGCCAACTTCACCAGGGTTAGAAAAGCCCTCAGAAAGCTAGATCTTCTAGTGGTACAAGATTTGTTTATTACACGTACAGCTAAGTATGCCCATTATATTCTTCCTGCTTCAGCTTTTTGTGAAAAAGAGGGCTCCTATATGAACAGTGAACGCAGGCTCCAATGGAGTGAGAAAGTTTACGAGCCTCTAGCAGACTCTAAACCTGATTGGGAAATACTAACACTAGTGGGAAAGGCCCTTGGATTGCCCGGCTTTGAGTACTCTAGTGTGGAGGAAATAACAGAAGAATACTTCCACCTATTTCCTGAACTAGAAGAAAAGAGCGTAAAAGATCTTAAAGAAGGAAAGGAAATGTTTCTACCCAAGAAAAGACTTCACACGTGGGAATTTGCAACTCCAGATGGGAAAGCACGACTTATAGCTGTGGAACAAATCCCTCCATGGGAGAGCACCAACGAAGAATATCCATTCGCCCTAACAACAGTAAGACTCATAAGTCACTATAATACGGGTGAAATGACATTGAGGAGCCCCTCTTTAACTAAACTCATGGGAGAACCAAAAATCCTGATAAATGTAGAGGACGCAAAAGATCTTCACATAGAAGATAACGATCTCGTGGAAATTGAAACAAGACGAGGAAAAATACGTATGAGGGTGAAAATCGGAAAAGTAGCCCGTGGGGTAGTAGCAGTTCCATTCCATTTTAAAGCTAACAAGATTACCAATAATGCCCTTAACAAGGCAGGAACACCAGAATTCAAGTTTTCAGCAGCGAAAATAAGAAAACTTAAAAGTGGAAAGCCCATTCCGGATAATTACCTGTAAGACAGGCCAGACATAGCTCTCCTTTTCCTACAGCTTTTTTTAGTCCATCTACACTAAGATATGCCAGGCTATCCGCGTTTATAGCTTTTTTGACTCTTTCAATGCCCCCAAATGCTGCTATTAACTCATGCCTAGTTGGAATGTCTATCCCCATATAACAAGGATGTCTTATCGGTGGAGATGCTATTCTTACATGAACCTCCTTCGCCCCAGCTTTCCTTAACATTGCCACAATTCTTCTCATTGTGGTCCCTCTAACTATAGAATCATCAATAAGAACTACACGTTTTCCACTGACAATCTCCCTGACAGGAGAAAGCTTGAGTTTTACTTTAAGTTCTCTATAAAACTGACCAGGCATTATGAAAGTTCTACCTATGTAACGGTTCTTTATTAATCCCTCCGCGTAGGGTATTCCACTTACCTGAGAAAACCCTAGTGCAGCAGCCCTCCCTGAATCAGGTACTGGTATAACGACATCCGCATTTGCTGGACTTTCTCGTGCAAGTTCACGGCCCATTTTAACACGAGCTGAATACACACTTACACCATCAAGAACACTATCTGGCCGAGCAAAATATATGTACTCAAAAACACAGTGATGGTGTTTCTCCTTAGCTAGGACCTTATTCTCAACCTCATCAGAGATTAAAAACACCTCTCCAGGTGTAACGTCCCTGATATCTTCAACAAAAAGTCTCAAAGCAGAGTCTTCCGAGGCAAAATAATGACCATCTCCCATACCATAGCTAAGGGGCCTGAACCCAACCGGATCTCGGGCAACCAAGATTTTACCATCAAAAAGAAAAGCAACAGAGTAAGCTCCTTTAACCTCATTAAAGACTTCTCTCATAGCTTCAAACTCATCACCGGTTTCTCTCAAATGCCAGAGAAAAGAAATCCCTAAAAGCTCTGAATCAACCGAGTGCTTAAATTTAACACCTTTTTTCTCATATTTTCTCCTCAAGGGGAGAAAATTAGTAAGTGTCCCATTGTGAGCTACTGCTATTTTCTTCCCATGGCAAGAAGTTTCGAGAGGTTGGGTTTCATTAAGAGAGCCTGAGGTAGAGTAACGGACATGGGCAATAACCATGTTTGATTTGAGTCTTGACAGTTCGTTGCCTCGAAAAACTTCAGAGACTAGGCCCCTACCAGCCAAAGTTCGTATTTTGTGTCTCCATACACTTATTCCTGCACTCTCTTGGCCACGATGTTGAAGAGCAATAAGGGCATAGTATCCCTTTTTAGGAGCATTTTCGGTTCTGGCTGCAAAGATTCCACATTTTTCCCTCATAACTTCCCCTCGCAAAATATTAACTTATAAATGTCAATCAAATCCTAGTACTGAGAGCATTTTAACATCATTAACTTAAAAAGTTTGCCCCACTGTTTAACATTAATCTGTCAAAATAAAGCTTAAATATAGTATGATTTTACACAAACATGGTGATAGTTATGGAAATTTATGAGGGCAAAGCTAAGAAGGTAATCCCCTTGGATGACGGGAAGGTCATAATGGAGTTTAAAGATGATGCAACAGCTTTTAACGGGAAGAAAAAAGCACAATTTAAAGGCAAAGGATGGCTTAACGCTCAAATAAGTGCCATTCTCTTCAAAGTACTTGAAGAAAAGGGTATCAAAACCCACTTCATAGGAGTCGCTGGTGACAACAAGCTCATTGTAGAGAAGCTCAAAATGTATCCAGTTGAAGTCGTCGTTAGAAACGTAATCGCTGGGAGCTTGAAAAAAAGACTACCTTTAGAAGAGGGTACGGAACTTCCAGAACCAATAATAGAGCTCTATTATAAAAATGACGATCTTGGAGATCCTATGATAAACCATTACCATGCAAAAGTCCTTGGAGTGAGTGAGAGAGAACTTAAAGAAATCGAAAACATAGCCCTAAAGGTAAATGACATCTTAAAAGAGTATTTTGCTCAAAGAGGAATAATCCTAGTTGACTTTAAACTCGAGTTCGGTAAAAATGAGAGAGGCGAGATAATCCTTGGAGACGAAATAAGTCCAGATACTTGCCGTTTCTGGGATGCTGAAACAAAAGAGAGTCTCGATAAAGACGTTTTCCGTTTTGACAAAGGAGAACTTATAAATGCTTACGAGGAGCTCTATAAGCGTCTCACCGCATAAAACAACCTTTTCTTGATCTGTTTTTTATATTTTAATTCCCAAGTGACCTATCTTGCTCTAAAAGGCGAGGTTTTTGAAAAGAACATATAAAGTTATAGAAGAGAACTAAAACTTTATGTCATAATTATCCACTATTATCCCCTTATCTCTTGTAACCTTTCCAATCTCAAAGCTCGGATAGTACTTATTAAGAATTTTAAGTGCATTTTCTTTATCTTTTTCATCCACAATAACAATAAAGCCAACTCCCATATTGAACACTTTAAACATCTCATCTAAAGGCACGCCGTTCTCATGAATTAGCTTGAAAATTCCACGTATTTGGGGCATTTCAAGAGAGAAACCATAGTTAGTAATGCGCTTTAAATTAAGCAAGCCCCCACCGGTAATGTGTGCCAAACCATGAACCTCAACGCTCTCAAGGAGTTCTAAAACTGGTTTGACATAAATCCTTGTGGGTTCAAGCAGATGCCTCCACAGAGGTTTTCCATCGTACTCATACTCAAGACCATACTTTGGAATAAGAAGCTTACGGGCCAAAGTCAATCCGTTTGAATGTATTCCCGAGCTTTCTATTCCTATCACGACATCCCCAGGCTTTACTTTTTCACCACTAATAACTTTGTTCTTTTCAACAACTCCTATAGCGGTCCCAGCTAAATCCAGTCCTTCAATTAAATCAGGCATTACAGCTGTTTCTCCACCCACAATTGCAATACCTGCCTGCTTTGCCCCTTCATAAAGCCCCTTGGCTATTTCTTCAAAAATTTGATCATTTGGCTCTTTAACTGCTAGGTAATCAACCAAAGCTACTGGTTCAGCTCCCACACATACCAAATCATTTACATTCATTGCTATCATGTCTATTCCAATAGTATCGAACTTCCCTATTGCTTCTGCCACAAGGATTTTTGTTCCAACCCCATCCGTCGTCATTGCAAGATAAAAACTTCCAAAATCCATAAGTGCAGCATAATGGCCAATATCTTCTTTTGGTTCGCCAATTTTTCCTCTTCTAAACTCAAAAGTGGCCTTTGCAAGGGAAATAATACTTTTCAAAGCTTTTTGAGTTTTTTCATCATCAACACCAGCTTGAGCATATGTCAGCATGAACATCACCGAACTCAAATTAGTGTTGGGGTTTAAAAGTTTTATCATTTTTATGTTCAAAAATCCTTAAATATCTCTACAGTTTTAACATACAAACGTCAATAAATTTAGGTGATATCCATGATAAGTATTAGAGACGAAATTGGAACCCCCTTAACTGATTCTGCTGTCAAAATTCTCCTTCTT
Organism: Thermococcus argininiproducens; assembly: GCF_023746595.1. Taxonomy (NCBI): domain Archaea; kingdom Methanobacteriati; phylum Methanobacteriota; class Thermococci; order Thermococcales; family Thermococcaceae; genus Thermococcus; species Thermococcus argininiproducens. The sequence continues at coordinate 643,003 of NZ_CP080572.1, read as the reverse complement.
GGAAGTGGTGAATTAGGAAAGGAGATAACCATAGAAGCCCAAAGATTAGGAGTTGAAGTTATCGCAGTTGATCGATATCCAAACGCCCCAGCCATGCAGGTTGCTCATAAAAACTACGTGGGCAATATGAAGGATAAAGACTTCCTCTGGAGCATTGTGGAAAGAGAAAAACCTGATGCAATAGTACCGGAAATAGAGGCCATAAACCTCGACGCTCTATTTGAGTTTGAAAGGGAAGGTTATTTTGTAGTACCAAATGCCAAAGCAACTTGGATTGCAATGCACCGTGAAAGGACGAGAGAAACACTTGCAAAGGAAGCAAAGGTTCCAACTTCTCGTTACGCATACGCAACAACCTTAGATGAGCTTTATGATGCATGTGAGAAGATAGGGTATCCATGCCACACCAAGGCCATAATGAGCTCCAGTGGGAAGGGATCTTACTTTGTAAAAGGGCCTGAGGATATTCCAAAGGCATGGGAAGTCGCAAAAAAGAAGGCGCGTGGCAGTGCTGATAAAATAATAGTTGAAGAACACATAGATTTTGATATTGAAATAACTGAACTGGCAGTGAGACACTTTGACGAGAATGGGAAGATAGTTACTACTTTCCCAAAGCCAGTTGGCCATTATCAAATTGAAGGAGACTACCACTCAAGCTGGCAACCTGCAGAGATAAGTGAAAAGGCCGAGCGTGAGGTATATAAAATAGCCAAAAAGATTACCGATGTTCTTGGAGGTCTTGGAATCTTTGGTGTGGAGATGTTTGTTAAAGGCGATAAAGTATGGGCCAACGAAGTTTCTCCAAGGCCCCACGACACAGGAATGGTGACTATGGCATCCCATCCCACTGGCTTCTCCGAATTTGGACTCCACGTTAGGGCAATTTTAGGACTTCCAATCCCAGCGCTAGAAGAAGGTGGCATTAGAAAGTTCCCAGTTCTAACCTCTGCAGCCACCCACGTAATTCTTGCAAACCAAGAGGGCTTTAGTCCAAGATTCAAGAACGTTTTTAGGGCATTAAATGTTCCAAACACAACTATTAGGTTCTTTGGAAAGCCTGAAGCTTATAAAGGAAGGCGTCTTGGTGTTGCCCTTGCGTGGGATAGTGATGTCCAGGTTGCGAAGAAAAAAGCAGAAAAAGTCGCCCACATGGTAGAACTCAAAACAAGAAGTGGAGAATGGCAAAGCCAAGAGTTCATTAAAAAGAAGCACTTACTTTAGTCTTTATTATATTTTTCAAAACCCCTCTTCAAGGTGAGGTGGGTCACTTTCATTAGATACTCTGTTAAGACAAAAGAACCTTGAAATCACAAAAAGAAATTTAGAGAGACAGACTAAACCTCATACTCAACCTTTCATTTTCTCCCTGTAGTCTTCAAGCTTTTGCCTAAGTTCTTCATCTTTTAGGGCTAAAATCTCAATAGCAAGCAACGCTGCATTTTTTCCATTATCTATCCCAACTGTAGCAACCGGGACTCCTGGAGGCATTTGAGCAATACTTAGGAGAGAATCCAAACCATCAAGCTTTGCTGAGACTGGTACTCCTATCACAGGCTTTATTGTATGAGCCGCTATCACCCCCGGTAAAGCAGCACTTAAACCTGCTATTGCAATAAAGACATCATAGTCTTTTTTTGCTAGTTTCTCAACTTTTTCCGGGTTTCTATGAGCAGATGCTACCTCTACATCGTAGCCAACTCCGAATTCATCAAGCACTTTTGTAACTTTCTCCGCAATATGAGAATCACTCTTACTTCCCATGACCACAAGCACTTTCATTATATCACCACATCCCTCTAGAGGTTTACCCTTATAAATTTTATCATTTATATGTTAAAACAAAGCTTAAAAACAATGTATTTTAACAAATTCATGGTGAAGATCATGCGCGTTTTGCTCGTAGGTGCAGGTGGAAGGGAGAGTGCAATTGCTGAGGCTCTTTCAAAAGATTCAGAGCTTTATGTAGTTGCAAAACACCTAAATCCCGGGATTAAAAGAATTGCAAAGGAATATGGGCTTGTTAAAGAGACTGATGTTCAAAAAGTCCTTGACTTCGCTTTAAAATGGAGAGTAGATTTAGCATTTATTGGGCCCGAAGCTCCTCTTGAAAAGGGTATTGTCAATGTTCTCGAGGAAAATGGAATTCCAACAGTTGGACCTTCAAAAGAAGCAGCCCGACTTGAAACAAACAAAGCCTTTGCAAGAGCATTAATGGAAAAGTACAAAATTCCAGGAAGAAAGCTATTCAAAGTTTTCAATAACGTTGCTGAGATGAAAGCATGGATAGATGAATTTGGAAAGCCTGTTGTTGTTAAACCTCTTGGACTCACTGGAGGCAAAGGAGTTAAAGTAGTCGGCTACCAGCTCAAAGACAATGAAGAGGCAAAGGAATATGCAAATGCCTTGATAGAGAAGGATGGGAAAGTTCTCGTTGAGGAAAGAACTGATGGCGTGGAGTTCACGTTCCAAGTTTTCACAGATGGAAAGAAAGTTATTCCAATGCCTCTCGCCCAGGACTACCCTCACGCATATGAGGGTGATGTGGGCCCAATAACAGGAGGTATGGGTTCTTATTCCTGCGAAGACCATTTGCTACCATTTGTGCCAAGAGAAGATTATCACAAAGCTCTTGAGACTCTGAAAAAAACTGTTGAAGCTATGTATAAAGAGGGAACTCCTTACAAAGGTATTCTATATGGCCAGTTTATGCTTGCAAACGATGAACCAAAGATTATAGAGTTCAATGCCCGTTTTGGGGATCCAGAGGCCATGAACGTTCTACCAATTTTAAGAACTTCTCTTGTAGAGATTGGAGAAGGAATTGTTGATGGTAATCTAAAGAAAGCAGAGTTTGAGAAAAAAGCCACCGTTGTAAAGTATATAGCACCCAAAGGTTATCCCACTGATCCAATCAAGGGAGTTAAGGTTCAAATCAGTGAGGATAAAATCAGAGAAGAAGGGGCTAAGGTCTACTATGCCTCGGTAGATGAAAACTTCACAATGCTTGGCTCAAGAGCACTAGCAATTGTTGGAATTGCTGATTCTCTCGAAGAAGCGGAAAAAATAGCTTCTGCAGGGATAAAGCATGTTAAGGGTGAAATTTTCTACCGCGCCGATGTAGGAACTAAAGAGAGCATCGCAAAAAGGATGGAACTCATGAAAGCAATTAGAGGTGAGTGAAATGATTGAAAGAGAGCAGATTCTAGAGGTTTTAAAAAATTACGATAAAGAGAACATAATTATAGGGGCGATTGGGAGCCACTCTGCTCTTGACATAGCAGATGGGGCCAAGGCTGAGGGCTTCAAAATCCTAATTGTTTCCCAAAAGGGAAGACACAAAACTTATGCAAGATATTTCAAAGAAAAGACAACAAAGGATGGTCTGACAAAGGGCTTTATCGATGAAGTAATTGTTTTGGAGAAGTTTGGCAAGATCATCGATATCCAGGAAGAACTGAGGAGGAAGAACGTTATCTTCGTCCCTAACCGCTCATTTGTGGTTTACACTGGGATAGACAGAGTGGAGAATGAGTTCCTAGTACCTCTCTTTGGAAGTAGAAACCTATTAAGGAGCGAAGAAAGGAGTGAGGAGAAGAGCTACTACTGGCTCTTAGAGAAAGCTGGCTTACCCTACCCTGAACCAGTTAAACCAGAGGAAATTGACGATGTCGGTCTCGTTATAGTCAAACTCCCTCACGCAAAGAAGAGACTTGAGCGTGGTTTCTTCACCGCTGCAAGCTATAAAGAGTTTAGAGAAAAAGCTGAGAAGCTTATAAAGCTCGGTGTAATCACTGAGGAAGATTTGACCAAAGCAAGGATTGAACGCTATATTATCGGCCCCGTATTCAACTTCGACTTCTTCTACTCACCAATAGATGAAGATATTGAGCTCCTTGGAATAGACTGGCGCTTTGAGACAAGTTTGGATGGGCATGTTAGATTGCCAGCTCCTCAGCAATTAACTTTGCCCGAGCACCAGTTTGAACCTGAGTACACCGTTTGTGGTCATGCATCATCAACACTTAGAGAATCTTTGCTTGAGAAGGTCTTTGATATGGCCGAACGCTATGTAGAGGCTGCGAAGAAGTACTACTCACCCGGCGTTATTGGGCCCTTTACACTCCAAACGGCCGTTGACAAGGACTTAAACTTCTACATATATGATGTCGCTCCAAGAACCGGTGGTGGAACAAACATTCACATGGCTATGGGACATCCCTATGGAAACGCTCTCTGGAGGAAAGAGATGAGTACTGGAAGGAGGATTGCGCTTGAGATAAAGCGTGCTATTGAGCTGGATGAGCTTGAGAAGGTTGTTACATGAGGTGATGATCATGAAATGGAAAGCTAGAGTTGTAGTTCGCTTAAAAGAAGGGTTAAACGACCCAGAAGGAAGAGTAATTGGAAAGGCTCTCAAGAATTTGGGCTATAAAATTGATGAGTTGAAGGTTCCAAAGTACTTTGAACTCACTTTTGAAAGCGAAAATCCTGAAGAAGACGTAGAAGAGATGTGCCGTCGTTTGCTCGCGAACCCTGTCATACACACATACGAGTACCAGATAGAACCTTTAGGTGAGTGAGATGCCTCGCTTTGCTGTAATAGTGTTCCCTGGAACAAACTGCGACTTTGAAACTGTTGAAGCGATTAAAAAGGCTGGTGGAGAAGTCGAGAGAGTTTGGTATAAATCCTCACTCAAAAACTTTGATGGCGTTGTTTTGCCTGGAGGCTTCAGCTATGCCGATTATTTGAGAGCTGGAGCAATAAGTGCTAGAGCAGAGATAATGCAAGAGGTTAAAGCTCTAGCTAGTGAAGGCAAGCCAATTTTAGGAATTTGCAACGGCTTTCAAGTTTTAACCGAAAGCGGGCTTTTACCTGGAGCATTGAGACCAAACAAGATCCCAAGATTTCTCTGCAAATGGGTTCATCTCAAAGTTAGCGATACCCAAACCGCGTTTACCCAATTCTACGAAGAGGGAGAAGTCATTAGAATGCCAATAGCCCATGCTGAAGGCAATTACTACGCTGATGATTTGAGTAGGGTAAAGATAACTTTTCAATACAGCGATGAAAAGGGCAACATAGTGGATGAGACGAATCCAAACGGTTCGCTCTTGAACATAGCGGGAATAAGCAATGAGAAGGGCAACGTCTTGGGAATGATGCCCCACCCAGAGAGGGCGAGCGATAAATGGCTTGGAAGCGAGGATGGGCTAAAGGTGTTCAAATCAATGGTGGAGTATGCTAAGAGGTGATTTTTCAGAGCTAAATAGTTAGAAACCTCTTATCAATTATTTATCTTTTAGAAAACTCACCTCACCTCCAAATCCTTAGGTGTGAGCATCTTAACTCCCTCTTTCTCGCACAATTCCTTAGCTTTTTCAGTGAATCCAAATTTTGAGAAGAAAAACATCACTGCAGACCCAAACTCATTCTTAACTTTCCTGATGAACTCTTCTACATCCCTATAGGTCGCAGGCTTGTTCCTCCACTTAATCTCAAGCACATAAATCCTATCATCAAAGGCAACGCCATCAAACTCAACCTCACCTCTCCGATAAGGCTTGAAATCAAGGTCAAAAGCCTCTCTCATTCTCTCCCTAATCACAGCCTCCTTTGCGATTCCAAGCTCTTTTTTCGCCCTGAGATACTTTTCCTCCAGCTCCTTGATCAATTCTTCCAAAAATCTCTCCCCCCTAAGGTCCAGCTCAGTGATGCCAAGGTAAGTCTTTGCAAGCCAAAAGCGCATAAGCTTATCGGCAAAGTAGTATCTATCCTCTTGCCTTAAGATTAAATCCGTCCTCAAAAGGAACTTCAAGTAATTCGACACCTCACCGCTGGGCTTATTCAAACGCTTAGCAATATCTGAGAGTCTTAATCCTTCTTCTTGAGCCAATACGAGCAAAATTTGTTTGTGTATTGGGCCTTTATAAGCTCTCGAGAGCGATTCGTTGAAGAGATACTCGAAATGCATGTAAATGTCCCCCTTTTCGCTCAAAAGTTCGGTGAGAAAAGCATAGTGAACGTCTTTACGCCTGATTTTTTCAAAACTCTCTTCAATTAGACGCCTACATAGGGCTAAAACATAAAATGGGTGGCCTTGAGTGAGATTGTAAATCAACTCAAGCGCTGAGTGAGTAGTATCAACCCCAGCCCTTTCCAAAGTTGTTTTTGCAAGTGCTATTGTGTCTTCTTTTGGTAGGCCCCTGAGATAAATCCGCCTGAATTGACCAAAGAAGGGGTTCTTTGGAGCCAAAATTTCCTCCATCATTCTTACAGCAGAACCTGAAACAAAGTACGCGATATTCCTTTGCTTTTCCGTAACAGCACGCATCGTCTCTAAGAAGCCTTTAAAGTTAAGAACCTCTTGAAATTCATCCAAAATGAAAACGGCTTTTTGTTCTGTTTTCTCTAAGATTAACTCCTGCATTTCAAAAAGAGTCCCAAGAGTTCCCTCTTTAATGGCTTTAACCTCTCTATCAAGGTTGAGTTTTGCTGACAAGATAAGCAGATCATCCCATGTTAGGAGCTCACTTCTTTCAGGTCTCATCCCTAATGCATTGGCAATTTCATAGAGGAGTTCTCTTGCGTATGCAAAGATGAAAGATTCCAAGCTTCCAATCCGCTGTAAGTTTAAATACGCTACTACACCATGAGCTTCCTTCTTAAATTTAAGAAGGAGCTCTGTTTTTCCGATTCTTCTCGGCCCAATAACAGCCACATTAACCTTCTCGTCTCTCCTTAATGAGTCATAAGCAGAATGCAATACTTTTAATTCAACCCTTCTGTCTACGAACATATTATCACCTTATAGTTTTATGCATAAAACTATAATGCATTAGAGTTTAATAGCTTTGTGGTTATCTGTTAAAGCGTCAGATAAGTATCAATCCACGGAGTTATTGTTGTGCCCGGTTATGGAATTAATTCAAACTAAAAGAAAAGCCCGTGATGATTATTCTTTACTCAAGCGAATGTATGGTGAATGAGAACAAAGGGAAAGAAGTGAATGTGATTAAAATAGTGGAGTAATCAGAGCTTTAATGTTTCACATGCCTCCATTTTCATTATTTTTACATTTTTCTGTCAAAATAAACCTTAAAAACTTTAAATTTTCACAGATTTATGACAATAAGAGAGGTGATTCTTATGTTTCCTCACGAGGAAAAGCTGATCAAGGAAAGGCTTGGCAGAGAGCCAAACGAAGTTGAAAAGGCCATGCTTGAGGTAATGTGGAGTGAGCATGCATCATACAAGTCAAGCAGAAAGTGGTTGAAGCTTTTACCTACTGAAAACGAGCATGTGATTTTGGGTCCGGGAGAAGATGCAGGGGTTGTAAAGTTTGATGAAAACACTGCCATAGTCGTTGGAATAGAGAGCCACAACCACCCTTCAGCTGTTGAGCCCTACGGCGGAGCGGCCACAGGTGTTGGCGGAATTGTGAGAGATATACTCTGTATGGGTGCAAGGCCAATAGCCCTTTTAGACCCAATTCGCTTTGGGCCCTTAGAGAAGGAGCGCAATAAGTATCTCTTTGAGTACGTTGTTAAGGGGATAGCTGACTACGGAAATAGAATCGGTGTCCCAACGGTTGGTGGAGAAACGGAATTTGATGAAAGCCTTGACAATTACACCCTTGTGAATGTGGCATGCATTGGTTTAATGAAACCTGAAGAGCTTGTACACAGTTATGTGGAAGAAAGTGGGCTTTTGCTTGTTTTAGTTGGCAATAAAACAGGAAGAGATGGAATCCACGGCGTAACTTTTGCGAGTGAAGAATTGAGCGAGAATGCAGAGGAGGAAGACCGTTCGGCTGTTCAAATTCCAGACCCATTTACGGAGAAACTTTTGATTGAGGCAACTCTTGAGGCGTTAAAGACCGGCAAAGTCAAGGCCCTCAAAGACCTTGGTGGTGGGGGCTTAACATGTGCTTCCTCAGAGATGGCCGGAAAGAAAGGTTTTGGAGCCATAATCTATGCAGACAGAGTCCCCCAAAGAGAGCCAAACATGAATCCAATGGAAATCATGATCTCCGAGAGCCAGGAGAGAATGCTCTTTGCCGTTAGAAAGGAAGATGTCAATGAGATAGGTAAGATCTTTGAAAAATACGAACTCGAATGGACTATTGTAGGTGAAACCATAGAAGAGCCTCGATACATTGTTTATTGGAATGACGAAAAAATAGCAGACCTTCCTATAGATCTATTAGCAGACGTTCCCATAATAGAGTGGGAAGCTAAACCATATGATATCGAAAAAGATGTACAAACGCCAGAAATCAGCGTTGAGGAGGCCCTCCTTGAAGTTCTGTCAAGCCCCAATATAGTTAGTAAAGCATGGATATGGCAACAATATGATCATGAAGTTCAGGGAAGGACTGTCTTAAAGCCTGGCCTTGATGCAGCAGTGCTTAAGATAAACAATGAATATGGTTTAGCCTTTGTGAGCGATGGAAATCCTTCTTATTCGTATTTAAATCCCTATCATGGAGCAATGAGTGCCGTTGCCGAAGTTGTAAGAAACCTCGCTAGCGTTGGGGCAAAACCCCTAGCACTCGTAGACAACCTTAACTTTGCCTCACCTGAAAGGCCCGAAGTTTACTGGAGCTTCATAGAGACAATTAAAGGATTAGCTGATGCAGCAAAGGCTTTTGGTCTGGCTTATGTCAGTGGGAATGTCAGTTTTTACAACGAGGTAGGAAACAAGCCCATAAAACCAACACCAGTTGTTGCTGGTCTCGGAAAAGTGAAACTTGAAAACATTACAACAATGGGGCTCAAAGATGAAGGAGATTTAATAGCAGTTGTGGGAATCACTAAAAAAGAGCTTGGAGGAAGTGAGCTCTATAAGAGTTTTGGCATTGAAGGGGGAATCACCCCAAGAGTCGATCTTGAAAGGGAGAAACAAAACGTTGAGAGCATTTTGAAGGCAATCGAGCTCAAGCTTGTCAAAGCTGTTCATGATGTTAGCAAAGGCGGACTGGCCATCGCACTTATAGAAATGGCAATTGCAGGAAATAAGGGATTTGAGATAGACATAGCAAAAATCCCGACAGATGGGGAGCTTTCACTAGTAGAAGTGCTCTTTTCAGAAACTCAAGGACGATTTATAGTGAGCTTCGAAGAAAAGAATCTCGAGAAAGCTAAAGACCTCTTCAATGAGTTCGCTATTATCGGGAAAGTAACAGGAAAAACACTACTATTCAAACATGAAAACAAAGAAACTGTAAGTTTAAACTTGGAAAGTGCCAAAGCACTTTATAACTCACTTCCCGCGCTTTTAGGGGAGTGAAACTTTCTTAATTTTGCAATACTATTTTTGTATTTCTTAGACTCTCTTTATCAGAAAACTTTAAAACAAAGTCCCGAACATTTGTTCGGGGAGAATTGTGAGAATAGGAATAGTAGGAAACGGGATAGCAGGGTTAACAGCTGCAATAGCTCTTGCAAAAAAAGGAACCGAGGTCTATGTTGTTGGAGAGACCATAAAAAAGACGAATTCTTATTTGGCTCAAGCGGGTATAGCATTTCCAATCTTAAGCGGGGACTCTATAAAGAATCATGTTCTCGATACAATAAAAGCAGGTAGGCATCTAAACAATGAAGAAGTCGTTTGGAGCGTTATTTCGAGATCAAGTGAAGCCTATGATTTTTTACTCTCACTTGGACTGGAATTTGAAGAAAATGAAGTTGAAGGGGGACATAGTTTTCCCAGGGTTTTCACAATCAAAAATGAAACCGGAAAGCATGTAACAAAGATCCTTTACACATGGGCAAAAGAGTTGAATGTCCACTTCATCAAAGGACTTGCAGAATCATTAGCTATTGAAAACGGCAAATGTTATGGTGTATTTCTCGATGGTGAACTCTTAAGATTTGATGCCACAGTTTTAGCAATTGGAGGTTATACTGCTTTATTCAAATACACAGCTGGGTCCCCACTCAATCTTGGCATACTGATTGGAGATGCTGTTATGAGAGGGGCTTTAGCAAGAGATTTAGAATTTGTTCAATTTCATCCCACTGGATTCATTGGGAAGAGCGGAGTAAAGCTCATAAGCGAAGCAGTAAGGGGAGCTGGAGCTAAGCTGATCAATTCAAACGGGGAGAGGTTTGTCAATGAACTTGAACCAAGAGACATTGTTGCAAGGGCTATTTATATGCAGATACAGGAGGGGAAAGAGGTTTATTTGGATGCCACTCACGTAAAAGACTTCAAATTAAGGTTTCCCCAAATATATGCATTTCTCAAACAGGAAGGTATAGATCCTGAGAAAACTCTGATACCAGTCTCTCCAATAGCTCATTACTCAATTGGCGGTTTAAACGTTGACGCTTATTATAGAACCAACATAAAGAGCTTGTATGCCATTGGAGAAGCTGCCAATAATGGATTTCATGGGGCAAATAGATTAGCAAGTAATTCACTCCTAGAATGTATCGTAAGCGGACTTGAAGTTTCAAGGACTATTTTTAGAGAGAGACCAAAACTTAGAGAAAATACAGAGCCAGCGAATACTAGCCAAGAAGCCGGGGATGTAGAGCAGATTAGGAAAGTGCTTTGGGAACATGCAGGGATTGTGAGACGTGGAGAAAAGCTCAAGGAAGGTATTAAAAAGCTTAAAAACATTGAAGCAGATGAGAGAATTAAATGCCTCGCAGAAGGTATTCTAAAGAGTGCCTTATGGAGAGAGGAAAGTAGAGGGGTGCACTATAGAGCAGACTTTCCATTCACAAGAGAGGAGTTTAAGAAACCCAGCTTTTGGAGGTGCTAATATGGACTTAATTGAGGAAATTATGCGACTTAAAGAAGAAAAGAATGCTGTAATATTAGCCCACAACTACCAGCTACCTGAGATACAAGATATAGCTGATTTTTTAGGGGATAGCCTCGAATTAGCAAGAAAAGCTGTAAATGTTGATGCTGACATCATAGTTTTTGCTGGCGTTGATTTTATGGCCGAAACTGCTAAAATTTTGAATCCCGACAAAAAAGTCCTCCTCCCAACAAAAAGAGCAACCTGTGCCATGGCCAACATGCTAAAGGTGGAACATATTCTTGAAGCTAAGGAAAAATATCCTGGTGCCCCGGTCGTTCTTTATGTTAATACCACCGCTGAAACTAAAGCCTACGCTGATGTAACAGTAACCTCGGCCAATGCTGCTAAGATAGTAGAGAAACTTAACGCAGATACGATAATTTTTGGGCCTGATAACAATTTAGCATACTACGTCGCTAAAAAGACTGGCAAAAGAATTATCCCGATCCCAGAAGGGGGCCATTGCTATGTTCACAAGAAGTTCACCCTCGAAGATGTTAGGAGGGCAAGAAAAGAATACCCAAATGCAAAGCTAATGGTTCACCCCGAGTGCAATCCCGAAGTGCAGAAAGGAGCAGATTTAATAGTATCAACAGGAGGAATGGTTAGAAACGCCTGCCAGCACGACGAGTGGGTTGTCTTTACTGAGAAGGAAATGATCTATCGGCTACAAAAGCTCTATCCAGGCAAAAAGTTCTATCCCGCAAATGAGGATGCCTTCTGCATTGGAATGAAATCAATTACACTTAAGCACATCTACGAGGCCCTTAGAGACGAGAAATACGAAATTGAAGTACCTGAAGAAATTGCTGTAAAAGCCAAGAAGGCCATCGAGAGAATGCTAGAGATGAGTAAGTAGTCAAGTAGAGAGGTAAACTTTTCTACTTTCTTTACCACTTAACTGAACAAGGTGATAAAAAATGATTCCCCTTACATACCTTCTCCGCTTTTTGGAGGAAGATGTTCCATTCGGTGATGTCACAAGTGAAGCTGTTATTCCCGAGGATTTGGATGCAGAGGCTGTAATTATAGCAAAGCAAGAAGGAGTTATAGCGGGCCTAGAAGAGGCAAAAGCTCTTTTTGAACACTTTGGTGTTAAAGTTGAGCTTAAAACTAAGGACGGCGATGAAGTGAAGAAGGGAGCCGTAGTTATAAAGCTCAAGGGCAACGCACGAAAAATTTTGCTAGTGGAGAGGACGGCATTAAACATTATAGGGAGAATGAGCGGCATAGCAACCCAAACTAGAAAGCTTGTTGAAAAAGTTAGGGCAGTTGGTTCCAAAGTCAAAGTAGCGGGTACAAGAAAAACCCTCTTAAAACCCCTAGACAAGAAGGCGATACTCATAGGAAATGGTGAGCCGCACAGGTTCAGCTTGAGTGATGCCATACTAATAAAAGATAACCATTTGGCGTTAGTGCCGCTTGAAGAAGCCATTAAGCGAGCAAAAGCCTTTTCTGTTTATAAAGTCGTTGAGGTCGAAGTGGAAAACCTAGAAGATGCTCTAAAAGCTGCTAAAGCTGGGGCTGATGTAATAATGCTCGATAACATGACCCCAGAGCAAATCAAGGAAGTCCTTGAAGCTTTAAAGCACGAAGGACTCAGGGATAGAGTCAAGATTGAAGTGAGTGGAGGCATAACTGAAGAAAATATCCAAGATTATGCAAAGCTCGATATCGACGTTATAAGCCTTGGAGCATTAACACACAGTGTGAAGAACTTTGACGTAAGTCTGGAAATTCTTCATTAGTCTTTTTTCTTTTCTAGCAAAATCAAAAGCACCGAGAATGGTGCGAAAATCAGGAGGGACAGTCTAATTGGGATTTCTCCAATCTTCACATCCCCGAGGATTCCATAGGCAAAGCCAAAGAGGAGCTGGCCGAAGGTAGTTCCCAAGTTTGAGACAGCATTTAGCCCGCCAATAGATGCAGAGACTCTTGAGGCCTTCATGGCTAAGAGCTTTCTCACGAGAGGCCTAAACGTGTGTATAGCAAATAGGGTCATGACCAGAGCTGGGAACACTGTGTAGGGAGTTTTAATTGCGGCTAAAATTGGGGAGAGCGCTGCCAAAATCACTGCAAATCTAAGCACTCTCTCCTCTTTTCCAATATCGGCGAGCCAGGAAGGAGCATATGCTAAGAGAGCACCAATTAACGAGGATAATCCAATGAGTGTGGCGGCACTTCCCTTTTCTATGCCCAAAGCCTCAGCAACGTAGACGTATGTTATGTCGCCGGAGGAGAAGGCTATCGTGAAGAAGAAAAGTCCGCTCAAAGCTAAGATTTTCTTTGCATCAAATGAGCCAGAGGTCTTTTGAGTTCTTTTAGGCACAATCCACTCATAAAGGGCATAATATGCTGTGAGCATCAGCAGGGAGGTTACAACGAAGGACAGCGATGCCAAGAGCATTTGAGCTTTTATGCCTAAGCCTATGGTGAGGGCGTAGGTGTAGTTTCCGAGGAACGCGGCAAAGTTCCCAAAGAGGAAGTATAAAGCAGTCACCCTTCCTTTGAGCTCTTTAGGTGAAGATACGACTATTACAAACTGAGCTATGGGCCAAGAGAGGCCGTTAAAAACACCGTTCAAAAGCTTAATTCCAACGACTTGCACCCAAGAATTCGTTAGGGCGTAGAGGGGCATTACGAACGCGTTCCCAAGCATAGCTAAAGCTCCTAAGAAGACCAGCGTTTTTCTTTTCTCGATGAGTGAGCCACCAATTACGGAGGAAAAGGCCCGAGAGAGCACAAAAGCTATGGAAATTAGGGAGATTGACATCATCGAAGCGTTCAACACATCGCGTGTATAAAAAGCCACAGCCGGGATAGCTAATCTAAAGCCGATTGTACCTGTGAATGCCGATGCTATGAGTAGAGCTATGCCTAAAGTTTGTCTCCTCATTTTTACCAAGCATGTTTGAAATTGTACGGTTTAAAAAGATATTTATCCTGATTAGGCCCAAGAAAAGGTTGTTATGGAAAATCTAAAATTCTAAAGAATGAAAAGAGGTCACTCTTTAAGCATGTCGCTTATAAGACGTATCGCACATAGATCTCCACACATTGAACAGGCCTCAGTGGAGGTGGGTCTACTTTCCCTGATTTCCTCAAAGCGCTCTTTGTCCATTGCGAGCTCAAATTGTTTCTCCCAATCTAGGGAGCCTCTTGCTAGGCTCATCAAGTAGTCTTTGTAATACTCCTCTCTAAAGCGCGTTAGGTTTACGGCATGGGCTGCCAGCTTTGTAGCTATCACTCCGAGGCGAACGTGCTCTTTAGTCGGCAAACCTAAGTGCTCAGCTGGTGTAACATAACAAAGAAAGTCCGCTCCATTCAAAGCGGCTATTGCTCCCCCAATAGCTCCAGCTATGTGATCGTAGCCTGGGAAAATGTCCGTCACTAAGGGGCCAAGGACGTAGAAGGGAGCATTATCGGTTGCTACCTTCGCTATTTTTATCTGCATTGGGATTTGGTCTATTGGGACATGTCCAGGCCCTTCAACCATCGTTTGAACTCCAAACTCCCTTGCTCTCCTAACCAGGCGCCCCAATGTATAGAGCTCACTCATTTGGAGTTCGTCTCCAGCGTCTGGCAGACCGCCGGGTCTAAGACCATCGCCTAAGCTCAAAACAACATCATATTCCTTGGCAAGCTCCAAAAGGTAGTCGTAGTCTTTGTAGAACGGGTTCTCTTTTTCCCAATGGAGTATCCAAGCTGCCAAGAAGGTGCCTCCTCTTGAAACCATGCCAACGATTCTCGTGGTGCGCTTCATCTTTTCGATAACTTCTTTTATAACTCCTACGTGAATAGTTGCATAATCAATACCGTCCTTAAAGTGTTTCTCAACAGCGTTCCACATGTCATCCTCGCTCATCTCGATGATGGCCCTTCCTTTGACGAGCATTTCCTCAGCAGCTTGATAAATTGGAACACTTCCAATGGGCACATCAACAGCTCTCAAGATTTTCTTCCTTATCTTGTCCAAATCACCACCTGTTGACAAGTCCATTATCGTGTCAGCTCCGTACTTAACAGCTATTTTTGCCTTCTCGATTTCTTCCTCAACGTTCACTATGTCTCTTGAGGTTCCGATGTTTGCATTTATCTTCACTCTTACCCCTCTACCTACAGCAACTGGCTTTACCCACTCATGAACGAGGTTTCTAAAAATGACAGTATAACCTTTAGCAACATTTTTTCTAAGTTCTTCGGCTTTTATACCTTCATTTTCAGCAATGAACTTCATTTCTTCCGTTATTATTCCTTTTTTAGCGTCTTCCATCTGAGTCATTTTTATCACCGAGTTATCAATATACAAAACCCTATTTTAACCTAGTGGTTGAGCGAACAATAGGGTGAAACCTCAAGGAGGGCTTGTATTTAACATTTTCATGTAAAAATAAACCTTAAAAGTAATTGATTTTTACATTTTCTTGGTGATAGAATGAAGTTTAGCATTGCCACTTATGCATCTCACTCCGCACTTCAAATACTTCATGGAGCAAAGCAAGAAGGATTTAAGACACTTGCCTTTGGAAAGGAAAGGGTTAGGCCACTCTACACAAAGTATTTTCCCGTTGCAGATGAGTTCATTCCCCATGAATACCCCGAAGAGGAGTTACTTAAAAAGAAAGCAATAATAATCCCTACAGGCTCCTTTGTGGCCTATCTAGGCATTGAAAAAGTCGAAAATATGAAAGCTCTGTATTATGGAAACAAAAAAGTCCTCAGGTGGGAAAGTGACAGAAAACTTGAGAGAAAGTGGCTTTTAGAAGCAAAGATAAGGGTTCCAGAAGTTATTGAAGATCCGGATGAGATAGATAGGCCTGTGATAGTAAAACCTCACGGGGCTAAAGGAGGCCGAGGATATTTTATAGCAAAAACACCCGAAGAATTCTGGGAAAAGGCTTCAAATCTAGGGGTTAAGAATAAAGAAGACTTAAAAGAAGTCCAAATACAAGAGTACGTCATAGGAGTTCCCGTTTATCCCCACTTTTTCTACTCGAAACTCAATAAGGAGCTGGAGCTCATGAGCGTTGATAAAAGATATGAAAGCAATGCAGACGCAATAGGCAGAATAAATGCAGAACAACAACTAAAAATTGGAATAGAACCAAGTTACACAGTGATAGGGAACATTCCAATAGTACTTAGGGAGAGTCTTCTTATGGGCATTATTGAGGCTGGAGAGAACGTAATAAGGGCTTCAGAGAGACTTATGGGTGGCTTATGGGGCCCGTTCTGTCTTGAGGGTGTGATCACCGAAGATATGGAGTTCGTGGTTTTTGAGATCTCAGCAAGAATCGTAGCTGGAACCAATCCTTTCATAAACGGCTCCCCATATACATGGATTAAATACAACGAACCAATGAGCACTGGAAGAAGAATTGCGCGGGAAATTAAGCAGGCCATCGAAGAAGAAAGGCTTGAGGAAATTTTAACCTAATCTCCTTTTCTTTTCCTGACATCTTCCTCCCTGAAAGGCGAACCTTTCAAAAGAAAAGTAAACTTTAAAAGCCCTGTACATTCTTATGTTAAAAACGGTGAGGGAGGAGAAAAAGAATGGGTAAATTTACACAAAAGCTTGTCAATGCCATAAAAGGATATACCTTTGATGACGTGCTTTTAATCCCGCAGGGAACTGAAGTGGAACCAAAAGATGTGGACGTTTCTACACAAATTACTCCAAAGATAAGACTTAACATTCCAATTCTCAGTGCAGCTATGGATACAGTGACAGAATGGGAAATGGCCATTGCTATGGCTAGACTAGGAGGGTTAGGCGTTATCCACAGAAACATGAGTATAGAAGAGCAAACTGAGATGGTCAGAAAAGTGAAGAGAGAAGAGACTGTGGAAGAAGTTATTACAATTTCTCCTGAAGAAACTATAGATTATGCGCTTTTCTTAATGGAGAGAGAGGGAATAGACGGCCTTCCTGTTATTGACAACGGAGAACTTGTAGGCATAGTTACAAAGACTGATATAACCACCCGGGAAGGAGAGAGGGTAAAAGAAGTCATGACAAAGGACGTGATAACAGCGAAAGAAAGTGCTAGTGTGGAAGAAATTATGGCCCTAATGATAGAGAACAGTATAGACAGAGTTCCGATAGTGAATGATGATGGAAAATTAGTGGGAATCATCACTATAGGAGACCTCTTAGCTAGGAAAAAGCATAGAAATGCAGTAAGAGATGAAGAAGGGCGGTTGATAGTTGCTGCCGCGGTTTCTCCTTTCGATATTAAAAGAGCGGTGGCCCTAGATGAAGCTGGAGTTGATGTCATAGTCATAGACACAGCTCACGCACATAATTTGAAGGCAATAAAAGCTATGAAAGAAATAAAGAGCAAAGTAGAGGCAGAACTCATTGTGGGGAATATAGCAAATCCCAAAGCCGTTGATGATCTAACCTTTGCAGATGCTGTTAAAGTTGGTATTGGTCCAGGAAGCATATGTACAACAAGGATAGTCGCTGGAGTTGGTGTACCACAAATAACGGCAATATCAATGGTAGCAGACAGCGCCATAGAGTACGGGATTAGAGTGATAGCTGATGGAGGAATCCGATATTCTGGAGATATCGTGAAAGCTATAGCAGCCGGTGCCGATGCCGTGATGCTTGGAAATCTCCTGGCAGGTACAAAGGAGGCTCCAGGAAGAGAAGTAACAATAAACGGAAGGAAATACAAACAGTACAGAGGCATGGGTAGCCTAGGAGCTATGATGAAAGGTGGGGCAGAGAGATACTATCAAAAAGGCCACATGAAAACAAGAAAATTCGTCCCAGAGGGCATTGAAGGGGTTGTTCCATATAAGGGCAAGGTTGGCGAAGTGCTCTATCAACTTGTAGGTGGATTAAAGGCCGGAATGGGATACGTGGGAGCAAGAAGCATCGCAGAACTTAAAAAGAAAGGAGAATTTGTGATAATTACCCCAGCAGGAGTCAAAGAAAGTCATCCTCATGATATAGCCATAACAAACGAAGCCCCTAACTATCCACTCGAAAGGTGATTTTTACATTTTTTTTGTTTAAATAATAAATTTTTTAAAGTAAATTTTACAATTTTATGTTGAAGGTGACGCTCATGTGGGAAAAATTCATTGAAGAGAAGGTTAAAGAGATTAAAGAGACGATAGGAGAGAAAAAAGCCATAATAGCCCTAAGTGGGGGTGTGGATAGCTCTACAGCAGCCATCCTAGCATACAACGCTATTGGCGATAAACTTTACGCAGTCTTCGTGAACACTGGCTTTCTCAGAAAAGGAGAACCAGAATTTGTTATAAAAACATTTAAAGAGGAATTTGGCTTAAATTTAATTTACATAGATGCACAAGAGAGATTTTTCACCGCACTTAAAGGCGTAACAGACCCAGAAGAGAAGAGAAAAATAATAGGCAAGACCTTCATAGATGTGTTTGAAGAGGTTGCCAATGAGATAGATGCAGATTTTCTTATCCAAGGCACAATAGCTCCAGACTGGATTGAAAGCCAAGGAAAAATAAAAAGCCACCACAATGTAGGAGGACTTCCTGAGAGGTTAAACCTCAAGCTCATTGAACCTTTAAGAGACCTTTACAAAGATGAAGTGAGAGAAGTTGCAAAGCAACTTGGCCTTCCTGAGAAAATATACCACAGAATGCCATTCCCAGGCCCAGGATTAGCCGTTAGAGTCTTAGGTGAAGTTACTCCAGAAAAAGTTGCGATAGTAAGAGAGGCAAACGCAATAGTGGAGGAAGAAATTGAAAAAGCAGGCCTTAAACCATGGCAGGCCTTTGCCGTGCTTTTGGGAGTCAAAACCGTTGGTGTGCAAGGGGACATAAGGGCCTACAAAGAGACAATAGCGGTTAGAGTGGTTGAGAGTTTGGACGGAATGACTGCAAACGCCATGAACGTTCCTTTTGACGTGCTCCAAAGAATAGCCTTCAGGATAACAAGTGAGATTCCACAGGTGGGGAGAGTTTTATACGACATAACAAACAAACCCCCAGCGACGATTGAGTTTGAGTGAACAAAGAAAACTTTAAGGTCATTAAGGAAAATTTAAATTGGTGAGAACATGAATCTCCAGATGCTCTTAAGAGAGCTAAAGGAAAATCTAAAAAAAGCATTAGGGGACGAAATTGAAGATATAATACTCTATGGCTCCTATGCAAGAGGAGATTACTCCAGAGAGAGTGATATTGATATTCTTCTGGTTGTAAAGGAGAAATTAGACCTACACAAATATGAAAAAGTAAACGAAATAGCCACAAAATTAAGCCTCAAATACGAAATCGTGATTTCAATAATGGACTACCCAAAGAAGGATTTCATGTCTTTAGATTCACCTTTCCTCCAAAGTGTGAAAAAGGAGGGAATTAAAATTGAATAAATTTAAAGCACTAATAAACAAAGCAGAAAAGAGCCTAAAAGCAAGTCAAGAACTTTTAACTAAAGGATTCTATGATTTTGCAGCAGCTAGAGCGTATTATACTATGTTTTACTGTGCCGAAGCAATACTACTAACTAAAAACATCACTGTCTCGAAACACTCTTCTTTAATAGCTCTTTTTGGAAAAGAGCTAGTAAAAACGGGGGAAGTTCCTTACAGACTCTACACTCACTTAATAATGGGATTTAACCTAAGACATGAAGCTGATTATGAAGTCATGCTAGAGATACCAAAGGAGAGAGCAAAAGAAATTGTGAAATTCTCAAAAGAATTTATTGACTTTACAAAGGCTTATCTCGCAGAAAAAGGATTTTTGGAGGAAATTTAAATGATCATCATAATGGATAACCACGGGCAATATGTTCACAGAATTTGGCGCACCCTTAGATATCTTGGAGTAGAGGCAAAAATAATCCCCAACACTACGTCCCTAGAGGAAATAAAGTTAATGAACCCAAAGGGTATAATATTCTCAGGTGGACCGGATTTAGATAGAACAGGCAACTGTGGAGCAATCTTGGAACACTACGAGGAATTCAACGTGCCAATCCTAGGGATTTGTCTGGGGCACCAGCTTATAGCGAAGTACTTTGGTGGTAAAGTGGGAAGGGGAGAAAAAGGAGAATACAGTCTGGTTGAAGTTGAGATTCTAGAAGAGAATGACATTTTCAAAGGGCTTCCGGAAAAGCTTAAGGTCTGGGAAAGCCATATGGATGAAGTTAAAGAACTTCCGGAGGAGTTCGAACTTTTAGCTAAGAGTGAGTTCTGCCCCGTTGAGGCTATGAAGCACAAAAATCTGCCAATCTATGGAATACAGTTCCATCCAGAGGTTGCACATACAGAAAGGGGAAGTGAAATCTATAAGAATTTTGTCAAGATTTGTGGGGAACTTTAAGTCTTTTTGTTTATATAATCTTGCTTTTAATGCCATATTTTTCACATAATTTTCTTGATATTTCCTCAAGTCTCTTTTGATAGTGATTAGAGGGCGCCCAAAAATTCCCATAAAGTTTCTTATATCTAGGAACAAGCTCAGGGTAATATTCCTCCAAAAACTGATAATAAAGGGTTTTACAGTCTCTTGGACCACTGCCAAATAATGTTAAAGCTCCAATTAAGCAAAAATCCGCTCCATACTCTGCTGCAGTTTTTACCATTTCATCAAGGTCTTCCTCTGAATCTGACAAAAATGGAAGAACCGGAATGAAACAAATTCCCGTGAGAAACCCCTCTTCTTTGAACTTCTTCATAGTTTCCAAGCGTTCTGTAGGTTTTGGTGCCCTGGGCTCAAGGATTTTTGCTAATTTTTCATCTAAAGTTGAGATGGAAAATGAAATAATTACCCTATGATCCAATTTTTGCTCTAAATCCTTGGGTAGTCTTGCATTTTCATCAATTTTCTTTAATATGTCCATATCCCTCAAAACAAGTTTTGACTTTGTCAAAATATGGACGGGAAATCTATATCGTAAAATAATTTTTAGGAGACTTCTAGTGAGGTTTAATTTCTCTTCAATTTGCATATATGGTTCTGTGGAGGTGGATAAAGCAATTACCCCATACTCTCCCTTCCTTGCTCTTCGTTTCAATTGTTTTTCTAGAACCGTTGGAGCATTTATTTTTGCAGATAAACTTTTTGTCATATGCTCTCCATATTTGCTCCCCTTTGTATAGCAGTAAATGCAGTTAAATGAGCACCCGTAATAGGGATTTATCGAATAATCATCTAAAAACCAAGCATCTCTATTTTTGTGTTTATTCAGAATGGACTTCACTTGAACTTGGTTAACCACACTAATACCTCCATCAGAAATGCTAACTCTCCTAGAAGTATCTTCATCCCTTCTTCACTCCTAGTTCTATTTTTCTTCCCTACACATGATTATTCCCTAATTCTATTTAAAGCTTCTCAAAAACACAAAAAATCGGTTCTTCCTATTAAACGAGGAGCCTTAGAGGAATCTGTCCTCCTTTTGCCATGAAACATGAAATTCGTAGAGCACAGATGCCATTGAATCCGCTTAGTTTTTACTTTAATATAATAGAAAATTTTATAAGATTAATGATAGTAATCATCCCGAGATTTCCAAAATCGACCTCTGAAAAGGCAGGTGCCCTTGTGATAGGTGGTTTTCCATGGGGTACACCATACATTATCATGCGAAAATTAAAGATTACAAAAAAGCATGTAAATTTATCGAAAAGATTTGTAAAGGCCTTAATTTAGATTGCAGATTTAACGAGAGAGAAATTATTATCAACTCACCCTCTAAAGAAGTAGAACCTCTTGTAATTAAGAATGGAAGGGGGTTTGTGAAGACTTACAAAAGAGAGCCATATACCTCTATTTACTTACTAGTGCTCTTTTCACTTTCAGCTTTTGGTTCTGTTGAGGTTTTTGATGATGAAGGTTTCGCTTTATGAACTTCTAACACTCTCTTTGGAATAGCGCTCCTGAAGATTCTTTCTTCTACGAGAATCTTTACGACATCTCCCACTTCAACATCTTCAGTGTTATCCACCCAATATTTACCAGGCTTCACATTGGCTCGTATGTCATCGTGAACACTTACCAGCACAAGCTCACCTTTGACGTCTTCTACTACCCCATAAGTCCAATCCCTAGTAAACTTCGATTTGTAGATGTATCTAAAGACCAATACAATGACAAAAATAGCTATAAGGTAGGCGTAGAAGTAATAGACATTCTTTGCGAACCTTCTTATTAGGAGATAGCCCAAAAAGGAAAGAAAACCTATTGCAGTGAGCCCATAATAGAAGAATCTGTAAGGCTCAACTTCAATGAAAAAGTCACGGTTTTTAATGAGTATGTAGCGAAGATAAATAAAGTAAGCAACCGAAATAATAGTTAGATATAGCTCATTCCCAAAAAGAACTACCAATAAGAGAGCGAATACGAGATAAAAGATAAAGGAGAGTTGAAGGTTTAAACTTAAGAATTCATGAACTGTAAGCTCTCTTTTTATCAGCTTCTTAAGGAATTTGAACTTTGGAGGTTTTTGAGAGGGAGTAGGATTTACAATGTCTTTAATCCATTGGATTGATTTTCCAGTGAATGCTTCCGCTATTTCACCAATTTTATATAGGATTCTATCAAGCTCCATGATTATCACCCCGAAACTAGTAAATCTTGGGCTCCTCGTCCCCCGAATATTGCTGTTGCTATCTGATAGTCCAAATAGAAATTCTCATCTATGATCGGAGTAGCAACGCCCCCATTAGAAGATATTCCAAGTACTTTATATACATCGCTTCTATCACTTCTGTAATTTTCATAGTCCAAATATATGAAGTCAACAGCAGGTTGTTTTCTAACAAGGAAATCTAAATTTGGAGGTAAGTCTTTTGGAAGGATAAAGCTAACAAGCCCAATTGGGTATTTAGCCTCACCATATACTGCTTCCTGCATTTTTGCAGCGAGGGTTTCATAGTACACTCTATTTGTAGTAGATCCTCCCTCCAAGCGCTCAAGGAAGGATGGATAACCACTAACACCGAAGTACTTATACTCTTGGATACAGTCCACATAAGGTTGGATATTATAAGCTCTTGCGTTTTTCCCACTTTGTACTGAGGCCTTGGACTCCGGAGAAGAATACTGTGGTTGAGTGCTTACATATGGGTACCTCCCAGCTATAATCCAGTCGAAATAAGCATCGTTACCCGCGAGATTGTCAATAATTATTTGCACTTTCAAGGGAAGTTGGGGTGAAGTCACCACGGAAGCCGAGGTAATCCTAGAAACAGCGTCCAGATCTGAAAACGTGGTAGAAATGCCTCTAGAATCATAATTGAAAATCACCTCGTACCTGCGATATGCTGTTAAATCACTACTAGTGGATGAACTTGCCAATGAACTGGTCCAATTTTGGAGTATTGCTAGTAAATCGCCATTATGATCAACATTTCCAGGATTATCATCGATATATTGCATAGGCATGCTTTGGACAGAGGATACTTGCTGGACATTATAGCTGAGATTATCTTCATCCAGATATTTTCTAAGGAATATCCAGTCATAGTACACCCAGTTATCATTGTTCTCATTATCCAATACAAGGTATATCCTGTACAAGGGATCCTCTACATAACGAAAATCATAATTATCCCTACCGTTTGTAAGATCGTAGAAGTAAACATCATTATCATAAGGGAATAGTTGAGCCTCATACGTGTGGAATTTGTTATCCTCACGTTCTTGCCTGATTTCATCGGGCCGTCCATTATCCCACCAGGCTCTATGAACTGCCAAATAATCCCCATTCCTTGTATTTTCACCTCTTGCATCATCGGTAAATAATAGAGTGTTATAATACCCAACCCTAACATTCAGGTCTTCAATTCCAATTCCCGCATCCCAATCTCCATAGTAACTGTAGGGTCTCATTCTAAATCTAATTGCATGATCCCCGTAGAGATTTATATCCGCATTGTTTCTTAATACTAGAAGGTTGTTACCATTTTTTATTATCAAGTTCCCATTAGTTTGAGCAATATTGGCACTTGTACCCCCTACCAAGTCCCATGTGTCCTGCCAAGTACTATCCTCAAAGTCGTCAAAAAACTCAAACACGGCCGTTCCATTTCCTCTTGTCAGAGTTCCAGTGTTGTATTCAATGTAAAAAGTAGCATGATAATAGTATGTGTTTCCTTGCCGACGGTCATATGTAAAACTGCTTTTTACCCATATTAGTGCCTTTCTCTCAGTGGTATTCCAGTATTCAATCCAAAATGGGACCTCATTCTCCTGGTTATCATAAACCTTAATTTCTGCTGTATTATCTTGAGCGTTAATATAATCGGGGAAGTCCGTTCCTTCAAGTTTAATTGGAATCTGGATATTAGTATAATCAGAAATTTGTGAACCTGCATATGTCACATTGACTAACAGCCTTTCTCCTCCTGAGACTCCAAAGACTACTGCTATTCCAGAGTCAAAGTCAGAAGTCCCAGAGGTACTTTTCATTTTATATCTCACAAATATCGGATAGTTAAATGATATTTTCGACTCTAAAACACTCGTTTTTTCATTAGCAGACACAATTAAGCTCCCATTTCCATCCACAGTAGCACTTCCTAATATATCCCACTTGGTAGTATCTATTGAGGTACCTTCAAAATCATCGTAGAGGTCAAACAGTGTCTCTTTGTTATATCCATCGATGGCATAAGCTGGATCCGTGGTATAATATATGAAATACTGGTTTGTAGTTCCTGTTTTTATCCAGATTAATATTTCATCGCTTCCCCACTTTTCTATCCAGAATGAAACTGGATTGCATC
Source organism: Thermococcus argininiproducens (assembly GCF_023746595.1). Classification (NCBI taxonomy): domain Archaea; kingdom Methanobacteriati; phylum Methanobacteriota; class Thermococci; order Thermococcales; family Thermococcaceae; genus Thermococcus; species Thermococcus argininiproducens. Next base: position 618,453 of record NZ_CP080572.1, on the reverse strand, counting down.
CAACGTCATATACTCTAATTGAGGCCAAATTTCCATCATGATATGCATTCGCCAATGCAGATGCTGGAATCTCAAGGAGAGTTAAGGCATTGGGCTCAAAGTCCGAACTTGAAATATTCATTTCAACTCTATACTCATATGCAGAGGCATCTGGGCACCAAGCCCCACTTACATTTCCAAAGACCATCACAGCTATGTCCTCGTCTTCAAATATATCTAACGGAGAAACCACGATATTATTAATGGTGGTGTTGAATATTATGGGCTTGTCAACTGATACACCAGGCTCATTCTTTACAATATATCCCAAAGCATCCTTCTCAGTATAATAATCTCCTACATAGATTTTATTTGAGGTAAGGTTTTCAAGAGAGATCGAGACTTGGCCCGAAAACTTCTCTATATCCGAAGAACCAGATCCTTCTATTACTTTAATAGGTTTTGCTAAATTTGGATACATAAATTTACACGAACTGACTATCCTAGAATATCTACCATAAGTCAAATATGAGAATAGAGGATCTTCCATTCCTTCTATAGAAATCACAGCGTATATGCTGCCATCCTGAGGAAGAGATGAATTGTAGACTACTTTACCTGAGAGATCCTGAATTAATATATTCGATATAGATGCATTTACAACAACATGAAATGAATCTAAAGGCGCCACTGTTATTTGGACATTATTTAAAATCTCATCGACGGAAGGACTTAAAATATAGCCCTGTCTACTCAGCTCGTCTCTCAAATTAACAATCCAGTCTCGCAGAGTATTATTCCTCATGAAAAGGTTCACTCTACTATATCCACTAAGTTGCGGATACGTTCCTCTTAAAATCAATTCTTGTATAGCTTTACTCGCATTATCTATTGGTGTGTGCTCATTGGTCACAAAATCCACTGTTAATGATAATGCACGCTTAGTTGATAATTCCAAAGCATTTTTGAAATCTTCTTCTAAGTAAGAAGTCACTCTAAACGTTCTCTCTACTTGTACTCTCTCACTTTGAGATTGTACAATCCAGGAGGTGACGTCTTCATACGTTGCCAGAAGTAAGAGCATGGGGATAAGAAGGACCAAAACTAGTGAATTAAATATAAACCCTCTCCTTTTCATTAGCTCTCCCTCCAAACCCGCAAGGTTATCGTTATTGGTTCAATAGACCTAGGAATACCTTTCAACGATGCGAAACTTATCTTTGTATCCTTAAGCTCAATTAATATTGGTGTATTCCATCCATCTCCCCCTAGTTTCTGAAATAGCCTTATAATAGCATCATCAACAGCATACTCTTGAGGATTGAGCTGATCAACTGTAAGGTTCATGTACCTCCCATTTTCAATAGCCTTTATATCTCCAACAAATATACTTCCAAGACTTCCACTGCCATATTTATACGTGAGATTGTATGCTTGGACTTCCGGATATCCCTGGAGTAAATATGGCTTTATGTCTCCATAAGGAGCATATGCGTCCAACAAATATGTAAATTCACCTGTAGTAAACTCCTGAGATATAACATAAGCGTCTCCTGTTTCCACTTTGATATAGTTATCCCCAGGTAGGATAGCATTTGTTACAATATCCCCAGTATTATTTTTCATCGTATCAACTATTCCCCATCTGGTGAATGCTGGATCTGCAAATGGTTTATTTGGAGTACACTCAAGATTTCCGCTACTGTGACAGTATAATACAGTCCAGTTGTTCACGCCTGGAGATATAGAAATCTTCTGATCCTTGTCTGGATCATTAAGATAGTGCAACCTAACAATATGAAGTTTCGCCCAGATGGGAGTAACATTTAGGGGAAGAGTGTACCTCCAAGTGAGCATTGTATAAAATGTTGACTGATACGCAGTTCTTGCATACGTACTAGCTATAACATCGTCTTTTGTTATCTCTTCTGTTATGTCAATAGAATAGAGAGTTTTCGCAGTTTCTGGAGTATATACGGCCCTAATATAGGAGGTATCATAATTAAGTTTCAACTTATATCCATAACTGGTAGAATCTCCATAAGGAGGCTCCTGGTAATCCATTCCAAAAGTTACTGCAAACCACAAGTATGTTTTTGATAAATTACCAATATATATACCCCCATTTTGAAGTGCAGTAAAAATAGTCTGATTGTCCCAGACGTAAGTATCATTTCCAATGTATGTTCCAACTCCTACTGAAATCTGTCTGTCAAGATAAGTTAAGTAAAGTTTAGGATAGTTAGGCTCACTAACTTTTGACGCATTTAGGATTTGAACCTGAACGTATAATGAGCTTAAGTTTCCTCCTATAAAAATAGCATTTTCCACTTGAAATGGATGCTTTGTTTCAATTTCATCAAAATGGAATGTTTGCGGATAATTGAAAGTGCTTAACTGGGATGTTTGATAAGTTAGAGTTATAAAAACGTTAGGATGAACACCCCCTGTGTAGGGAGAGCCCGCTGGATTATAAACCCATACTTCAAAAGTGTGCCTTCTTAAATCATTGTGCCTCTTTAGAATCTCCAACATATTACACGTCAGTGGATCATTAGAATTTGAATCCTCAAGAACTTCCCATATGCTGTATCCTACAAAGGCATCATCTCTAAACTGGCCACACTTAACTGCCTCTCCATCTATAAACAAGCGCATATATGAGGAAGGAGAAAACCATCTGGGCTGAGCGAACCACTTTATTTTCGTTATATTAACATCATACGGCAATTCATTCTCCTCTTCATTTGGTATTATGTATCTTATTATTGTATAGTCCTGACTACTTGGAGCATATGCGAATGCTGAGCTTCCAAAGTAAGTATAAGTTGTTTCTTTGGCTCGCAGTTTTGTCAAATACGCTCTTGCCACATATCCACGAGGAGTTTGATTGAAAATGTATCCACTTAATACCAACGTGGCTGGAGAGACTTCTAGAGCTTTTGAATAATTACCTTCTACATTTCTCAAATGAGGGCTAGTGTAGTTGTTTATCAAGAGTTCATAGTTATATCCTTCCAATGTGGAGTTTAAGAGATAACCCAATATTATCTCGGCTTTGCGCTTTAGGTTAAACTCTGGATAAATGGGATCAATAGTCCAGTACGTAGCAACGATTTCAAGAGGACTCATGTCTCGTGAAACAAATGTCGTATCTAGTATTTCGTCTCTTTCCCACCGGGACAGTGTTTGTTGAGGAACCAAGTCTTTTAATGACACTTCTCTCAAAATAGTTAAAACATCCTCAGCAATGTATTTATTTTGTTCCCGCATGTAAGTTGAATATATCCCCACGTTATCGCTCACAACGATAACACTCGTCACAAATACCATTACTAATAACACTGATAAGAGAGCATCTAATGTAAAGATAAATCCCTTTCTCCTCATCTGTCATCCCACACCCATAGTTTTATCCTTCCTTGTTCAAAAATGGGATCTAACAGAAGGCCTAAATCACCTTTATCCTCGAGAATGAGATCCGAGAAGTTATTCTCATATATCCACAGCTCAACAATCTTTGACATGTACTCTGATGGTAATTCTTCAAATAAATCGCCCCAAAGTATCTTTACACTAGTGGTATTCCCTGTGTAAAACTTTGTTATGTTCTGTCCATCTTCTCTCCAAAAGAGTACAGCTTTGAGGGCAGAGTCCTGAGATGTTTTCTCTATAAAAAGACCTCTAACTTGAACATCATCCACAACAACAAATGTCGCATTTCCAGTGCCCGAAACTTGAAGCTCTAAATAAAAGTGAGCAGGAATATTTTCAACAAGTCTCCCAGAAACCAACACTTTTTTAGTAGTTCCAACTTTAATGGTTTTATTGTAAATCTCCTTTTTAATTACAAAGTCTCTTCTTTCATATTGTATCCATGGTGAACGAGCCTTTGATGCATTTATCACACTTTCATCTGTGTATAGTGATCCATTAATTACAGCAAACATGTACGTAGGCTCCGTAAGGTTTGAAAAATGAGTAACACGGGAAGTCAAGTTCCAATTCCCATAATCTACATAATCCACTGAGATTTTCACGTTTCCTTGTCCAGCTACCTTGAAGAGGTAAGGACAGCTCCCACCTCCATAGTTTATTTGAAATCCTTGAGACTGGGTTATAAGCACATTTATTGTAACTATTGAACCTGCAGGGATCAAATAGGGCCCTATTACCTCGCCTCTTATTCCAGTGATTGTTATGTCCTCTGAAACTTTAAATTCAAGCACATCATTGTTTTCTAAATCCACATTGTTACCACTTTTTAGAGAAGTACATATTTGCTCGTTTCTATATACCGATCCATTGTTTTTTGTTATCTCTATCCATTCAACTTGAAATATCCCACTAGGAGAACTTCCATTTATATCTAGGTTCACCCCTGGATTAGCCTCAAATACTATATTTTCCTCTCCTTTTGGAAATCGTCCACTAGCATTGACGTCTCTTTTTGTTATATAAACCTCAATTTCAAAATCGTGAGCTCTACTTAGCTTCAAAAGATAGCTGTTTTGTATAAATGCACCATTTATAGAAGTGTTTAAGGCCTCTATTTTTTCATAGTCTAAGGCAAATGGATAATCAGCATCTCTCAATCCCACCACTTTAACATTACTCACATTCTCTTCCCAGTTCTCAGGATAGCCGGGGTTTTTAGTTAAAACATCAAGCATGTTATTGGCAATGTTTGCCCTATCATACCAGTCTAAAAGGCCTGTTATCTCAGCCTTTATCATATCATTGGTATTCATAACTACCCCCACAACCATGACAACAATGACCAGTGAAAGTAAAGCATCTATTGAAAGTAATTGTCCCTTTCTTCTCATCCTCTCACCACATCAATTTCTATGTTTACTCTCTTCCCACCATACCTCAAAATCCCAGTATTGTTTGTAAAACGATAGTTTTCCACGAGATCTTTTTCAAGAAACTCCGTGAGGTTTGAAACAATGCTAGCATTAAGGTTCTGGATAGATAAATATGGAGTTGAAATCAGTATTGTTATGTTGACTTCACTTATGCTCTCCTCTGAGGTGAAATTTTTAATAGATAAGTGTGGATTTTCTGTGATCTGTGATAATAATGGATTTAGTGTGCTTTTATAGGGCTCATCGTCAGTCATAACTCCCGTGTTCAGGTAGTCAATGGCCTTTGAAAGGGAACTCCTCACATAGCTCACTATCATTATATTTGTATTATTATCCGTGTAAGAGGGGACAATCATGATTAACCCGATGAAAAGTATGCCTAGTATGAATATCATCTCAATGGCCGTTTGCCCCTTACTCCGTGATATTCGCATAAAGCATCTCACCTATCCTTACAGTAGTTATCCAAAAACTCTCTCCACTGTTAACCACTATTGAAGCATTAGTCACAGGAACCGTGGAGTTCTTAACTATCCAATAACTCTTCCCATCCACTGTCACGTTGACTATTATTTTGTTCGCAACTCCATTAAAAGTGATGCGAAAAGTGGCTCCACTTATTTGAGGAGTTTCCTCCTTCAGTCTGTATCCTTCCCCCACGGCATAAACTTTGGCCGTATGGTCGACTATTTCAGCTGAAAAAACTCTCACCTTTGCCATTGCATCAAAACTCTCTGCATGGGCCATCTCATTATTGGCTAGATAAATCAGGTTTAACATCGTAAGAGTAACAAGTACAAAAGCGAAAAGCAGATCCAAGCTTAACTGTCCTCTCATACTAACCACCGACGTTAAGGTTTATCCTAAGCTCCTGGGCAGTAGAGTTGAAAATCCAGCTCTCATTCCTATCCGGATTCCATTCAACAACTATCTTTAACGTGGTAGGGCTAACTTCTGGGAAAAGCAGTATCCCGTTATATGGAGTTATATTGAGGTTTAAGATAGAGGGGGAATACGTAGTCCCATTATACTCCACACCAATTCCCACCACACTATAAATGCTAGCATTGCTGAGGTCTCTCCGGTAGAGGGAACCGGCAAGGAAGAAGTTCTTTTTCAATGCATCCGTTTCACTTTGAATGGGCACCATATTCGCCGAGAGGGTATCTGTACCCGTGTCATAAGAAGTAAAGATAATTGTCTCGTTAAACTCGAGTATTGTTACATAGGTCCCATTTTGATAACCCACAACAATGTAGGGCTTGTTATTCATTGCAAAGGCCTTCTTAAGAAAATACTCATCATTTAGATACCTAAAAGTGAAGTATTCGGTGGTTTTTGCACCTGGTCCTTGCGCATAAACCTGAGATATAGCATTGGAAACCGTGTTTGCAAACAACTTCGCCTCTTCACTAACCTGAATTCTCAACATATCTGCAGAATGCTCGCTGGAGAAGGTAATATTTCTAATCGAGAAAGTCAAGAGTACGAGGAACAATATAAATATGAATAGGAACTCCAGCGATATCTGTCCTTTTTTCATCTCTCTCACCATACTAATAATAACACGTCAACAAATTATTTAACGCTTTCCATCCGTTTCATCTTTCTTTACCATTGCAAAAACATTGGTGCCAATTTTTTTCGTTAAAACTCCGAAATAATCATGATTAAATATTTTGAATTTGTACCGTTCGGGGTCAAGTTCATATTTCTTTAGGAGTTCTTTAAGTTCTTCAATAAAAAGCTGGGTAAGCTGGTAGTAACCGAGATCAAGGGCGTTCTTTTTATAGTCCAGCAGAAATATCACCATCGGAATGAGGCTCAAAGGAATTAAAACCCATAATTCGCCATAGATAATCGTGGCTGTTATTCCTGCTACCAGAAAAATGCCTAAAAGCACTAACCCAAGTTTAAATACGTTTTTAACCTTTTTCATACCTCTTACTTTGTTTTCCCATATCGTGAGGAGAGCAGGATTGTAGAAATCAAATGCAGTGTGTCTTTTTCCTTTGGCCACTCTCTGTCTCATCAAATCATCCCAGTCATCTTCATAATGAATTATCTCTCCCCTGTTTTTTGCTCTTTCAGCATCTATAGAAGAGATTATTCTAATCATGTCCTCTGCGCTTTCGTGGGCTATGTGGGAGTAGACTTCCTTTTCCTTCAGCTCCAGGGCAACATCAATCGAGTCTTTCATTAATCTCACCCGGATAAATGTCATCAAAATCCGGTAGACCTGTCAAAAGTTCTTTTTTCTTTGTTTCGGCCTCTTCTTTCGCTTTTATGAATGACTGAGCATATTGTTTAGCGATTATCACTATGTCCTCAATGCTTTTACTCTCATAAATCCCTGTTAAGAGAGTGACAACTTCTATCTCCTTTTCCCTTGGATCTGGATAAAAGCCGCGGAAAATCTGCTTTCCTTTAATCTTTTTGGTTAGGTAACTGAGAGCCTCAAATATGTCTCTAGCTTTTAAAAGCTCAGGAGGCCCGTGGATTGCTACTAACCCATAAAGGGCAGACTCTATATTTGCTTCGAGATAAAGCCCCTCGTTCTCAAATGACTTTAAGATAAGCCGGGAGAGATTCCTAACTTTATTTGCTTCAGCCTTTGCATAACCTACAGTAGCGAAGCTTCCAAAAGCATTAAGTACGAACTTCAGATCGCTGGAATCGAGTGTTTGCTCTCCGGGAATGTCTATTAATGCCAGAAGGGATGCTATGCGCTCAACTATCGTATGGTTTATTTTCTCATAGGCCCGTGTTATGTCCTCGCCACTCTCCTTAAGTTTGTTGTTATCTATGGCTATTATTGAATCGGCTACTTTGGAAAGCTTGTCTATTGTTATTGCAGCATTTATTGTTGGTCTTATCCCTTCTTCCTTTAATGGGAGTGCTCCAATTGCAACGACGAGTGAATCCGGATATTCTTCTTTCAGTGCTTCAGCCAAAACTGGAGCTCCTCCAGCCCCTGTTCCACCACCAAAACCAAAAGTGAGGAAAAAGATATCAACGTCGCTGTAACCTACCATCGAGTTTATCTTCTTCATTATCATTGAAAGATCTCTTTTCATTGCCTCTCTTCCGAGTACTGGGTTTGCATTTACTCCCTTTCCTCCAGTTAGGCTCTCGCCTATGAGTATACGCCGTTCCCTAGGAATATGCTTTAGGTAATCAAGGTCACTCTTTGAGGTGTTTATGGCCAGTGCCTCAAAGTCCACTAAGGCGAACAAATCCGCTATCTTTGTCCCACACTGGCCTACTCCAATGATTAAAGCCCTCAAAGTAATTTCACCCCACAAGCTCGATGTTCAATTCATCAAACTCCACTACCCCGTTATGGTTCTTGTCCTCATGCGTTATTACACAGGCGGCTCCATTGAGGTACTTGATTATCGTGGAACTGAAGAACGTGCTCACAATATCCTCTGCACCTTTAGATGAGAGTACAAACAGTAGGTATCCCTCGCTGGTTTTTCCTGGAATTAAAATTACCGTGTCATTTATTGGATAGCTCGCATCATCAAGATAGACATACATATCATCGCTCTTTACCTTAATGTACGGGTTGTACTGGAGTATATTAAACGTATTGAAGTCTGAGACTACGATGTAGTTGGAATCCCCAAACTCTTCAAAGGGCTTAATCTCAAAGCTCTTTTCAAATACTCCACTGAGGGCTTCTCCAAGTGAAACTGCAGTGGAGTTATAACCAGAAGTGTAAAGGATCGTAAAGTTCTTCTCGGGAATCTGCTTGAGGACTTGATATAAATTGAGGGGCTTAATTAATACATTCCCCATTTCAGAGAAGAAGAGTACTGCAAGGGCGGATTCTGTTAAAGTTGTTCCCCATAAACCATCGCTGCGGTGATCCAAAAGCCAGTTAAACGTCTCAGCACGGTAGTCTATGCCAAAGTCGTATAGGACTTTAGTGGCCCGTATTGTGAGTTCAACTGATGGGACCCCTAAATACATCAGGATGTCTCTAATATAAATCTCCTTAACAACAGGCCATCCATCATCTTCGATTTTCTGCTCCATAAGCCATGTCAAGTGCCTTTCAACATCTTCTTTAGTGACCAGTGGAGTGAGAGCCTCAAGAACCTCTAAAGTTGTGGGAACTGTGGGCATGATATAACGGACCCTAAATGGAACGGCAATCTGTATGCGAAGGCCCCATCCATCTGTTGGTAGTGAGAGGAGCCACTCTTTTGCTTTTACTATGTCCTCATCACTTGGATCAACCCCCAATGCTAGGAGAGCCTTTATAGCAAGAGCTGTATCGTATGGTTGTGGCCCAAGTACCGTCTTCCATTTCCCATCCTCACTCAAGCTCTTTATAAATGAGATATGGGTTTGTTTCTCAGTTTCATTGAGCATGTTAAACTCTAGAAGCGTGAGGAGGTTGTAAATGTAAGCAGAGTTTAATCGTCCTTCTTTAGAAACTTTTTCCATGTTCTCAGGGAGTCTGCTTTCAACCCATTCTAGGCCCTTCTCAATGACTTCATCTTTAAAGTAGCACCTCTTCAATGCCTTTAAAACGTAATAAGTGGTTCTATCATCAGAGCTATAGCCTGCTCTGTACCCCCATCCTCCATCTGGATTCTGGACTTTTTCAAGGGCAGAACAGGAGTCTTCTATTGAAATGATGCCCCCTACTCCTCCGAGAGCATTGGCTGTTGCAAAACTCATGACCGCAAATGCTGAAGCCACGAATACCTCCCTGTTTGTCCACTCTTCTGGAACGTTGGCCCAATAAATCAAGGTTTCATTGCTCTCTGCTAGGTCTTCTAGCCTGCTGAGGAGTTTGGCAACTTCAAAAGTCAATCCTTCATGAGTGGTAAGCACATAGGTAAGCAGGGCTCTCTCATCTATGGTAATAGCGTCAGAATTTACGAGCTCCCATGCTTTTTCAATGAGGGATTCAGGTATTTGATAACCAACACTCTTATAGGCAAGGATCTTTAGTCCAACGGCCTTCGCTTCACTTATCTCCATCCTCTCGGCCGACTCCAAGTATGTTATTGCTCCCTCCACATATCTGCTCTTTTCCGTATATCCATTCTCACCCAACGCCCAAACTGCCATAAGGGTTGGATAGAACTCTGGCAGTGTGTTTGGTATGTAGCCCCATCCATTCATGGTGTAGGACCTTACTAGAAAACTCAGCCCTTTCCTAAGGGCACTTGAGACATCATAATAGGATTCTCCAGTAGAAGCATAAAAGTCTGCTGCTCGTTTTAACGCTATAACTGCATAAGAAGTGTCCACAACATTACTCACACTTCCCTCGTAATATCCCCATCCTCCATCCTCATTTTGTCTCTTCAATAGCTCATCCACAAAACTCGCGATATTTTCTTTGGTAAGATTCTCAGCGATAGAATAGCTCGAGAGCAAGGCCATTAAGGATAAACTTATCTCTTGAGTACCATCCATGTAATCCTCGCCCTCAATTAGAAACCTCGTGGAAGCGTCTAAAATGGGGAGTGCTCCAGCATAAGGAATCACTATTAGCAGGATTAAAATTAGCGAAAATATTCTTTTCATTCCCGGCACCTCTAAACTAAGTTTTTTACTAATTTACCTAATTAAATGTTACGCAGTCAAAACAAATAAAGGTTGCGGAAAAGAGTTAATGTTTTATAACCCGATCCGCCTTGCTCACGTCGTCTCTCATTATTAGAACAACCCTGCTAGGAGGATACTCGTCCTCTATGTGGTACCCAGGAAGGTGTTTCACGAGCTCCTCAGCAAATGCCTTTATGTCCTCATGACTTGGCATGTTGTTTATAGTTAGCCTATTCCTGGAAAAGCCCACAAACATGTAAGCCTTGGCCTCAACAAACATTGGTCTTGCTTTCATTATAAGCTTTGCATAGCCTTCTGGATTGTGCATGTTCTCGCCCTTAACCAGAGTGAGCCGTATAACGGTTCTCACAGGCAGATTCCTCATAAGTTCAAGTGTTCTATTTATCCTGTCCCAACCATCTGGAATCATGGGTACGTTTACTTTTTGGTATGTTTCTTCATCGGGGGCCGTCAGAGAGACATAGAGCTGCTTCGGGAGTTTGTTTTCTTTGAACATCTTCTCCAGAACTTCTGGCTCAGTACCATTGCTCACTATAAACGTTGTGAATCCTCTCTTGTGGAACTCTTCCACGAGATCCCCTATCATTGGATATAGCATTGGCTCGCCTGAGAGACTTATAGCTGCATGCCTTGGCTCCATAGCCTCTTCAAGCTTTTTGACGTTTATTTGATCTTTTACTCCCCAGTAACCACTTAGAAGTTTTCTTTGAGCCTTTATACTCTCTTCCACAATAAATGCGGGATCGTCCAGTGGTTCTGGCATCTCTATTCCCAAAAATCCTTCCATGGGGCGCCAGCAGAAGATACAATTGTGCGTACACCAGGCTGTAACCGGAGTCATCTGAAGACATCTGTGGGATTCTATCCCATAGAACTTCTGCTTGTAGCAAACACGATTGTGTTTTATACTCTCCTTTAACCAATGACAGAGTTTAACTGAACTGTGATGACCAACAAGAGCGTAATGCTGTTTTTTAAACAAATTTACAATCTCCTCAGGCATGTTTGGTTTTACATCCATTAGTCTCACCTAATCTGGGTGCGGGATAGAGTTTAAAAATTTTTGCAATAGGGTATTGAATATTTTCTCGTCGAAAAATATTTCGGCGAAAGACTTAAATACTATTACGGTTACCGCACTTTCATGCAGAAGTTAAAACCAACCATCATAATCAAAACACGTGAGAGGATTTTTGAAAGAGAGTTTTTCGAAGAGGATACTCATATAGAGTCAAAACCAAAAGTGAGATTTATTCAAGAAATCCCAAGAATTAGGCTCGCTTAGCACTAATCACGACAATTTCTTCGAAAAAATACCTATCCTTAGCTGTTATTTCTGGGGTAAATCCTTTAGATTCTAGTTTTCTTAAAGTCTCTTCTATACCTGTTATTGAGGACTGAACTATCTGAACCACTCCTTTTTCGTGGAGATAACTATCAAATTGTTCCAAAAAAGAGTCTAAAACCTCTCTTCCAGTTTCTCCACCAACAAGGGCAAGGTCTATTGGTTCTTCGGGTTCCCCGGGAAGGTAGGGAGCATTGAATGTGATTACATCGAATTTTCCAGTCACATTCTCGAAAAGATTGCTTAATTTAAACTGAACGTTTGTTATATCATTTATCTTTGCATTTTCCTTCGCCAGTTCAACTGCAATTGGGTTAACATCAACTCCAAGAACAAACCTTGCTTTTCTTGCCATTAAAAGGGCTATTATTCCAGTACCCGTGCCGACATCCAAGGCAATGTCCCCTTCCTTAACCTTGAGGTTTCTTGCTAGGAGAAACGTATCCTCGGCAGGCTCATAAACCTGTGGATGGAGCTTTATCTTAAGGCCTTCATAGTATAACATGGGTTCACCAGAAGGTTAATTAAAAAAGAAAAGCTTCATCTCTTCCACTCAGTGTAACCGCATCTACCGCATGTCCATCTGTCTTTGTGGTTTGCCATGAAAACTCCTGGGCCGCATCTTGGGCAGAATCTGTTCTTCCTTGAGACCTTGCCATCCTTAACTTCGTAGAACTTCCACTTTTGGGATGTCTTCTTACCAGCCATTTACATCACTCCTCCTGCTCCTGTATCATTCCTTCTCTTCTCAATATGTATTCAGGCTCTATATAGAGCATTCTCTCCTTGCTCTCATAAGCTTTAGCGTATCCCTTACTAACGTGGCTACCGAAGTAGCTCCTTATGTATTGGATAATTGTTGTTTCTGGATTTAGATCAAGCATTGCAACGAGTTTGCCCTTAACGTCTGCCCTTGAGGGGGTGGGCTCTCCCTCGTGAATAACTTCAAAGTATATCTCCTTTCTTCCTAAGAGTTTGTTCTCTTTAGTCTCGATAACCCTAATCTCCATCGTAAACCACCTCCATCTTTCTAAGCAACTGAGCGCACCTGCGCTTACATTCAGGTGTGACCTTTATAAGTACTATCCCTCTGTCAGGTTGACCATATATCACCAAAGCTCCCTCAGGAGCATATATCACGGCCGGGATGGCGGCCAAATCCTCCTCGCCGTTCACCTTTAGGTAAACTCTTTTCCCTCTCTTAACAAGTTCAAAGGACTTTTTGACAGCATTTAATAAAGCTTTCGTTATTGTTCCAGGTGGGTTTTTTGTTGTTAACACAACCGCGCCAAGCTCAATATCAGGTTCATACTCCTTTCTCTTAGTCTTGTGGTCATATATTGCCAGAGAGGGTTTTATACCAACTCTGAGGACATTTTCCGTGACGACATCTCCCACTGTAACTAAAAAGGGAGCATTCTTAAATTCCTCGGAGGCTTTCAGATAAGGTTGGGGCATTTCGCCTTCTACCAGCTTACCTAGGGGATTTTTAAGTTCATCTCTAAGGTCCTCTGTGAGTTTGTAGTAAAAGTTTCGGGACATGCTACCTGACCCTTATAGCGTATTTCCCTGGAACTTTCACACCAAGTGCCTGGCCTATTTTGGAGTTCTCTGGATCAAGGATTATAACGAGGTCAAACCACTCATCACTTAAATCCCTGCTCCCGCAGACGGGACATCGATCTTCATTGGTGATGTAATGGCAGTGCCTGCAGGCCTTCTCAGTCATTTTCACTCACCACTTTCAGCTTTTCTCTTCTCCTTCTCTATCCAATCAAACTTACCCAATCCAGGCTGTCTCATAGTAAGTCCAATCTTGTTCTCTCTAATTATCTTGCTCTTCTCACTTATGGCAATTATTCTCGCCCTAACAGCGTCGCCAAGCTTTAATAAGTGGCCCTTCTCCTTTCCAACAAACTGGGCGTTTTTCTCGTCAAAGACAACATAATCATCCATAAGCTGAGAAATGTGCACAAGACCGTCCATAGGGCCGATTCTTATGAACGCACCATAAGGCACAACATCAATTACCTCGCCTTCAACAACCTCATGCATCTCAGGCTTCCAAACAAGAACATCAAACACTGCCTCGTGATATGTTGCACCGTCTCCATGAATAATAAGGCCCTCACTAACTTCATGAACGTCCAAAATTGCTAGGATAACTCCCTCATCCTTATCATACATTCCCTCATAAGCCTCTCTCAAAACTATCTTTGCAGCCTCTTTGGGATCCATTGTGAACATTCTTGGGGGAATTCTCACGACATCTTTAACTCTAAGGAGTTTGTACATTCTCTTACCTCCAAAATTTTAAAGAAAGAGAGATTCACTTCTTAAACTTCTCCTTGTAGAGTTCTATTGCTCTAAGGATTTCTTGCTTTGCCTTTTCTGCGTCTTCCCATCCCTCTACAATTATCTCTTTTCCTTGAAGCTCCTTGTATCTCCTGAAGAAGTGGGCAATCTCATCAAGGAAGGCCTTTGGTACATCGCTTAGGTCTTTCCAGTCGTTGAAGTATGGGTCCTCAACGGGAACTGCAAGGATCTTGTAATCTCTATCACCACTGTCAATCATTTTGAAGAGGCCTATTGGTCTCGCTTCAATGAGTACTCCAGGATAAGTGGGTTCTCTCATGATAACCATGATATCAAATGGATCATCATCATCGTACCATGTCTGTGGAATTACACCATAGTCAACCGGATAATAGAATGGACTGTAAAGGACTCTATCAAGCTTTATAAGGCCACTTTTCTTATCCAGCTCATACTTGTTTCTGCTTCCCTTTGGAATCTCTATTAGGGCGTAAACAACTTCCGGTACTTCTGGTCCGGGCTCCAAATCATGGAATGGATTCATTTCAATCACCTCTTTGATTTTCAAAAGACGTAGTTATAAATCTAACCCAAAAGTTGATTTCTGCATTTAGCTTTAAAGGTTGGTTTTTAAAGTTGTCGATTAAATCTCTCATAACATCCCCACTATTCAAAAAATGTCTCTAGGTACTCCAAAAGCTCCCCTATGCTTGGAAGCACTAAATCAGGTTTAACGTCACTTTTTCCCGCGTCTTCAAGCGTGTTCACCCCAGTTAAAACCATTATCGCCTTTGCTCCAATTCTCTTTGCAAAAGCTATATCCGTATCAAGCCTATCGCCAACCACCCATATCTCATCAGCGTTTAGTTTTTCTCTAACCACTTCAAAAACCGGTTCATTGGGTTTTCCTATTATCAGTGGTTCTTTCTCAGTGGAGACTTTAAGGGCAGCGATAATAGAGCCAGCCCCGGGCAGGATTCCCTCTTCGCTTGGATATGTGGTATCGGGGTTTGTTCCTATAAACCGGGCCCCGTTCCTTATTGCCAGACATCCGTATTTGAGCTTTTTATATGTCAGATCAGGATCTAGGCCAACGACAACGTATTCTATTTCTTTCCACGCTTCTTTAGCCTCTTCAACACTTATTATTGGCCACCCAATGGACTTAATCTCCTCCACAAGGCCCTTTCCTCCAATCACAAAAACGTTGCCTTTTTCAAAGTGTTTCTTTAAATACTGGGCCGTTGCATAGCCGGAGGTTATTATTCTCTCTTCTTCAACCTCAATTCCCATCTCTTTGAGCTTTTCCCTGTACATCCTGGCATTTCTGGTGGAGTTGTTGGTGAGGAAGACGAAGGGAATTCCATGGGATCTTAAAAACTCAATAACTTTCTCAGCCCCATCAATGAGCTCTTTCCCCCTGTAAATAACACCATCCATATCAAAGATTATTCCAATCATAGTGAGCACCAAAGGAGAAAGGAAAGAGGAGTTTAAAAACTCACTGCTCAGCATAGATCTGCATTGAAATTAGGCAGAGGTCCTTTTGGATCTCATTGCCCGCTTCGGGGTTCACTAAGAAAAACATTGTAACTTTGAGGGTTTCTGAAGGCGTAAAGGGTGAGGTTAAGATTGAGATTGACTGGTTGTTCAGCTCATATAGGCTCCTTCCGGAGTAATCACTTAAGGTATAGGTTTGGTTGTTATGTGTTATCACAATCCACTCCAAGATGAGGTTTTGACTTAGCTCTCCAACCTCGGTTGTGTTGTCCACCAAAGCCTCTGCTCCGGTGAGCTCACCGCTTTCCAAGTCTTGGACATGGGGAATTATGAGAATCTTCGAGATGTTGAAGTCCCCGCTGTTTTTTATGTAGAACTCAGCCTTTATTTCGTCTCCTGGTTTAAGATCGTTGAATTCAAAGAGCTTCAAATCGTTGTAGAATGTGTTTCCAGTTTTGCTGATTCTGACGTCAAACTCCCCGGTTGCTATCTCATTGTTTTCAGAGATGCTTATATCGCTAAAGAGCGCACTACCTATTTTAAATCCCACCGCCCCTAATAAAAGACCTATAACCATGAAGACAACTTCTCTCCTCATGATGACCACCACAAGAGTTTCACAATTTTACTACATAGAATATTAATTAAAAGTGTTTCTCATATTACCCAACGCTACCATTCCCAAGTTACCTTTCTGAGAGCCTCACCCTAAAGAAGAAGACTTGAGGAAAAGCTCATCCAACTGAACCATTATTGAGCAGGAAAGACTCTAAATCCTCTTAACCTCAATGTTAAGCTTTAACCCCATTATATTGCCCTCTATCGCATCCAGGATTCTCTGAGTGGCGTTGGTTTGAGCATAGTCTCCTTTTACTGGCGTTGGAAGAGGTGGCCTTTCGTCCTTGAAGAGCAAGAACCACAGCTGCCACTTTCCGGGTCTGTTTATGGTGAAGGTGTAGTTGGTCTCCCATTGAGGCGTCCAGTTGCCCTCAATATCAACGGGCTTATGGGGTAGGGTTACGTTGAAGTAATCCATAAGGTACATCTTGTGAATATAAGTCTCGTTTGTGTTGAAATCGTAGGTTAGATTTACCAGCCACACCTCAACGTGGTAGGTAACGTTTCTGTATTCGTGGTTTGCTATGCCCAGAATAACCCTGGCCTTTTCGCCCACAAGGAGGTCGGTTGGATAATCCGCGGCCTTCCCTTCAGGCCCAAGAATGTAGAACTCTGTGAACTTTTCTCCGGGCTTGGGATGAGTTATAACATAGGCCAAAGTTGCTATGGAGGAGATTATTGCGATGATCAGGATTACAGTCAAAGCTTTATCCAGTTTACTTGATTTCTCCCATTCGAGCTCTTCTTTAAGTTTTTCAATGCTTATCATTGGAATCCATGGATCAACGGCGTTGGCCCTTCTATAAACTGCCGCAATGGCAAAGATGAGGTTGAAAATTGTTAGGCTTACAAGAATTGGAATTAATCTTATCCCCCAAGGAGTGTAGTTAAGGCCAAGGCCAATTAGAGGAACTATCGCTATGCTCAGGCCAAAGCTCAAGGCCAATCTTTCAAGGTTGTCAAGCTCCTTTTTCTCGGGGAAAAGAGCAGTTATAAATACGTATCCAGGGAAAAAGAGCACAAAAGCCAAGCCTAGAGCTTTTCTAAGTAAGCTATCTGGATAGAAAGCAATGAGGAGATCCAAGATGAGTGAAAGTGAGATGATTGTTATCAGATCCCAGTAATCCTTGGGCCTCATTTGATCACCAATACTAGAGGGAGGGAGTGTTTAAAATGGTTTTCCCTCTCAATATCTAACGTGTTCATTACATTTTCCTTTTGAAAGTCTCGCCCTTTAGTGCGGGGAGAGGTCAGAAAGTTAAGTGAATTGATCATCCCAATATCGTTCATTATAATGAACGAAAGTTTTATAAGATGAACGATCGTTCAATATATTATGTCAATGCTGGAGCACTTTAAAAAATTCACAGGGTTTAAAGTCCTAGAGTACTTCCTTCTTCATCCTACCTGTGAAATACACCTAAAAGAGCTGGCTAGAGCTCTAAAAATAAGTTCTGGAAGTGCTAAACTTTACTGTGACTTATTTGAAAGTGAGGGGATTCTACTTTCCAGAAGAAAAGGAAATTTGAGGCTCTTTAGACTGAACAATGATGATTTTGCGGTTAAAGAGATTAAAAAAACATATTATTTATTGCTCCTAAAAGAGAAAGGTATCCAGAACATTTGTAAGAACTGCAGTTCCCTTGCAATATACGGGAGCTTTGCTTCTGGAGAGTTCGATGAGAAGAGCGATTTGGACATACTGGTTATTGGAAGCAAAGAAGATATCGACTACAAGCTATTACGTGAAATAGAGGAAAGAGTTGGGGTGAGCCTTCAACTCACAGTTCTCCCATTTTATAAATGGGAGAAAATGAAGGAAGAGAAAGACCATTTCGCTGAAAGTGTTATTAGAAAGCATGTACTGATAAAGGGGGCTCCATTATGAAGTTTGAAGAGTGTCTGAGAAGAGGATGGATAAAGCACGACCCTTCAGCAATAGAAAGGGTGAAAAATTCAATAGAAATTGCAAGGCGGTTCCTAAAATCCGCAGAAAGAACATTTGAAATTGGCGACTATGTTATGGTTGAGATAGCTGCTTATAATTCCGCATTTCATTCGGTGAGGCCATTGCTCTTTGCAAAGGGATGTAAAGAGAGGAGCCACCAGTGTCTAGTTATTGCGGTTAGGGAGCTGTACAGAACCGATCCCAAAATAGTAGAACTTATGAATATTCTCGATAAACTCAGGATTTCAAGACACAATGTTCAGTATGGAGGGGCTTTGGTTGACGAAGAAGAAGCAGAGTTTGTTTTGAGATTCGCCAGAGAAGTTTTAGAAACTGTAAATCAAATGCTGTAATTGTTCTTTCACCTTTTTGGTATCATTCAGCTGACTAACACACCTCCTTAACAAATGCTAACCCTAACGATTTGTATCCCTCAACTCCAAAAGAAACTTCCAGAGAGGGATTATTTTTATATTTTTGCCCCCATAAACTTCTTCTCCTTCTTCATTTGCAGTTATGATAATACCCTCTTCAAGATCAAATATATCCATTGCCTCCAGAAGGGCCTTCACTTCTCTTTCATAGCTTTCCCTTAAATCCCAGGTTACCTGAATGGCCTTTGTTATTTTCAATCCTTCCTTGAGAATAAAATCAACCTCCCTCTTACCCTTGTAGTAGAAGAGGTTGTTTTCCCCATATTTTTGGATTAAATGAATAGCAACTGCATTTTCAGCTAACCTACCTAAATTTCTAGAGAAGCTTAGAGTCACAAAGGTCGCTAGTCCTGTATCTACCACATAAATTTTCTTTGGATACTTTCTCACATCCTTTATTTTTGGAGAAAAGGGTGGGAGTGTGAATATCAAGTAGCTCTCCCTAAGGGCCTCCATAACCTCTGCAACAAAATTTGGAGAGACCTTTTTCTTAAGTATCCCAACCAGCTCGTTTCTAAGACCACTCACACTCTTAAGAGACGAAAACGAGTTTATAACCAGCTCTGCTACTAATCTAACCGAATTTATCTCCCTAAATCCATGCCTGAATACGATGTCCCTCATTACTATACCATCAAAAAGCTCTCTGAGCATCTCCCTCTTCAAAAATTCATCTTCTTCCAAAACGACTCTTGGAAATCCACCAAATTGAAGGTAATCTATTAGAAATCGTTCTATTTTGGCCCTACTCTTCACAATCCCAAACTCATCTTTAAATGAAAGCCCTTTGAATTTTAAAAATTCGTGAAAGCTTAAAGGGAAAACTTCTAAGGTCAAAGAACGTCCGGTCAATGCCGTTGATACTTCGGTTTTTAAAAGGGAAGAGGTGGACCCTGTTACAATGATTTGAACATTCTCTTTTTCCATTGTCCTACGAACCCATTTTTCCCAGTTTTCAATGTTTTGGATTTCGTCGAGAACTATTAGGGCAAATTTATCCCTATTAACAAACGTTCTATATGCCTGCTGACCTCCTCCCCGCCCTGAAGGGCGAGGCTTCCAGCCCACAAAGGAGGTGAACTACCCCTCCTTTTGGAAGGGGTCTTCCCAGAAAAGAGAAATGCCTAAGGAAGATTTGATACCCTAATTTTATCTTCGAAAACAATTACAATTCTTCCATAAAACTCAATATCCTTTGACAGAACTTCTTTTAGAATCCTTGTTATGTATTTAACATTTTTCGGTGGAAACCTAAGAAGAATTAATCCGGGAACGCCTAAGCCCTCCACAAATAAGATCCTTCCAAAATCCTTATCAAATGTTATTAAGATCCTGTTTTCTCTGAGGGCTATTTCAGACACTTCCTCATCAGTAATTCCAGGTTTGATATCTGTTATAGACTTGATCGCAAATCCTTCCTCTTGCAGAAGTCTAACGACTTTTAATGGAATATTCTCGTCAGCTAAAAACTTCGACATATTCTTCCCCTTTCAACACCATCGAGGCGTATCTTATCGCTTCGAATATATCTTCCCTCGTTAACTGGGGATAATTCTCAAGGATCTCTTCTATACTCCAGCCGTTACCCAATAAATCCAATATCAAGTAGACGGGAATCCTAGTACCCTTTATTACCGGTTTTCCCCCCAATTTTTTGGGATTGACCTCAATTCTCTCAAAATGCATCATTCTCCCACCCAATTTAGAATTATCAGAGAATTTAATTTAAGGATTTTGGTTATGTCGTACTCCAAAATTTGAGTTTTCCCTCTCCAATGGTCAACCTTTTGCTCCAGAAATTGTCCGCACTGATTAATTCAATGATGTCCTCCTTTCTCAACATTTTATACTCTGCAGAATATAAATTTTCATAAGGTTTTATATTTCACAGAATATATCTTTGAGCCCACATTCACTTTGTATGGCCCCATTATCCAGTAACAGGATTATCCTATTTTTGGATATTTTTGTCTACAAGAAATACAGAATTAACCGCGAGTTTCTTGGCTTTCTCCTTCATTTTGAGATATTCCTTCTTTGAGAGGGGAAAGTTTTTTGCGTTTTCCAGGAGGGCATTGATGAACTCAGCCTGCTGGGCACTCCACACACCGTTGGGTGTCTTTTTGAGCCACTCGACGTACCGTTTTATGAATTTTATTCGTTCCTTCATGTCTCTCTTAGAGTTCAAATCCTTCTACCCCCAGTTGGGTTTTCCAGTACTGGAGCTTTTCATGGCTTATATGATCTCTAAAGAGTTCATATAGAAAAATAGCATCCTCAATATCCTTTTCACTCCCAAGGTACAATTTATAAGCTATCTGAAGCTCTATGGGAGATATAAAAATCCTCCTATCATTAATCATGGTTTCTATTCTCTGTTTTAATGCCTCCAAATGAAATCTATCTTTTGGGAGCTTTATTTCTGCATTGGGAAAGATAGTTCCGACCTCACAGGCTCTAACTGCCTGATTCTCGATCAACATCTCAAAAAGCTCTACGGGGTCATCCGAGTTTATAAACTCAAACCCGCTGTTTAGAAAATCTTCATAAAGCTTCCTGAATTCCTCCAGTGAGAGCGAGGAGATCACAAAATCTATGTCCTCTGTTCCCCTCGAACGGCCAAAAAGAATTGAAACATACCCACTAACTATCACGTACTCCGTGTACTTCTCTATGAGGCTCGACACCTTAAAAACAAATTCATCCAACTTGTTAATTCGTTTATTGGTGAGCGTTATTCTCCTTCCATCAAACACCAGTTCCAAGCCCTCCACCAGAGAGTCTAGTTCTCAGAACCTTAAATATATTGCTGTTCTCTGGAGATTATTCAACTGACTACCCACTCAAAACCTCGTAAACCTTTTTCATGACTATTATGGCGAAAATAACAAGCAAAAGCTCTACCAGGGGTTTTAGGCTTTCTTTCTGTTCTTTACTTAGAAAGAGACTTCCAACTTCAAGGGTTATGAGGAGGCCTATTAGGCTCAGGGTTAAGAATACGTCCACGGTTTTAGTTGCCAATGCAGAGATTAACATCCACGATGAGAGGAAGAGAAGCATGTAGTCCTCTACATCCATTCCCTAACTCCCCCGAGTTTTTTGGCCTTTATCTCAATTCCATAGTCTTTTATTGCAAAGTCTTCACTTTCCACAACCTCACCAGTACCCTTTGCAAGGGCCAAGAGAACTGAGGAACACACGGGACAGGCGACTTGGTTGCAGTCCTCCACGCTCGCCCTGCATATCTCCATGTTCGTTGGCTTTACAACCACCTTAAAGCCTTCTTCACTCTCCTCTATATAGACCCCTCTGGCAAGGTCAAAGGCCCTTAAGACTGAAGAGGCCACACTTTCAACAGATGAAGAACCGCTTCCTTCAAGGGGGCCTTCAAAGTACTCTTCGAACTTTTTTACCAGGTCAACACCGGTGGGCCTTATGAGAAGGCCCATCTGCCTTTCGTTGCTCACGTTGGTTAAAAAGACCGTCTCCTCGTCCATCCTCCCGAGGTCAAGGTCAAAGTCCTCATGGAGGGGAATGAAGGTTCCTCCTTCAGGCATGTTTTCGTAAGGGGGTATGTAAAGGGCATTGCCTTCAAGGCCCAGATCACTCACCATATCCTGGAGCATCTCCACGTAGGGGAGTATAAGGTTATCAAGGGCCTCCCTTTTGACATATTCCTTTGATTTAAACGTGAACACCACGAATCCAAGAAAAAGGCCTGCAAAACCCAGATTAATTTGACTCTGATTAGAATTTATCGCCCCATAGATCAGCAGAAAAGTTCCAATGCTGACTAGAGAAGCGCTTGCTATCTTCTCCGCTCTCATAATTTTACCCCCATTCATTTAAAACCATTAACTTTAAAATGTTTATCATTGTCTTTTGAATTTGAGGAAAATGAAGAGGGTAATTGCTTTAATCATTCTCGCACTTTTGCTCTCAAGCGGCTTTGGATTAGCCTCGGAAAGGCATTTTGAGTATGAAAAGGCCCATGAAAACGATAAAGGAATTTACATCTACTTTAGGATTCTGATCCTTTATTCGGAGATGGCCCTTGATAAGGTAATTGCCGAGAGCAATGAGAGCCTTTACTATGCGAACAACGTTGAAACAAAGCTGAACATAACCCGGGATGAGATAGAGTTCTACAAGTCCTTTGGGATAGAGGCAAAGGTTGAGGACTATCTGCCACCTTTTCTGGAGCTTGGTAAGGGAGTAAAGGAGATTGCCCTTGGGCAAAAGCTCTTTCTGGATAACATCGAGACCGTCAAGGAAATAAGGGACTACTACGCTTACGTTAATGCGAGCATAGGCCTGGAGATGATGGGGAAGGGTATTTCAAGGGCCATCTCGGCCCTTGATGTGATCGACACTTTTGAGTTTGTTGACGAGGATAACAGTACCTTAACTCTCGACACCTCATCTCTTAGGGAGAAACTGGAGAAGATTAAGAAGATGTATTTCGGCTATGAGAAGGTTTTGAGTGCCTATAAAGTTCTAACCCCTGAAGAAGTGCAAGAAATTATCAAAGAAAAAGAAAAAAGCGGAGAATCAATTGATTTTGAAGAATTTCTCAAGGAGAACCGGGTGGTGCTAGTCCCCACATCCCTAACCCTCTATGCCTCAGATCTTAACCCCTTCGTTTATGAGAACGTCACTTTTTACGGGTATGCTCCAGAGTTTGAGAGCGTTTATCTGCATATTGAAAACAAAACAATCGCTTTGAGAGTTAAGAACAACAAATTTTCCTATGTCTATTCATTTGACAGGGTTGGAAGTTATGAGGTCTTCGCAACGGGCGTGAAGAATGGGAGTGTTAAGAGCTCCAACACTCTGGTTTTGAATGTTTTAAAGATCCCGACAAAAATCGTCCTCTCCTCTAAGGGGAGCGCATACATCAACGAGAGCATGAGGGTAAGTGGTGCCCTGCTGGACTATTATGGAAATGCTTTGAGTAGAGAGGAGGTTTTTGTGGAGTTTAACGGCGAGAAGTTTGCCCTCTCCACCCTCGATGATGGAAGCTTTTCCTTTAACGTTACAAGCCATGAAAGCGGGAAAAAGATTTTGAACGTTACATACCTTGGTAACGAGATTTACGCCGGAAGTTCTGCTTCTTTGGGCCTTATGTTCCTAAAGTATCCGGTGAGAATTGATATAAAGGCCAAAAAAGACAGCCTTAAGGTTGGGGAGAAGGTTAAGATAAGCGGAACCATAACAGGGGTTAAGAGGCCGATTCCGATAACAATTTATGTTGACGGTAAGCCTTACACAGAGGTCTATGCGGCAAACGACTTTAATGTGAAAGTTAGTTTCAACAAAACCGGGGAGCATACGATTTATGCCCATTTCCCAGGTAATGACTACTATGAGGAGGCAACCTCAAATCTGATAACGATTAAAGTGGTGACGTTTTCTCTCTTCGACATCATTTTAATTGCCCTCATTGTAGGTTTGCTTTTCGGCATAGGGTTCCTCGGTTACAAGATCTACAGAAGAAGTAGAGAAGGGGTAAGTGATGAGGAATTCTTAACCCTCCTGAAGGCAATGGAAGAAATTGAGAAGGAAGAAGAAGCAGAGAGGGCTAGAAAGTTGAAGTCCCTAAGGGAAATGTACAGAGAGATTTACTACAAGCTCATCAAGCACTACAACCTGAAGCCCAGCATAACCCCCAGAGAGCTCGTGAGGAGGTTAAGGAAGGAGAGCTTTGCCTACCATCTGGAAAAAGCCACAGGGCTCTATGAGAAGCACTTTTATGGGAAGAAGACCCTTAGAAGGCGGGACATTTTGGACTACCTGAGGCATATAGCTGGGTTCATAGTGTCGTTCATAGTGAGGGAGGAGCTATGAAAAGAGCACTTTACGGCATCTTAATGGCATTTGGGATCTTCCTCCTCGTGATGCCCATAACCATACCCGTATTTTACACCAGCGCTGATTTTAGCGTTTTCAATACAAAGTGGAACGGGGCCTCAAACTTCGGAAGGCTTCTCTATGAGGAAGGAAAAATCATGCCCGTGATAACCTCCTACAACTCATTCGACCTTGGTGAGAGAGAGGGAGTTCTCATAATCCTAGGGCCCGATTTGAGTTATTCTTCCCTTGAGATCGAGGAGATCAAGAAGTTTCTGGACAACGGGGGGACTTTGGTTTTAATAGACGACTTTGGAACCGGGAATGATATCCTGAGGGGTCTGAACCTGACGGCCCGGTTTGTCGGAATAGTTCCTATTGACGTTTTCTACTCAAAGAACTACAACTTCCCCGAGCTCGTGAGGATTTTGGATCCGCAGCTGAGCGTCGGCGTTGATAAGCTGGTCCTCAACGTTCCTTCAGCAATAGTGGGCGCTGAGGGGTCAATATATACCAGCAAGGTAACCGTTATGGGAAACAACCAGAGACAGCTCCCGATAATGAGCGAGCTTGAGTATGGAAACGGAAAGATAATCCTGTTCTCAGATCCGAGCGTTTTCATAAACGACATGTTCGAGAAGAACGAGCCCTTCATAAGAAACTTTGTGAGATACATAAAATCAGATATCATCTACATCGATGAGTCCCACCACACTAACTTCAACCCCTATGCAGTTGGAACCGTGGTTATCAAAAGGAGCTTGAATAAGATAATGGCCTTTTACGTGATTCTGGGGGTGGCAGTTTTAGCCATACTCATTGAGAGCGGTTTGGCTTTGGAGGGATTGAGCAGAGTGGGGAATGCTCTACTTAGCAAAATCTTTAAGGAAGAAAAGAAGAGCTTAGATGATGTGGTGGAGGAGTTAAAGAAAGAGGGTTATGATGAAAAGATACTCAGGAAGATAATAAAGGAAATCCAAACCGGTAAAAAGTTGGGTGGTTAAAATGAATGGTAAAGAATTCCTTGAGAAGCTTAAAGCTGAGATGCACAATGCTGTTGTTGGGAAAGACGATGTTATAGAGCTTTTAGCCGTTGCCCTGTTAGCGGAGGGGCATGTTATTTTGGAAGGTGTGCCCGGGGTTGCAAAGACAACAATAGCAAAGAGCTTTGCCCACGCTATTGGATTGGAGTTTTCTAGAATCCAGCTTACGCCCGATTTGCTCCCGGCCGATATCATTGGAACCGTTTACTATGATCAAAGAAACGGGCAGTTCAGGATAAAAAAAGGCCCAATATTTGCCAACGTTGTGCTTGCTGATGAGATTAACAGGGCCCAGCCAAAAACACAATCTGCATTGCTTGAGGCGATGCAGGAGGGCCAGGTGACCATAGAGGGGAGAACCCTTTACCTGCCGAGGCCCTTCCTTGTTATAGCCACCAAGAACCCGCTTGAATTCGAGGGAGTTTACACCTTACCGGAGGCCCAAATCGATAGATTCATGCTCCACATAAACGTCGGCTACCCAGATAAGAATGAAGAGGTAACGATGCTCCTGAGGAAGGATAGGGGAGACTTCAGAGAAATAAGGCAGGTGTTTACCCCAACCCAAATTCTCGCTTTAATAAGCCAGGTTAGAAAGGTCAAAACGAGTGAGGAGGTTCTCCACTACCTATATGAGATAATCGCCAGAACCAGAAGGGACAACAGACTTTTAATTGGGGCATCTCCAAGGGCAGCGGAGCACCTTCTTTATACCGCAAAGGCTTTAGCATTTCTCAGGGGCAGGGATTATGTGATACCAGATGACATAAAGGAGATGGCCGTTAGTGTTCTGTCCCACAGGCTTCTTGTTAGGGCCGAATATGAGCTGGAGGGCGTGAAGAGCGAGGATGTCGTGAGGGAGATTCTCGATGAGGTAGAGGTGCCCGTATGAAAAGAGAGGACCTGCTCTGGACTTTAGCCGGGGTGAGCTTTGCCCACGGGTATTTAGCTTCAAACGTCTTTAGTGCCATCTTCGGTTTAGGTTTGGCCACATACACGTTAAAGAGCAGAAAAGAGTTTAAGCCCGAACTAAAGGTAGATGTGGAGTTTCCAGAGCAGGCTGAGGAGATGAAGAGGGTTAGAGTAACATTGAAAATCAAGAACCTCAAAGGCGATGTGAAGGTCAGGGTGAAGAACATATTTCCCCCTCACATGAGGGTCCTCAACGGTGAAACCTTCATACTCAAACCCGGCGAGGAGAGGTTTGTTGACCTTTTCCTTGTTCCCGAAAAGAAGGGGGAGTATGAAGTCCCTCTAAAGCTTGAACTGAGCGACTTAAAGGAGCTCTACTTCGAGGAGCTTGAGCTCGGGAGGTACAAGCTTGAGGTAATGCCCTCCGTTGAGTCGATACGGGAAGCG
The DNA here is from genome assembly GCF_023746595.1 of Thermococcus argininiproducens. Taxonomy (NCBI): domain Archaea; kingdom Methanobacteriati; phylum Methanobacteriota; class Thermococci; order Thermococcales; family Thermococcaceae; genus Thermococcus; species Thermococcus argininiproducens. The sequence continues at coordinate 591,595 of NZ_CP080572.1, read as the reverse complement.
GCCAAGGAGGATTACAACGTAAAGCTGAGTGAGGTTTACAAGAAGAGCATTTTCCTCGGGATGGAGAGGCTGGAGCTTGAAGGCCTCAGGGAGTATTTACCGGGAGACGACTTGAGGAGGATAGACTGGAAGGCCAGTTCTCGCTTGGGTGAGCTCATAGTGAGGGTCTTCATGAAGGAATGGGAGGGAGACGTTTATCTAATTTTAGACTCAACAAGGGAGATGAGGAAGGGGATAAAGAGAGCAAAGATAGACTACGCATCAACCTTAACTTTACATCTGGCAACGGTGCTGCTTAAGAAAAACTACAGGGTGGGCCTTATCATCTACACTGATAGAGAGGTTAAGGTTGTGAAGCCATCAAAGGGAAGGGAGCATCTAAACAAGATCAGAGCTGCTGTGAAGTTCAAGCCCGAGAAAGGGCTGATAAGCTTAAAGAGCAGCGTGGCCTTGAAGTTCAGCGAGAAGGGGAGGAAATTCATTGGTAAGATCTTTCCAAGAAAGAGAAAAGGGATTGGTGAGGCTCTGCTCAACATCAAAGAGCCTTCGTATCTGATTATCATAAGTGATTTAATGAGCCACACCTCACTGCTTTACAGGCTTTTGCTTATGCTCAAGAAGAAGCACAAATCCGTGATACTGTCTCCAAACCCGATACTCTTCTATGGTGAAGACCTCAACGAGGAGACGCTCAAGTTCCTCTATGAGAAGTATCTGGAGAGGGAGAAAACTGTTAGGAAGTTTAACGCGGTTGCCCCGACCATTGATCTGGGCCCAAGTGATTATCTGAGGGAGATTGTGAGGGAGCTGAGGTGATTTACCTAAAGGATAAATTCCCCCGGTGTTAGGATTTTAAACCTGTGCATTCCAAGTTTGAACTCTTTATTTTCATCCCTTAAGTTCACAATGTGCTTTATGTTGCCGCTGATTAAATAATCTGCCTTTGCCTCATAAACGACATTAAAAAACTTATTATCGTCTGGATCAGGAGAAACATTAAAGTGGATCTTTGGATTCACCAATATTGAAAGGGCGGAAAAACTGACCAGCAGGTCCAATGCTTTTGATGCGTCACCTATATACTTCAGCACTCTTTCTGAGAGCAATTTAAATCCAAGCTCTTCCAAAATCTCTTGGGAAGTATATGAGATCACACTTCCATCCATAATCATGTCAATGATCTTTCCCGGTTTTCCTTTTGGGTTAATTGCAGCCGAGATTATCACGTTTGTATCAATCACAACTTTCGGCTCCATTCTTTCCACTCCTTATCAACTTCTCTTAATACCTGTTCAATCTCTTCCTCTGAAACCTCCTTGGATTCCTTTTTGTGTTCTTCCCATATCTTTTTAGCTTCTTTACGAGTTATCTTCCTTGTAAGGGCTATTCTCACAAGAGCCTCTCTGATCGCATACCTCATGAACTCACTCCTGTTTGAGAATTCTCCCTCTTCCACAAGCTGGTCGATGCTTTTTACCAATGCCTCCGGAAGTCTCACCGTTAGTCTAACATCATGAACAGTTTTCACATTTATCACCCTGTCATACTATAGTCAGACAAAGTATAAAAGCATTTTGGTCAGTTAACAAGTGAAAATTCTCAGACCGGAGGAATTCCTTCAAGAGCCTGAACTCCGATTTTAGCATCCCGGGGAAAACTCTCAAATACTTCAAACTCGATTATCATAATCATGAATGAACAATTTGTTAACCGCTAGGATGAACTTGAGGCATTGAGAAAAGCATACGCAAGCAGCAGGAAAGAGTTGATAATCATCTATGGGCGCAGGAGGATTGGAAAAACCACGCTGGTTCGCAAGTCAGTGGAGAACGTGAACCACATCTATCTCTTTGCCGAAGAGACCCTTGAGGAGGAGAACCTGAAAACCTTTAGATCTCTCGTGGCAAAAGCCGACCTATCATGGGAGAGCTTCGGGGCTCCAAAACTTTTAAATAGTTGAAACACGAGTATTATACTCATGAGTAGACAAAAGTTCATAGACAGGAAACGCGAACTGGAGTTCCTTGAGAGGGCATACTCCAGCAATAGGGCCGAGTTCCTCGTGATCTACGGCAGGAGGAGAATAGGCAAGACAGAGTTGCTCCTCCACTTCGCGAGGGACAAACCACACGTCTACTTTCTGGCAACGGAAAAGCCCTACAGGGACAACCTGAGGGAACTCCAAGGGCTTTTGGCAGAATTCCTCGGGGACAGGCTCTTTGGAAAGATTGCCTTCGAGGATGTAGACGAGCTCCTCATGGCCTTTGCCGAAAGAATAGGCGATGAGAGGGTAATCCTGATAATTGACGAGTTCCCCCTGCTGGTTGAGCACCACCACCCGGTTCTCTCGCTCCTTCAGAAGGCGTGGGATTTGAAGCTTTCCGGGACAAAGATAATGCTCATCCTCTGCGGTTCGAGCGTCTCTGCAATGGAAAACGAGGTTTTGGCCTACAAAAGCCCCCTCTACGGAAGGAGAACTGGACAGTGGCGTTTGACCGAGATTCCCTTCTTCCACATAGGGGAGTTTCTGCCCGGCTACACCGCCGAGGAGCTCGTCAAGGTTTGGGGCATCACCGGGGGAATCCCGGCTTATCTGCTTCAGTTCAGCCCGGAGAAGAGCTTTAACGAGAACGTGGTCGAGAGGGTTCTCTCCAAGGGAGCGTTTCTCTACGAGGAGGCGGAGTTTCTGCTCAGGGAAGAGCTACGCGAACCGGCAAACTACTTCGCCATACTGCAGGCGATAGCGAGCGGGAGGAGCAGGTTCGGGGAGATAGTGAACGCTACCGGCCTTGACAAGAGCCTCGTGTCGAAGTACCTGTCAGTCCTCCAGAGGCTTGAAATAGTTAAGCGCGAGGTCCCGGTAACTGCGACACTGAAGGAGGCGGGCAAGAGAGGTTTGTATTCCATAGTCGACAATTACTTCGCCTTCTGGTTCCGCTACGTGCTCCCGAACAAGAGCCACCTTGAAGCGGGACTGGCAGAGGAAGTCTGGGGGCGCTCGATGGATGACTTCAACACCTATATGGGTCCGGTCTTTGAGGGGCTTGTGAAAAGGCCTGAGGTATTCTTCGCGCTCACGGGCTTCCACTTCACGAAGCTCGGCAGGTGGTGGAGGAAGGGGGAGGAGATTGATTTGGTGGCTTTGAATGAAAGGGAGAAGAAGGCATTATTCATTGAGGTCAAGTGGAAAGATTTAAGCAAAAGGGAAGCCAGAGGAATTTTAAGAGATTTGAAACACAAGAGCGAGCATGTTGGGCTGGAGACCTGGGAAAAGTATTACGGGTTGATAGCGAAAAACATCAAAGGTAAGGGAGTTATAAAAAGTGAAGGATGGCTTATGTGGGATCTAGAGGACTTTGAGGGGTGTTTAAAGGACAACTTTCAGTCTTGTCGGGCATAAAAAGATAAAGCAAGAACCTCAGCGAAAATGGAATCCTAAAAAAGACATTATGAAGAGCTAGCAAAAGTTAAAATATATCATAATGTAAATCACAAAGTGAGGGATGAATATGGAAGAGTCATGGATAGTTAGTGAATTAGAAAAGATAGCACTCTTTAATCCCGAGCGGGTATTAAAAGTTCTAAAAAAGGACAAAGAGTTATTTTGGGAAATTGTGATCAGTGCTTATCTTGATACTAACATCAGCCTTAGCAAAGCTGCAGAACTCTTAGGAGTTACCCGAGACGAGTTAATTGAGGAATTTAGGAAAAGAGGGATTCCAGTAAGGAAACTCAGCAGGGAAGATGCAATGGTAGATCTGGAGGTTCTAAATTGTTTGTAATAGACAACACAGTGCTTTCAAACTTTGCCAAAGTCGGAAAAATTCATCTTCTTAATTTGAGAGTCTCAGGGACAATAGGAGTTCTTGGTCTGGGAGTTAAAAAAGGTATTCTGACAATAAATGAGGCAAACGAAATACTGAGAGAAATGATTAAAAAAGGCTTTTATTCTCCGGTGGATGATCTAAAAGAGATTATAAAACAATATTAACAAAAATAACGAGAGTATAGGAGGAACAAAAGATGATCTGGGGAATAATAGCGTTCATCAGCGGGTTGGTGTTGAGGAGTAAAGCTATCGTTTTGATACCGGTGATTTATTTCCTGGCGAGGAAGAACAAGGACTTGGGACTTATTGCCTACTTCTTCTATGCGGTTGCGCTAATGGGGGATGTTTTTGTTAAGGACATTATTTCATTTGAGGCTTTGAAGGTTATTTTTCTCGGGGCCTTTCCGGCCCTTATGGTCTTGAGGGAGGTTTTGATTGGAGTCGAGTTTAAAGAGAGTTATAAGCTGGAAAGATCAAGGCTGGAATTTTTCCTGGATGTTAAGGCGTTTTTGTTTGTTTTGATTGTTGTGGGTTTGATGGTTGCTGTGAAAATTAAGTATGAGTACCTTTATACTACCGAGAACCAGGTGGCTGTTGCCGCGGGCCTTGCGCTATTGTTTTTGCTTTTGACCCTCAGGGAGGATGTTAAGAGGGTTGGGATGTTTGAAAGGAAGAGTTAGGCTAAATGGATTCCCTGTTTGAACCATTATCTTTGCCCAATAATTTTATGTTGTACTTTTTTTATTGGGGAGGTTTTGATGATTGGCAATATTATCCAATACGTGTGTCCAGAAACCATATACTTGCGTAACATTATGTCCATGGTGATGTAACAATTTCTCAATGAGCACCAATACAGATTGAGCATTTTGAGCATCTTTAACTCCAGTTCTTAGTCAGAACCGAACGTTCATTCGAGGAAAATTTAAAAAGAATAAGTGAATAAAAAAGTTTTTGATATGTAAGTCAATAGTAGCATTTTAACTATGTATTGGAAAAATTATCCAAGTTGTGTAATAACTCCAAGAAATTGCAAAAATTGCACCGGTGATTTCGATGAAGAATAACACCCTCATAATAATCCCGGCCTATAATGAAGAGCTGACGATCGGTTCTGTTGTCACCTTAGCTAAGAAGTTTGGTGATGTTCTGGTTGTTGATGATGGGCCTTTTGATAAGACCTCTCAAGGTCCTTTCTTCTCACCCAGATCAAAAACTTGGAGGTTCGTAAATGAATGAAAGAAAATATTTCGTGCATCCAACAGCAGTTGTGGAAGATAATACCACCATTGGTGAAGGCACGCGTATCTGGCACTTTGCTCACGTAAGGAGAGGAGCAAAGATAGGGAAGAACTGCAATATTGGAAAAGATGTTTACATTGATGTTGATGTTGAAATAGGCAACAATGTGAAAATTCAAAACGGGGTAAGTATTTATCACGGTGTTAAGGTTGAAGATGATGTTTTTCTCGGCCCGCATATGACCTTCACCAATGATCTATACCCAAGAGCATTTAACCAAGATTGGGAGCTTGTCCCTACACTTGTGAAAAAAGGTGCTTCTATTGGGGCTCATGCCACAATAGTGTGTGGAGTAACGATTGGTGAATACGCAATGGTCGGTGCTGGGGCCGTTGTTACCAAGGATGTTCCACCATTTGGGCTAGCTTATGGTAATCCCGCAAGGTTGAAAGGGTTCGTTTGCTACTGTGGGAGAAAGCTTGAAGAAAAAGTGAGCGAAGATGAAAATTATGTCATCTTTAAATGCTCTCACTGTGGAAGTGAGATTAGAGTCAAACAGGAGCATTATAAAAGATATTTAAAGGAAAATAAGCTTTGAGGTGTCCTCCATGATACCAATAGCCAAACCTCTAATCGGAGAAGAGGAAATCAACGCTGTTGTTAGTGTCCTCAAAAGTGGAATGCTCGCTCACGGAAAAGAAGTTGAAGCCTTTGAAAAAGAATTTGCTCACTACTTGGGAGCAAAACATGGAATAGCAGTTGCCAACGGAACGGCTGCTCTTGATGTAGCTTTAAAAGCCCTTAAAATAGGTCCCGGCGATGAAGTTATAACCACCTCATTTACGTTCATTGCATCGGCTAATTCAATACTCTTCCAGGGAGCAATGCCAGTTTTTGCTGATATCGATCCAAAAACCTTCAACTTAGATCCGGATGAAGTCCTTGAGAAGATAACAGACAAGACCAAAGCCATAGTAGTTGTTCACCTCTACGGTCAGCCTGCAGATATGAAATCATTTAGAGAGATTGCTGATGATTACAATCTCTATTTAATCGAGGACTGTGCTCAAGCTCATGGCGCTGAGTTTGAAAGCCAAAAAGTTGGGACTTTTGGAGACATTGCCGCATTCAGCTTTTACCCGACCAAGAACATGACCACTGGAGAAGGGGGGATGGTGGTAACTAACGACGATGAATTGGCCAGAAGAGTAGATTTAATAAGAAACCATGGCCAGATTAAGAAGTATTTGCACGAAGAACTTGGCTACAACTTAAGGATGACCAACATTGCTGCGGCCATTGGCAGAGGACAACTTAAAAAACTCGATGAATGGAACTCTAGGAGAATTGAAAATGCTAAACTTTTGACTGAGGGAATAGAAAAAATTAAGGGATTGATTCCGCCCTATGTTGATTCTAGAGTTAAACATGTTTTCCATCAGTATGTAATCAGAGTTGAAGAAGAATTTCCATTGAGTAGAGATGAATTGGCCCAAGAACTTAGAGAAAAAGATATTGGAACAGGAATTCACTACCCCATGCCCGTTCATCACCAACCACTGTATCAAAAGCTTGGTTATCCAAGAGATATCTGTCCAAACGCTATTGAAGCTTCAAAGCGTGTTCTAAGCTTACCAGTGCATTCTGCTGTTAGTAGAGAGGATATTGAGTATATAATTCAAACTCTTGAGGAGCTTTCCTCTTAAGATGGGTGATCGCAATGCTTCGAGTTGGTGTTATTGGCGTTGGAAACATGGGGTATCATCATGCGAGAGTTTATTCTGAACTAGCAAGAGAAGGGAAAGTTAAACTCGTGGGAGTTGCTGATGCAAACTTTGAGCGCGCAAGAGAAGTAGCAAAGCAGTTCAATACTAAGCCCTTTGCCGATTATAGAGAGCTTGCTAAAGAGGAGTTGGATGCAGTAAGCATTGCAGTTCCTACTTCTCTTCACAAGCAGGTTGCTTTAGAGTTCATTGAAAACGGCGTTAGCGTTTTGGTGGAAAAACCCATAGCCGAGAGTATTGAGAATGCTCAAGAGATTATTAAGGCTGCAGAAGAGAATAAAGTCACTTTGATGGTTGGACACATTGAAAGGTTTAATCCTAGTGTTTTAAAGCTGAAAGAGAGCATCCAGGAAGGGCTTTTAGGGGAGGTAGTTTCAATTAGTGCCAAAAGAGTAGGCCCAATGGCAATTAGAATTAGGGATGTTGGGATCATCATTGATTTGGGAGTTCATGACATTGATGTCATCAGTTTTCTATTTGATGACAGAGTGAGGAAAGTGTATGCTCGAGCTGGAAGTGTAAAGCACCCTGCTGGGGTTGAGGATCATGCATTAATAATGCTTGGTTTCTCTAATGGAAAGAGCGGAATTGTTGAAACCAATTGGTTAACCCCACACAAAACAAGAACATTAACAGCTGTTGGGACTGAGGGAATAGCATATCTCGATTATATCAAACAGAGACTTGTAATATACAACGATGAATGGGAAAGAGAAGCGAAGGTAAATAGGAGAGAGCCATTGAGAAATGAGATTGAACATTTCATTGATTGTGTTACTAATGATAACACACCATTAATCCCTGGAGAAGACGGATTGCACACACTAAAAGTTGCAATTAAAGCCTTAGAGAGTGCAAAAAAAGATGAGATTGTGGAGGTTGATTGATATGAAACTTCTCGGTCTGAATAGAGAGGAGGTTAAGCGAGTCTTTAAAGAGGGTAAAGTTACGATTGCTGTTTATGGTCTTGGTAAGATGGGCCTTCCCTTAGCTGCTGTTTTCGCTGACCACGGTGCTAATGTGATTGGAGTGGATATTAACAACAATGTTGTTGAGGCAATAAATAATGGCACTAATCACATTAATGAAGAACCTGGCTTATCAGAGCTGGTGGAGAAAAATGTGAAAGCCGGGCGATTAAAAGCCACCACCGATGGTGTTTGGGCAGCTAAGCAGGCGGATGTCATGATTATTTTAGTCCCAACGTTAACTGATGATAGGGGGAACTTAAAGCTTGATCCGGTTTATGATGTGGCAAAGAAAATTTCAAAAGGCCTAGAAAAGGGAGACATTGTAATTACAGAGGCGACAATGCCCCCCGGAACAACTGAAAGTTTAATTCCAATTCTTGAGGAGAGTGGCCTTAAACTTGGCGAGTTTGGCTTAGCCCACGCTCCAGAGAGAACGATGACTGGCACGGCAATTAGAGACATCACCGGCCAGTATCCCAAAATAGTTGGGGCAAGTGATGAGAAAACCCTAGAGGCAGTTATTGGCATCTATGAAACCATTAACAAGAAGGGCGTAATTCCAATGAGCTCGATTAAGGCTGCTGAGGCTGTAAAAGTCTTTGAGGGAGTTTACAGGGATGTAAACATTGCTTTAGCCAATGAGTTAGCATTGTGGTGCGAGGAGCATAGTTTAGACGCTTTAGAGGTTTTTAGAGCGGCGAATACGCAGCCTTACTGCCACCTGCACATGCCGGGAGCTGGAGTTGGCGGCCACTGCATTCCCGTATATCCATGGTTCGTCATAAATCTTGCGAAAAAGACGAACCCACGCCTGATCAAGACTGCCCGTGAAATAAACGACTCGATGCCCCACCATATTGTTGAGCTTACGATAAAGGCGCTTAATGAAATTGGTAAGCCGCTGAAGGGAAGCAACATTCTCGTTCTGGGCTTAACCTTTAGAGGGGGTGTTAAGGAGTTCATGAAAGCCGCGGCAAAACCAATCATAGAGGAGCTCAAAGAGTGGGGAGCAAAAGTTTATGCTTATGATCCATTATGCACTCCAAAGGATGCTGAACGCTTTGGTGCCGAGTGGAAAGGGGATTTCAAGGACGTGGATGCGATAATTATCACCACAGACCACAGAGAGTTCAAGGCGCTCGATCTAGGAAAAATAGCAAAACAAGTGAGAAACAAAGTAATAATCGATGGGAGAAATGTCTTAAATGTTGAAAAAGCCAAAGAGCTTGGTTTTATCTATCTAAGAGTCGGAAAGGGCTAGCCTTCCTTGGGTTTCATTTACCTTAAATCCAATGGGGGAAATAAAATGTATAAAGAACACAAAATCGGTGTAGTGGTCCCAGCTTACAATGAGGAGGCGCTTATTGGAGAAACCTTAGCAAACATTCCTGATTATGTTGATAGAATCTATGTAGTGGACGATGGTTCTAAAGATAAGACTTCTGAAATAGTGGAAGAGTTCATGAAAAGAGATTCTAGAATAACATTGATTAAACATGAAACTAATCAAGGTGTTGGAAAATCAATAATTGATGGATACAAAGAAGCTCTTAAGGGGGATATCGATATTGTAGCAGTTATGGCAGGCGACAATCAGATGGATCCCACTTATCTACCTAATTTATTGGATCCAATTGTTGAAGGAAAGGCCAATTACACAAAGGGGAACCGCCTTCTGGGTCCAGAGTACGTCAGAAACATGCCGAAATTTAGGTATATTGGAAATATGATATTGACGTTTCTAACTAAGATAGCTTCCGGATATTGGCATTTAATGGATCCCCAAAATGGATACACTGCTATATCCAAGAATGCCCTAGAGAAGATTAATCTAGACTCAGTTTATCATTGGTATGGTTATCCTAATGATCTTCTTGTCAAGCTGAATGTCTATGGCTTTAGGGTTTTGGATGTTCCAATTCCAGCAAAGTATGGGAACGAGAGATCAAAGATTAAGTATACGAAGTACGTGATTAATGTATCCTGGTTGCTCTTGAAAGATTTCTTCTGGAGGTTAAAGGAGAAGTATCTATTTTATAATTTCCATCCACTAGTGTTTTTTTATGTATTTGGAATACTCTTCCTTTTAGCTGGTGCAGGAGGTGTGCTATTTACGTTCTATCAGAAGTTTATACTCCACCATAATGTATTTTTCTTCATGATGACACTTTCTTTAGTGGTCTTCGGAATTGGTCTGACAATGTTCTTGTTCGCGATGCTATTTGATATGGAGGAGGAGAGGAGAAACTATCAAAACCAAATGGGGGGAGAACATGAAAATATTCATTGACGTTGGGCATCCTGCACATGTTCACCTCTACAGAAATTTCATTAAAATACTCTCCAAGAAAGATGTCGAATTCCTCGTGACTGCAAGGAATAAGGATGTAACAATATCCCTACTTCAGGCGTACAACATCCCTTTTGTCCCAGTTGGAAATCCCAGCAAAGGCCAAATTGAAGTTTTCAAGGAATGGATTCTAAGAGATATCAAAGTCTACAAAATAGCGAGAGAATTTGATCCTACATATCTGATGGGATTGTTAAATCCTACGATAGCACATTCAGCGTTTCTCTTAAGAAAATCCTCAATAATCTTTAACGACTCTGAACCCGAGGCGATTAAGTTCCCAATCGCAGATTGGATAACAACACCCTTTGTAAACACTGTGATAGTTCCCGAGTCGATTAGACACTCCTATGGGGCCAAAGAGGTAAGAGTTTCCAGCTACAAAGAGTTAGCATACCTGCATCCAAACCATTTTAAGCCAGATTTTAAGATTCTATCTAACGCTGGGATTTCCAGGGGTGAGGAGTTCGTATTAATTCGTTTTGTTGCTTGGAAGGCTTATCATGATATCAGTGAAGGGGGATTTTCGCTGGAACAGAAACTCAAACTCGTTAAAGAACTAAGCCAATACGCCACGGTGTTTGTTTCATCAGAGTTACCTTTACCCAAGGAGCTAGAAAAATACCGGCTCCCGATACCCCCTCAGCACATACATCACTTTCTGTATTATGCAAGCCTCTTAGTCTGCGACTCTCAGACTATGACTACCGAAGCAGGGGTACTCGGGACACCAGCAATAAGAAGCAACTCATTTGTTGGATCCAGAGACATGGGAAACTTCATAGAGCTTGAAAGGGAATATGGGCTTATCTACAACATCCGTGAGCCTGAAAAAGTTATCAAAAAGGCTCTGGAGCTAATCGGACAACCAAATCTCAAAAAAATCTGGGAAAAGAAGAGGAAGAAGTTACTAAATGATAAGATTGATTTAACCTCGTTTATGGTCTGGTTCGTAGAGAATTATCCAGATAGCCTCAAAGAATTCAAAGAAAACCCCGAGATACAATACCGCTTTAGGTGATATATATGAAAGTGGCCACAATCGTTGGTGCTCGTCCGCAGTTCATCAAAATGGCACCGGTTTCGAGAGAGTTAAGGAAACACTTTGACGAGATTGTGATTCATACTGGCCAGCATTATGATTATGAGATGAACAAAATCTTCTTTGAACAGCTGAACATTCCAGAGCCAGACTATTATCTTGGCGTCGGCTCTGGAAGCCATGGCTACCAAACAGGGGGGATGCTACAGGGAATCGAAGAAGTTCTAATTAAAGAGAGACCAGACCTAGTGTTAGTTTATGGGGACACAAACTCGACTCTCGCAGGTGCCTTGGCCTCTGTGAAGCTCCACATTAGAATTGCCCATGTTGAAGCTGGCTTAAGAAGCTTTGATAAAAGGATGCCCGAGGAGATCAATAGAGTTTTGACTGATCACATTAGTGATTACCTATTTGCCCCAACGGAAACCGCCGTAAAGAACCTTCACAAGGAGGGAATTAAAGACGGAGTTTATCTAACTGGAGACGTAATGTATGATGCTCTGCTCTACAACATAAAAATCGCAAGGGAAAAATCGAGAATTCTCGATGAATTGGGGCTAAGATCCAAGGAATACATGCTAGCTACAGTTCACAGGGCAGAGAACACCGACAATCAGAAGAACCTAGAGAGTATCATTGACGCGTTTATTGAGAGCAACGAATTAATAGTTTTCCCAGCCCATCCACGGACTCGGAAGTACCTGAAAACTTACGGGCTGATGGAAAAAATTGAAAAAGCCACAAATATCCTTCTAATCCCTCCAGTTGGTTACTTAGATATGCTCGTCATAGAAGAAAACGCCAGAAAAATCCTGACGGACTCTGGTGGTGTTCAAAAAGAGGCTTACTTCCTCAAAGTACCATGCATCACGTTGAGAGAGAGAACTGAATGGGTTGAGACCGTAGAGGATGGATGGAACATTTTAGTGGGGGCCAACAAAAGCGAGATACGAAGAGCAATAAAAGAATTTGAACCAAGTGGGGAAACGTATAGTTACAAATTTGGAGACGGAAAGGCCAGCATGAAAATTGCCAGAATACTCTCAGAGCAACTTGACAGGTGAAGTTTAATGGATCACTTAATATTACACTCCTTAAAAAAATTGCACCTATGGATAAAGCAAAACGGGCTTGAGAGCTGGGATCCATATGATGGTATAAACAATCCAAAAATATCATCATTAAGACCCCTATATCCATATCTTCATATAGCCCTGATTCAACTACATAAGCATTCTCCCATTAATCTGAGACCACTATTAAACATCAAAAAGGGTATTGATACTAAAGGCATAGCACTACTTCTTCAAGCGTATTCATTGTTATACTTAACCACAAGGAGTAAAGAATATAGAGATACGGCACATAATCTCTTTAAGCTATTGTTAGAAAATTCCTTATTTAACAAATATGGGTATCATTGTTGGGCTTCCCATTACTACCCATACGTGACTATCGGAAGCGAGTTATCTCCAAGTATTCCAGACATAATCGGGACTGTTAACGCAATAAAAGGGTTAGTCATGTATTATAGAATAAACCCCATGTCAAAAATTAAAGAGATAGTTCAAAGTTCCTGCAAATTTTTAGAGAGTCTTGTGGAAGAGAAGGAACAATATACATATTTTCTTTACACACCTCGTTCCTCGGGGAAGATAGTTCCCAACGCATCTGCGGAAGCGTTAGAAGCCATATACTATGCATCTCAGATTACAAACTGTCAATTTGAAAACGAAAAGGTCATAGAGAGAACAGTATCAACACTAATTAAATTGCAGCATCCTCAGGGAAGCTGGGTATACTCAATATCCCTAGCTACTGGAAAAATCCGTCACCAGTTGGACTTTCACCAAGGATATATGATAGACGGGCTAATATCAGGATACAAACTAGTCAGAAGCCTAGAACTAAAATCCCTAATAGCTGATTCTATACTCCGAGGAGTAGCATTTTACCGAAAGATGTTCACCAAAGACGGTGTGGCATACTATAGATACCCAAGTAGATATCCTGTGGACATCCACAACCAGGCACAGGGTATAATAACATTCACAAAACTTGGAAAGTTTTTAGATGATAACTCCTATCTGGAATTCGCTGAAAAAATAGCTCACTGGACTATTGCCAACATGCAAGACATCTCAGGTTATTTTTACTTTAGAAAATTAGGCCCAATAACATATAAAATACCCTACATGAGATGGTCACAGGCATGGATGATGTTGGCTCTCTCAACTTATATAACTATAACATCTCAGAAGAGGGGATTTCAATGAAAGTTCTCATGATGGGACCATTAGATAAGGCAGGAGGCGTTGCAACTCATACTAGAGAACTCACGAATGCCCTCGATAAAGTTGGGATTAGTGTGGAAGTGTACAGCTGGAACGCCAAGCGAGGAAGTCCTAAGATCATATCTTACCTAGTTAAATTCCATAAGAAGACTCTTGGTGTTGCAATCAAGTTGATAAAAGATTCTAAGAATTTTGATATTGTTCATATACAGTCATCTGGTCCCATAGGAGGATTTTTACCTGCCTTGATAGCTGCTTCACTCAAGAGAGTATTAGGTTTCAAGTTAGTAGTAACATTTCACTACTCGAACACTCCCTCTTTCGTTAAAAGGTATGGCTCGCTTCTACGCTTTGTGATTAAGAATTCTAATAGATTTATTGTGGTTTCATCAAAACAAAAAAAGGCTATTCTAGACATTGCTAAAGAATTCAAAAAAAGAATCGTCGTAATCCCCAACGGATATAACCCCAGAAGGATATATGAGATACCAAAAGACAATGCGCGTAAAAAGCTCGGGCTAAATCATAATGACAAAGTTATAGTTAATGTAGCCCTGCTTTTGGAAAAGAAGGGTCAAAAGTATTTAATTGACGCTATGAACATATTGGTTAACTCATACAAACAAGAGGATATTAAATGCTTTATAATTGGAGAAGGTCCACTCAAATCTGAACTCCAAAAGCGGATAAATGATTATCAGCTTCAGAATCATGTTAAGCTTCTTGGCTTTGTTCCTGATGAAGAACTAGTCTTGTGGCTAAATGCCGCTAATCTATTTGTATTGTCGAGTTTAACTGAGAGTTTTGGAGTAGTAGTCCTTGAAGCTTTAGCTGTTAGTACTCCTGTAGTGGCTACTGTAAATGGTGGTAGTGAAGAGATAATAACCTCAGAAGACTACGGTCTACTCTGCCCATCAAGAGATCCCAAGTGCTTGGCCGAAAAAATTTTAATCGCCCTTAACAAGGAGTGGAACAGAGAGAAGATAAGAAATTACGTGGAGAACTTCACATGGGAAAACATTGCAAAAAAAACTAGTGAGGTGTACCTCGAATGCATAAACGAAGAATTATAATAATATCCTTCCTTTTTTACCTAATAGCAATAGATTATGCAGTTTTGTATCACTATCAAAATCAAACTCACTTCCAGAGATATCCAAATTCATTTGCAGCTGCTGTTGAATTTTATGAAAAGGATTACTTTCCAAAAGAGTACCTTTCACTTTCGTCTCTTTTTATGGAAAAACCATCTGTAAGTAACTTGCCTAGGAGTATTGCGAGTGTTGGGGATCTTATATACTATTTTCCAGCATTAGCGACTATGATCTCTATTTTGTCTACTATATCGGGACTCAGCATTAGAGAAACAATATTAATTCCACTAGGATCATTTCTATTACCTCTAGTTTTACTTGTTACAATAAAAAACTTCATAATGAAAAATGAGCCAATACTATATACTCTACTTTATATCTATTTCATAACATATTTGATGAATCACAAAGCGTTCAAAGCTGCGTATATGGCAGCATATACTTATATACTATTTTTCATATTCCTTCTACTTGTTCACAAGTATATCCTTGATGATAGGTCTCCTTCCAAAATTTTAACTTTATTAATCCTTCTGTTATTGTCGTTCCCGTTATGGTGGCATTCGATGACAATGATAGTACTTTTTTTAATAATAGGGACATTTATTGTTACGCTTCTTTTATATCCTATACACAATACGCCCCCAATTGTAATTAAAACAAGAAATCTCCTTCTAGTATCTATAGTATTGACTTTAACGTTTTCAAAGATATTCAGTACTTCAAATTATCTAACAGAGTTTATTAACAGATTTTCTGCAGAATACCTAAGTAATCTGTACCTCTCGAGAATCAATGGAAAAACTCCTAGTCCAGTAATATTTTCATACACCTCTACAACTTTAGGAAAGATATATTTTTATTCTCACATGCTTTTGCATGTAATAAACGTTATCCTAATTATTATTAGTATAATGTTTGCAATAAAACACATACATACACAAAGACTAGATTCTAAAAGTGCTTTCCATATTTCCATGGTTGGAGGTGCAATTATTGCACAAGCAATATTTTCCTCTGCATATTCGCTAACTGCACTCGGACTTTGGTATGTTCCACTAGTGTTCCCATTAGTATCAATTTCATTGGTATCATCATGTACAATACCAAAAAAGCAAAAACAAGCCATAGTAAGTGCTCTTTTCATCCTTATAACATTATCTACATTGCTAATAGTCACCGCCCATGAGTCATATGAATTAGGGGCCCTCTCATTAACCAGATTCAATGACATCAATCCCAGCTACGAGTGGATCCTTAATTATGTCCCTCCAAACACTCAATTTTACACAGACTTTAACCTATTTGGGAAATATCTCCAATGGGAAGGGGAATATAAGATACTTCCACTGGAATTACGAAGATTCACCCCAAAGAACTATGAACTAGTCATAAATGGAAAACTAAAAACAAACTTAATAATCGATTGCAAGACTATGACACGAGGATTGCCAATACATTCATATGGCGGACGTTATTTATTAAAACCCGAATTAGAAGTAATAAGTGCAAATAGTAACCTGAATAGGGTGTACCAAGACGGTTCGATCTGTGTTTTTTTAGAGATACCGTCTTAACATATACTCTTTACGGCATCTATTGATAGTATAACCATTGCTGTCCAATTAGTTACTACCGTAGCAAGGGCCGCCCCAGTATACGACATCCACCCTATCAGAAGGTAGTTCAAAACTACGTTGAGCAGCGCAGTGCCCCCGATAATCTTGGTGTAAGTTTTCTCCTTCCCAATACCGTTCAGCAGGGATCCGTATAGTGAGTTTAGAAACATAGCAGGGACAACCCACGCCAGTATCCTTAAAACGGCGATTGAGTTATAGAAATCCTTACCAAAGAATACCCTAATCAAAAATGGTGCACTCACATAAATCCCAAGAGCACCCGCAACCCCTACTGCAAGCAACAGTTGGAATGCCCTCTTAAATAATACTCTCAAGGTACTTTTATCCTCCACCCAGAGTCTTGATATTGACGGCATTGTTGTATTAACAACAACCCATGGAACCAACATCGCTGCCTGAATAAAGAAATATCCCGCTTTATACCATCCAACGACTTCATCGGGCTTCATAAGACCAAGCATTATAATATCCGTGTTGAAATAAATGAATGAAAATAGGTAAATAAACCAGAAAACATGTGACTTGCTCAGTATTTCTCTCCACTTCCCAAGATCAAACTGGGGCTTAGGCGACACGTATCTGGAGCCAAAGTATATCCTAAGAAAGTTCAACAAAAATAGATCCACTGTAAGAACAACAAAGAAAGCAAAGAGGCTCTTTGTAATCAAAAGAACTGCCCCGCCAAGGAGAAACGTCATTGTCCTCTCTGTGACCAGAGAGTAAGTCTCATATTTGGTAACTTCGTGGGCAAATATTGCACTTGTAAATAGCAGGCCTATGGTGTTCAGAACCGCACCCAAACCGTACAGGATTATCGAGGTCTTAACTACAGGATCTTTATTTAGATTAAAAGCAAGAAAGACTATCAGGAACCAGTCAAGAACCGCTAGAACCAACTTAAAGCCCAGTGCATAGGACACGAGGCTCTTCTTGCTTTTGTCCCTCGCCAGTTCACGCATTATATAATAATTAATACCAAAATCCGAGAGATAGGATACAAACCCAGTAAAGGAGATAACAAAGGAGTACTGGCCGAGACCCACGTCCCCTAGTGTCCTACTGATTAGAAGGATTATCAGATACGAGATCATTTTATGTAGGGTTTGACCTGCTAAAAGCCAGCTTGCATTGACCATGAGCCTCTTCTTTAAACTCATTTACTCCCCCAAATATACGGATAATTAAAAATTAAAAATGTTACCATGATTTAACATTTTACACACATACCATAATAAAAGCAGTTCTGGGATAATCTTCGCAGATCTTATTACATCCTTATACCCAGATACCCACTTTACCCCCCAAGATCAAGAAAGACCTCAAACATCCTAGACTAATACCCGTTGAAATAGCTCATGATAGAAGATTACAAAACGCTCCTCAGGAGAGATAGGATGAAGAACTTGGGATATTTTTAGACGTTTTACCCTATAATCAACGCCGTGAAATCAAATCCCTAACTTACAAGGAATCTTCTCCCTGTAAAACACAAACTCCCTCTGCAGTGCGTTTTAAAAGCCGAGAGTAGCTATAATGATGGCAATACTTAAGATGTCAATGCTAAATTAAACACTCCATACTTGGAAGTTGAAAAATACCTCGCAATTGTCACCCTGGTCAAAAACCCAAAAAATATTCTAATTAATAAGTTCTTTCAAGTTCTAAGAATAAAGCACTCTACCGTGTCTCTCCAGTAATTCAATTTAAAGCGTTCATTTACATCCCTAACTGTTTTTTATAAGGTTTCTTCTTGTGTTTTCTAGTGGCTAACCTTTTCCAGCACTTTAATGGCTTTTTCAACATAAACTGAAGCATTTAACCTTACAACAGACCCGTGAAACTTCTTCATCTTTTCCTCCAAATCCCTAAACTCCTTAGGAATGTAAAGGCGTCCTCCCATGTAAAACTTATGAAGAATATCCTCCACGAGCTTGTCGATTGAGTTTAACTCCTCAACGGCCTCTTCCAACCCTTCGATAATACTCCTTTTTTTCTCTATTTCCTTTTCCAGTTGGGCCTTGTACCTCTCTAACTTTTTGATTTCTCTCTTCAGCCTCCTCAATTCTCTTTTCCTCTCTTCTAAATCCACGTAAATGCCCATATTCCTACTTATATCTCTTATTTGCGAAAATGACAGTCCCAGTTCTTTTGATATTTCCCTGTATGACTTGCCCTCCTCTAACATCTTCACTGCTTTCTTATATTTCTCCTTGTGTACTCTCATAGGCATCACCCCAATACATCTATATTATTTTCCCTAAACAGCCCATTTCAACTCTAAAAGTAAGTATGGCGCTATTTAAAGGTTTCTCTTACGTTTTTAATACATTTGACCATCTTAATGTCTTTGCGTCATGTTGCGAGCGTTTGCATATCTCAGTACCTTCTGTTCTCCTTTAAAATCCTCGCATCCACATCTCCATAATCACGACATGCTTGATACATCTTATGATACATCTGCGCTACACCTACATTACTCCCCATCAACACCTCCTTAACCGTTTTTCTCAGTGTGACAAAAACCTCGGCGTTATCTAAGACCCTGCGTAATTTAATTTGGGCTTAAAAAGGCCTGCATAGGCCTGACTCCTTTTGCAAGCTCTTGAATTTTTGTACACGGCATTTGCAGCCTTCTGCTGGGTTTGAGGGTTGTGCCATTTGAAAAAGTTAGTTAGTACAAGAAAAACCCAAGAAAAGTGCTTGTATATAGGGTCAAGTTGCATGATTTTTTTGCCCAACAATTTTTTGAATAGTGCACACAACACATATACCCTCACAAGGCCTAGGTTCACCTTCACACTATTAAAGCATTAACTCTATGAAGGCATCAAGCTCATGGACTTGCAAAGAAATCACCTCATCCTCTTGAAGCTTCTGAACGTAGATTTTGTCCCTCTTCCTCCACAAAACCCAGCACTCAGGTTTAGGAAAACTAGCGACAACCTTGGACAACACCTCCTTTTTAGGCTTCTCCTCAAAGAGGAGCAGAATTAAAAAGTGGCCGTTCTTAAAGAGGATTACCGAATCAAACACTTTAGCATCTGTCAATTTGGCCTTTTCTTGGATGAGAAGCTTAAGCTTCAACCTCTCAAGCGCTTTCTCAACTTCAGGAAGAACTAACATTTACATCACCACATCATTTTCTGAAGTTATTCATCAATATATGATGCAAAGATGTATTTAAAGTTTTTGAAAACCCAAAAACATAAATATTGACAAAATTATACAAAGGCTGAGGGAACAATTATGGAAGTTCTGGCCAAGTTCCATGTAATTGTCCACAAAATCGGCAGGATAATAATCCCAGTAGGTACAAGAAAGTTCTATGGTATAGAACACGGCGATTTCGTCGAGGTTAAAATATTAAAATATGAAAACAATAAAAAACCAAGAGAAGGCACTTTTACAGCCCGAGTTGGTGAACAAGGTTCCATATTCATCCCAAAACCTCTGAGAGAAATTATGGACATAAAACCCGGAGATGTGATAGAAGTATTATTACTCGCCCACTACAAAGCCAAAGAAGTCCAAACGAAGTGATCAAATTATTTGTGTTTAAATATACACTTTCCTCTAGGTATTTTTCATTGCTACATAGAGCTATATGTCATACAGGGCCTTCAAGTGTAAAAACCAGAGAACTCTCAATTAGTTCGCATTCAATATCAATTGCACGGTACAAAACGATAGGTTTTTATCCTATTACAGTAAACCACACTGATTAAAAATACTGGCCCATTATAGTGTTCACCCACTTACATCTTCTAGATATTCCATCAGGCGAACAAGCCCTTTTACCGTTCCAATTTGTTGTATTACACTATCAACACGATGCCTCATTACCGTCTTCACAAAAACATCGAGATAAAACAGTAAAATTTATAAATAGTGTAATACAAGTGTATTATGGTGGTGAGAGATGCAAGTGATAGTAAAGGCTCCCAAGAATATAAAGGAGAAACCCAAAACAAGGGTTGTTAGTTTCAGGATCCCAGTGTTTATAGAGCAGCAAATTGACACTCTGGTGGAGTTAGGGCTATTCAAGGATAGAACTGACTTCTTAAACTATGCAATCCAGAAAACCCTCTTTGAACTGGTAGATAAAATAGTCATTCCCCCATCTGAGGAGGTCTTAGATTTTGTATTATCCCTTGAGCCCACTTTCACACCTTCCGATGATGAAATAGGGGAGGTGATGAAAGATGTCGAAAAAGAGGTTAAATCCAAATTTGCCGATCCGGGTGGTGATAGACTTAAACGTAGTCGTGTCCTCCGTGTTAGGAGGACCAACGGCGAGTCCAATGAGAGTGATAATGGGCGTTGAAAAAGGCATTATCGTGAATTATATATCACGAGATATGCTTAAGCTACTTCAATTAAAATTAAGTAGCAATAAAATTCAACGAGAGATTGAGAAGAGGTATACTGATCCAATTGCCAGATTTAAACCATATGTGATCTTTCAGTTGATACAATCTAAATCAAGATTGGTCGATCCGAATATAATGGTTAATGCAAGTCCAGATCCAGAAGATAATGAAGTATTATCAGTGGCATGCTACGTTAATGCAGATTACCTTATAACATTAGATCAAGAAGATATTCTTTCATTGAGGGATCCAAACAGCAAAGAAATTATAATTGAAGACGATGAAGGAAAAGAGGTTTGTAGATTTAAGATAGTAACACCAAGAGAGTTCCTAAGTGAATTATATGAAATAGGAATACGCCTTTAACCTTTTTTATTTCTTTGAAAACCTACTTCTTCCTGTGAAAGGTGTCAGAGGCCCATACATTTTGTGTCCCTGAGAAACCAGAGTGCTCGGCGGAAATTCTTATCTGCAGAAAATAAATCAAAGAATAAAAACCAAAAAACTACCCACCAAGCGCAACCTTAATCCCCTTTAAGATGGTAACTATCTCATCGATTATCTCTCCCAATCCAAGCTCCTCCAATGTCTTTTCTATCTTAACCTCCATGTGGATTGGCACTTTGAAAGTTTCCTCAAATGGAACAACCACGGTTTGATTAACTGGCACCTTAACCGTCAAATCCAAAGGAACCTTCACCGGAAAAGTGTCCTTAAAGTGAACTCTAACCGTTGTGTCAATCGGAACATCAACATACGTATCTAACGGAACGATAATCTCTCTTTGCTCACCATTTATGTCAACGGTGGTCGTTATGTTTTGAGCAACCCTGGCCCTTGCGACCAGTTTAACCGGAACGGTAACATAGGTATCTATGGGCACCTCCGTCTCAATCTCCTGGCTAATTGGAACATCCATAACCATAACAATTGGAACCTCTATCTGCTTGCTTATCGGCACCTCAACCTCCTGATCTATCGGGTATTCAAAGGTTATCTTCTGGTTTTTCATGCCCTCCACTACATCAACGACACTGTCAATTTCCGTTACAGCGATGTTTCTCACCTGAAAGAGCGCATAGAGCAAAACCCCGTTGAGCAAAATTGAAATTGTCACCAGAACCAGCAGAACGTAGCTCAGCTTGGACGCCATAGGTCACCACCAAAAATTAGTAAGGAGTTTTGAGATTATAAAGGTTGGGACGTTCAAAGAGGTTCCGCCTCATGCTGCCACTCTCTTCTGGAGAAAACATCATCTTTGGAACTCTCAAAATCACTGACATCCTTCCCGTCGTGAAGGGCGAGGCTTTCAGGTGGTAAGTATTCTTCAAGCGCTATTTACATTTAATGTAGTATTATTTAGGATATTAAATGTAACGAAAACTTTATTAAAGATTGAATGTAAACTCCAGATTGGGGTGGGGTATATGGCAGTGATGAAAAAGATGAAAGTCGTGCAGACGGAAATAGATCAGAGCACTTACAATGTTCTGAAGGCAATTGCGATACATCGAGGTGTTCCTCTCAAGGAAATCATCAGGGAAATCCTGCGTGATTACACAGAGACTCACAAGAAAGAGCTTGTCGAAAACATTCACAAGGATCCTATTTGGGAGGGCATAGGGCTTCTTAACACTGGGGATCCAGAAGCGAGTGAAAAGGACACTTGGGGTGTGGTTGGGTGGTCAAGCGAATGAATACGGGACGTGCGGTAAAACCTGAACTCATTTACATGGACACGGGAGCATTAGTCGCTTTTTTCGACAAGGGGGACAAGAATCATGAAGCCGCGATGAACTACTTTGAATCCTCTGTCCTGGAAGGTGCGAAATTCGTAGTTGGACGCCCTGTCCTTGCAGAATTTATTAACGGTGCTTCAAAGGTAAACGGAAAACGCGTCGCAATACAGCTCAAAAACATACTTTTCTCCAGCAATTACATAATCATCGAGAACGAGACTGAAGAAGACTGGAAAAAAGCATGGGAAATCTTTGAAAAATTCAATGATCAAGATGGCATGGATTTGGTGGACTGCCTGAGCTTTGCAATTATGGAGCGTCTTGAAATCACCAAGGCATTTACTTTTGATAGTGACTTTGCAACTTATGGTTTTGCAGTAGTTCCCAAGCCTTCAAAACAAAGGAAGAAGCAAAAGAAGGTGTGAACTGCCCCACCCTTACGGACAGGGTTTTGTCTTTTAGAGAAGACCCCTTCCGAAAGGGAGGGGATGCAAGCACTCTAAAAGCAGGCGCCGAAAAGTTTAAATACTTTTTACTCTGCTGCATAGTAATGAGTGATGCTAATGTACTTAACGCAAAAGAATCACTTGCGAGT
Organism: Thermococcus argininiproducens; assembly: GCF_023746595.1. NCBI lineage: Archaea > Methanobacteriati > Methanobacteriota > Thermococci > Thermococcales > Thermococcaceae > Thermococcus > Thermococcus argininiproducens. The sequence goes on along the minus strand of NZ_CP080572.1, from coordinate 568,645 downwards.
GGACAAGAAAACGTACAAACTCCTTCGCACTTTAACTCACTTATCCAAAGACCTCTACAACCTAACCTTGTACGTGACTAGGCAACACTATGAACTGAACGGCTCGTTCCTACCATTCGTTAAAGCCTACCACTTGCTCAAAAACAGCATCCCATACAAATTATTGCCAAGTCAAGCAGCTCAACAAACCATGAAAATCGTGGAGAGAAATTACAGATCATTCTTCAAACTTTTAAAGGAAAGGCAAAAAGGGAACTACAATAAACCAACTCACCCGCCAAGGTTTTTGCCGAAAGACGGGCACTTCCTCCTAATCTTCCCCTACCAGTCCTTCAAGATTAAAGAGGATAAAGTTATTCTAACTCTCGGCCGAAACTTTGCCAAAAAGTTTGGCGTAATGCACTTGGAAATTCCCCTCCCCAATAATGTCAAGGATCACAGGATCAAGGAAGTTCGCATTTTGCCAAGGTATAACGCCCTCTGGTTTGAGGTGGAGTACGTTTACGAGGTTCAGCCTGAAAAGAGGGATTTGGATTACTCAAAGTACTTGGCCATCGATTTGGGCGTGGATAATTTCGCAACTTGTGTAGACACCACCGGGACGGCCTTCATCGTTGAAGGCCGGTGGTTAAAAAGCTTTAACCGGTGGTGGAATAAGAAAAAGGCCAAACTCCAAAGCCAGTATGACAAACAAGGAGTAAAATTCGGCAGAAGGATGGCCCGGCTTTTGAGGAAGAGGAAGAGCGTGATGAATAATTTTATGAATCAAGCCGTGAATTACATAATCAAGTACTGCTTGGAGAATAAGATTGGAAGCATTGTTATTGGCGAATTGGAGGAGGCGAAGCAGAGGGCTTCCTTGGGCAAAGTGAATAATCAGAACTTCCAATTCATTCCTTATGGTCTCTTCAAGCGAAAGTTAAAAGCCAAGTGTGAGCGTTACGGGATTAACTTCGTTGAAGTTGATGAAGCTTACACTAGCAAGGCAGATGCTTTGGCTTTAGAGCCTTTGGAAAAGAAGGAGAAATATTGGGGTAAAAGACTCTGTAGGGGGTTGTACCAATCCTCCACAGGTGTGTTAATTAATGCTGATGTGAATGGTGCTTTGAACATTTTGCGGAAAGTAGCCGGCGATTCCTCCGTTGGGAGGATAGCCGGTAGTGGCCGCGTGAACCGGCCGGTGAGAGTGAGGCTACCGGCAACGGGACGCCAAATGAACTCTCACAAAGCCCTGTCCGTAAGGGCAGGGTAGTTCACGTACGCTACTTCCAGTCCAATTTTTTCCGCCACGTCTCTTTGTTTTTTATCGCTTGTAACAAGTTTGGCTTTTAAATTTCTAGCTTGTGCCAAAAACAAGCCATCATAAATGGAAATGTCGTAATCTACAGCAATTTTCAAAGCTTCTTGCAAATATTTCCTCCCTGTCTCCAGCGTTATAACCTCCTCCCTTATGAGCTTTACCATTTGTCCATAAAGCCCCATGGCTTGCTCTCTCGTTATTAGCCTGTACCTTTTCATGTATTTCCATATCACGTTTGTAGTCTCAATGGTTAACATGTCTACGGCATACGGTTCCAAGTTGGGGTCTAAGTAAGGGATTACCTTTTCCCAGCCTTCTTCCTTTAGTAAGAACTTTGAAAAGGCTGAAGAGTCAATGACTATCACGGTCCTCCCTCACTAACTTTTGTGCTGTTCCCTTTGGCGCTTCGGGCAAGGTTTGGATGTAGGCTACAACTTCTTGGAGGGCTTTTCTCTTTTTGTATTCTTTAATCCTCCTTTTTATGAATTCCCTAATTTCCTCACTCCAGTTAACCTCACCCTTTAACCTATCCATTTCGTGCTTAATTTCTGGCGGAACACGAATACTAATAACATTTCCCATGTAATTCACCTGTAGATAAAATTGTATTACATATATATAAGCATTTTGTATACTCACATTCCTGTTCTTAAACTGGAGCCTCATCCACAATATTTGAAAGCCCTATACCTATGTCGCCGATAAGCTGCCCTCCCCTCGCCGTGAACGACGAGGCCTTCGCGGGGGTAATTCCTAGCTGTCTTTCTTAAAAAGTTCAAACATCAAGGCATGCAAGAAACAGGTAAACCGGGATCATCAAAGGATCAGTGGAGAAATCCTCTTTTGATAATGTCACGACATTTCTTATTTTTCCTACCTTAACTCTCGAAGGTTTGGCATTTTTCCGCCATTTGACTTCAAAGCCAATACCCTCTTTTGTTACCACATCAATTTCGCTCCCGTTCCTCCAGTAGCCAACCTCGTACTTTCTGGCCAGGTGCGACGCAACGACACTTTCAACGATCTTATCCTCACTCGGACCTTCAATCAAACACCAACGTGAAAAGAGGCTATACAAAAATGGATCTATGAAGTGAATCTTCTTCTCTTTTTTGAACTCCGGTTTTAGGGTGTTGGGATTAAAGTACTGCAGAACTTCAAGGACAAAACTTTTCTCAAAAAATTCAACGTAACTAAAAACCGTTTTATGAGAACCAACCTCAACTTCTTTTGCAATTGTGTTCCAAGCTACAGGGGATGGAACCTTCTCAAGGATGGCTTTTATTATCCTTTTTGCAATACCTTCACTCTTTCCCAGCCTGATCAAATCCCCTCTGATCCAAGAGAGGTAGGTATCATAAGTCTCCTCACTTACTTTGCCTTTCTCAAGAACATCTTTCACAGCCCTCGGGAACCCACCGCTCTTCAGATAGAGAACAAAAAGGTCGTACAGTTCTTCTTTCCATGATATTAGCTTCAGACATTTTTCAATCTCAGTGGCAGCTTTAATCTTGGGAATTCTTGAGTAAAGCTCCGGTGCAGCAACTTTTACAAATTCCCTAAAGCTTAGAGGATACATTATGAGGTCCCTTCCTCCCCCCCTCCTGCCCGGGAAAGTTTCAACCTCGCCTTTAAGATACATGCTGAGGGAACCTGTCAGGATCAGAACATCCCTTTTAAATCTCCCCATGTCAATGTAGAGCTTTATTGCCCTGAACCATTCCCTCAGAAATGTAATCTCATCCAAGAGAAAATAAGATCCCTCAACCCCTTCAATCCTCCTGAGCTCCATATACTCATCCAAGACCTCCATAAGTTCTTTGTAATCGCTTAGATAATCACACCGCACATAAAATATCGCTTTAGGATCAACTCCCGTGTCCAAGAGATTTTTTATGATGAGCTTTAGAAGGGTTGTCTTGCCAACCTGCCGTGGACCAAATATGAAATTCAGGGAAAACGGCTCTAGTGAGATCTTTTCAATAGTTTCCGGGATCCATCTAACCTTGCTTTCTTTCCATTTACCGTAATCTTCATCTTCTCCTATAAACTCTTTTCCTTTCCACCATGGATTGAACTGTTCAATCATGTTGGTATTTGTATTACCAATTATTTAAAAATATTTTGGTAACAATATTACCAATACTGTTTACATGACATAACACCTCCATGGAGCCCACGTTTTTACACTTTTGAAAGCCTCGCCCTTTAGGACAGAATAGTTCACCTCCTACCTGTTCAACTGGATAGTGAAAATAGTGTCAAAAAACAAAAAATTTTTATAAATTCTTTAATAATTTTGGCACGGTGATATCATGCTCACCAGAACAGAACTCAGGGTTCTCTCAGCACTCCATAAACCAACATCCCTTAGAGAACTCTCCGCTCAACTGGGCCTTTCCAGGGCAAGAGTCTCCACAATTACCAGATCTCTTGAAATAAAGGGTCTCATAGAGAGAAAAAGGGAAGGCAAAAAGATCATGGTTCTTCCCTCCAGTACCAAACCCCTTGAGCTCTTTCATGAGCTCTTAGCTAGGTTTCCCCATATGAACTTTGCCTCTCTCCTCGCAGGCAGAAACCTCAAAGTAATCGGTGGGATGGCCATCGAAAAGCCAAGAGCCGCATGGGAAATCGCTCTAAGGGCCAACGTGAGCCGCTACACTGTGCATCACGTTTTGAGTGGACTAATGGAAAGGCTCATCGTTGGGAAAAACGAAGAGGGCTACTTCATTACAAAGCGTTTCTCACTCATCAAGGAATTCGCAAATGAATACTTCCGGCTGCAGAACTCAATAAAAGCCAAGAGCTTCAGCGAAGATGCAACAATTGTATGGAGCGGTGTTAATGAGTTCATACTCGCCACGAGAAGCTTCAATGACAAGACATTAGATCTGTTCCAGCTTACAGGTTTGGCCCGTTTTGGAGACTTTGGTCTCACCATAATATCGCCGGGAGTTTACCACTACTACTGGCCTTCCAAGCAGATAACGCTCGAAGAGGCTATTGTTCATGCATTGGTCGTTTCAGAACCCGGTACAAGAGAGCTCCTTTACATAATAACCCTCCTAAAGGCTAAAAAATTCAACACCGCTAAGCTCAGACGTCTTGCCCTCAAGTTTGATGTTCTCGAGATTATTAACGAGATTATTGAATATCTCAATGGAAAAGAGAAAGGCTATCCATTCCCCTCTCGAAGAGAGGTTGAAGAAGTTTATCACCAGTATTTCGGGAGGTTAAAAAGGTGATAACAAGAGAGATTAACCAAAGAATTCACTCTGCTGGATGAAAAAGCTGCACTGCTGGCTTCCCAAGGGGTTATCCCCGAAAGGATAACGCTTTACCTCATAGGTGGTGGGAACCTTGCACTGAGAGGTATGAAAGAGGCGACAGCAGACATCGACATTGTCGTTGAGAATATCCCTGTTCTAAAAGCCCTTGATGAGGTTCTCACAAATACTCCCCCCGAGCTCAAGGTTGGCCCAGGAGTGAGGGTTATCTACATGAAAGAAATTGAGCATGAATATAAAGTTAAACTTGGAGCTTTTTCAGTTTACAAAAAGCTTGACCCAGAGCTGGGTGACTTCACTCTTGATGTCTTTGTAAAAAGAGTTCTAAGAGGCATAACACTTTCAGATGGTATGAAAGTTCGCTCAATAATTCCAGATGAGTTTATGAATTTAAAAGTCCTCAGGGTTCAGCTGGTTTCTCTTGAAGACATCTTCTTATTCAAAGGCGTGACCTCTCTTAGCAGGATCAAGGATATTGACGATCTACTCCGTCTGCTTGAGCACGGTATAGATTTCAGCATAATTCTTGACGAGCTCAATAGTCAAAAAGTTCTCATTGAGCCAGAACGGTTTGAATGGCTTATAGGACTGCTTTACGAAAAGTCATTGATGCTTAAAGACATACTCGTAGAAAGAGGGCTCAAAAGCAGGGGATTGGATAAATTAATTAAAAGTTTAGAGATCTCCTTGCAATCCGAGTAAATAACTCACAGAAAGATGCTTATCACCTTTAACTTTCTCTCCTCCTGAAAGAGGGGACCTGAAAAGGAGAATTACGTAATCCGCATTCTCAGGGGGCTCTACTATGTAAAGACCGTCGAAGAGTTCAAGCTAAAAAAGCTTTAAAACCTCTGGAAATTATCGGGCTCGGACTGAACAAACTTGGCGTGAAATGGCACTATAGCCTGTTCACAGTCCTCAGACTAAACGCCCTAATACATGAGTACTTCACAAGAATATTCCTTCTGAACGACAGGATTTATATTTTTCTTTTGAAAGCTTCGCCTTTTAGGAGAGGGAGTGACCCCCCGCTTTTCAAGATGGGTATATTGAAAAAGAAAAATATCAGTAAATGTTGTATTTCCTGGCTATATTCTGAACTGCTTTTGCAAGCGGATTCTCTGCAATGATGTACTTTCTGCGCTCTTTGCTGTGCTCAACCATTCCTGAGGAAACGAGGTTCCTTAATATACGGCTAAGACTCCTATCACTAATTTTTTCCCTGTGAAGCACTTCGCCAGCGATCTCCTTTCGTGTTAGGCCGAATTTTGATTGAGCTAGTGCCCAGAGTGTCGTTACATAAGCTCTGGTGCTGTAGATGTTAAGAAAAGCCTCTAAATCCTGCTCCCAGATGTTTATGGCATAGTTTGAAGCTTCTACAAGAGCTTCACTGTGGTTCATACCTCTGGTTCTCTGCTTACCATAATAGGCCAAAAATCCGGGTACATTTGAGAGCTCCTCTGCAGCTTCTTCAACTTCAGCTCTGGTGCAGGATACTTTTGCTTTGTGTAGTCCTTTTTTGAGGTATCCCATGCTTTCCTCACGTGTCCAGCGCGGTATGTGAATCCTATCCACATATCTGGCGAACATTGGTTGCGACGCTGAGGGACTGAGTATCTTCTCAAGCAATCCCGGCATCGATCCTGTCATTATCACGGTTATATTGTCCATTGTGTTGCTTATCAATTGAAGAAGGCCCAGCATGTTAACTCCTCTGATGCGGGGCATTACCTGAGCTTCATCTATTATTACAAGAAGATTATCGTATTTACCATTTAGTTCCCTTAAGAGGTTAATCAGGGCATTTTGGAACTGTACCCCATTTTCGGGCTTAACATCAAGCCGTACAAGACCCAGACTGAGCTGGGCATGGTATGAGAGCTCATTTGTTTCAATATTCATCATTGCTGGAGTCAGCTCGGTATAGCTGATCCCTGGCTTGCTCATAAAAGGGGATAGATCATAGTATATGTACCGGTACCTGTACTTATTCAAAAAAACCCTAATGATGCTCGTCTTGCCGACCCTTCTTGGGCCCAGAATTGCTGTAAATGTTTTCTCCTCAACATTCTTCTTCAGCTGTTTAAGAGCTTCTTTGTGCTTTTTTCCATAAAGGTTTTTCTCATTGGTTACTGGCCGGGTTTCAAACATTTATAGACACCCCATTCTATATGGAAGGGGCTTCCATATTTAAACTTTTTGTACAGACAAGCAATTGTGGACAAACTGGAAATATGCAAATTTCTGGTATAAAAGATAGAACAGGCAGAGATTGAAAAACTAAGACAAGAATTATGGAAATCTCAAAAAGAAAAAGATGTGATAAAACAGACAAAAATTGAAAAAGAATTAGAATATTATCTACAGAGAAAAATCTTAATAACAATAGCCGATAATTACGTCAATCTCAGAAGAAGAGGATTAAGACATTAAAAAGAAACCAGAGACACACCCGGTCATCCGCCCCCTCTTGTCATCGGATGGGCTTCACAGGGGAGCGGGCAAAATAAGCTGTTTTCTACATCGATTACTGTTCCCAAGGGTTTACATTATTTCAACCTTTTTAACTCTTTTGGACACCCTATCATTAAACCTTTTTAATACTTCTCCCAATTTGGGAGATATCAATCAAAAAACCTTAAAGAACTCGCTGAGCAAGTATCAAAAATCCAACAACTAAAATTATCAGATTAATGATCTTCTTCAGCTTCTCCCTCTCCACAAGTAAATTTATCCGCGTGCCCAAATAAACCCCCGGCAAAGTGCCAAGTATCAATGCAGAAGCCAAAGAATAATTCACCCTACCAAGGAGAGCATAGTTCAGAAAGCTAAAAGAAGACAAAGCCAACCCGTAAACTATCGTGACACCAACAACTTCCTTTGGGTTGACTCTGGCAAGATTCATTAGAGCAAAGCTCACAATTACTCCCGCACCAACTGAAGTGAATTGAACAGTTAACCCCACGATAAAGCCCAAAAGATATAAGTAATCCCTTCTCGGCCTTATTGGAACCCTGATTTCCCCTTTAATCAGGCTCAATGTGGAGGTAATTAAGAGGACACTGCCCAAGAGGATGGTGAGATACTCGTTTAAAACCGTCCTCTCAATTTCTCTCAAGAGGAAGTTTCCTAATAGTATAGCTGGCAAACTTCCGAGGAAGAGCCTTGAGGCCAGATCAAACCTTAATCCATTATTCTTGTGATGAAAGAAAACACCAAAAATCCTTGTGACCGTTGCATAGAGTAAATCGGTACCAATGGCTATAACAGGCTCTACCCCAAGGAAAATCAAAGCTGGAGTCATCAAAGCTCCGCCACCTATTCCAGTGAGGCCCACTAGAGTTCCCACAAGAAAGCCAAGAAAAGTAAAGATAAACATAGAGTCACCTCAGAGATAACCGAGCTCTTTGGCCTTCTCTAACACGGCCTCTACCTCTTCCTCCGGCGTCATCTTTGAAGAGTCGACTTTCACCTCTGGGTTCTCCGGCTCTTCATAAACCCCATCATAGCCCGTCAATCCCTTTATCTCACCGCGCATGGCTTTCTTGTACAATCCCTTTGGATCTCTCTGAATCCTTACCTCCAAAGGTGCATACACATATACCTCAATGAAGTTGCCAATCTCCTTCCTCGCATACTCTCTCACAGCCTTATAGGGTGAGATCAGTGAAACTATGGTTATTACCCCGTTCCTGCTCAAAAGCTTGGCCATATGGATAACTATTCTGTTGTGCATTTCCCTCGCTTCCTTAGAAAAGCCAAGCTCAGGATACAGGGTCTTTCTTATCACATCTCCATCCAGAATCTCCACCCCATAGCCCATTGATTTAAGCTTCTTCTTCAAAGCATGTGCTAAAACGGTCTTTCCTGCTCCACTTGGGCCAGTAAGCCATATCGTAAATCCATTTTCAAGGCTCTTTTGAGTTTTCTCGCTCATATCACACTCCTCCCGTTAAGTGGTTTTTTCATTCCAAATAGTCTAAGCACAGTTGGTGCAAAGTCGTAAATTGTGAGCTGTGTTCTCTTTGCTTCACTCATTCCAGGTAAGTAGAGTGAGAACACTCCGTATTCAGCGTGCACGGCATCATCTGGGCCTAAATCATTCTCCAAGAGATATGGACTCTCATAGCCAAGAGTTCCCGCTGCTCTCCAGTTCAAATCGTCCAGGTAAACCATCAAATCCGGTTTGTCCCCCTTGGCTATTGGGTAAATCTCCTCCGGATAGAAAACTTTGGTGTTCCACTTCTCCCCATTGGGCCCTCTGATGCTCTTTATTCTCTCGGCAACTTCATCTCTAACCTTATCGTATTCCGAGGGCTCAATTATGCCGTGGGGCTCCCTTCCTTTAACGTTGAGGAAAACCCGTGAGTAATAACCTCCCCAGGCCCAGGCTATTGTTTTGCTCCAGTCCACATCAAGTTCATTGAACCTGACCTGTCTCCCTTCCTCAAGAATCTCCGGGTTCTTGATCTTTAATAATCCCTCATCAATGAGCCACTGATTTATGGCAAAAGCTCCTTTCATGGCCTTTATACCATGATCGGAAACTATAATCACAGCGGTCTCATCCAAGTCAAGAAGCTTTAGAGTTTTACCTATTTCTTCATCAAGGAGCTTGTAGTAATCGGGAATGACGTTTTTGTATGGATTGTCATCGCCCGGGTATAAATGATGGTTCTCGTCAAAGTACTTCCAGAAGGCGTGGTGAACCCTGTCAAGGCCTATCTCCACGAACTGGAAGTAGTCCCACTCCTTCTCCTGAATTAAATATCTTATGACCTCAAACCTCTTTCTCGTCATCTCCCAGAGCTGCTCCTTTGTCTCATCTCTGTTCTCCTTCCTAAAGACAACGTCGAAGATATACTCACCAACCAAGCGCTCAATCTCTCCCTTGAGCTCCTTTGGATAGGTGTAGTCAACGGTTGCATCAGGAGTAATGAAACAGCTTATAAGATAACCGTTTACCCTTTTAGGTGGATAACTCGGGGGGATTCCAATTAAAATCGATTTTTTACCCTTCTCGGCTATGTGGTGCCAAACGGCCTTTTCCTTAACCATCAAAGCATGGGCAATCCAGATATCGTTGTAGGTGCCCTCTTTCCTATGCCTAAAACCGTAAAGGCCAAGTTCTCCCGGTGTTTTACCCGTGGCCATGACCATCCAGGCCGGAATTGTAATGGCCGGAATTGTGCTCTGCATTGGGCCATAAATAGAGCGCTCCACAAGCCACTTTATGTTGGGTAAATCGTCCAAAAACTTACCAAACAAAAGTTCAGGCGGAGCTGAGTCAAGGCCAATGACAAAGACCTTCTTGACCTTTTCAATCCCTTCATTTATTTTTTCTTCCATATTGATCACCCCAAATGAGCGTTAATTATTCTCAAAACTTCCTCAATTTTATCTTTCTCACAAATACACCCTAAAACCTCTCTCTTACCTCCGGCATTGAAGCCTTTACCCTTAAGTTCAGAGATTATTTCACCCATATTTATTTTCTTGGCCATTTTCGACGAAATCCTGAAGTAAATCTGGGCCTTCCCATGGAAGTCCTCATTAACAACCACCGCTCCCTCATAGCCTATCTCCCAGACGGCCTTTCTGGCCACCTTGGAGATAATGTTGAACGGGCTCTTGAAAGTTATGAAGGCCATTCCATCCCTCACCTCTGCCCCCGCAAGGGCCCCATTAATAGCCTCCCCTATTGCCTCAGCCTTTTTGACCCATGGCCCATATGTCAAAAGATCTCTCACAGGGGTTTCAAGAACTACTTTAACGGCCTTTTCAACGCTTTTCCTTTCCGTGGTTATATAATTCGAATCCATGAGCTCCACTAGCCTCAAAGCTTCCTCCTTTGTGAAGCCCTCCCTTTCTAAAAGCTCCCCAACTTTAGGAATCTCAAAGGCCTTTTCCCCTATATCCCCAATAACTCCCAGAGCGCTCCAAGTGTTCCAGAAATTAAAATATTGAGAAACAACAAAGGAAGCCGAGGGAGCCTCCTCACCCTCAAGGGCCGGGTTTATCTGCTTGACTTTTGGGTTTCTGATCCTTGGCTGGATGTGGTGGTCTATGAATACTATGCTTTTATTAATGCCCTCAACTTCGTGGGGAAGGTTTAGATCAAGGATGTAAATTTCCTCCGATCTCTCAATAGCTCTCTTGATCCTCTCATCAAAGCGGAACTCGCCAATGGGAGGACTCATGTTTTTAAATTCCACTAGGTTGAGGGCCTTAACGAGTAAAGCTGCTGAGGTTATGCCATCCGTGTCCCAGTGGTGGATTATCAGCATAGAAATCACTCTACAAAGGGATTATCAAAGCTCCTTATGACCTCATACACCTCGGGCCTCATGAAGTATGCTGGAGGTACTTTGCCCTCCCTTATCATATTTCTGATCTTTGTTCCACTGAAGTATTCCCTATCTTCCATCGGATGTGGACAGATCCTTTCGTTAACTATTGAACCACATCTCCTGCAGTAGAAGAACTCCTTGAAGAACATTGGTGTTATGCCCAGGTCGGGGAAGTGGTTAAAGATCTCATGAGCATCGTAAGGCCCGTAATAATTGCCAACGCCTGCATGATCCCTTCCTACGATGAAGTGCGTTGCTCCAAAGTTCTTCCTCATTATGGCGTGGTGAATTGCTTCTCTAGGCCCGGCATAGCGCATCTCATACCTGACGGTTGCCAGTGTAGCGGCATCCTTTGGATAGTAGTGCTTGAAAAGCACCTCATAGGCCTTGATAATCACTTCATCCTTATAGTCGCCCTTTTTCTTCTTACCCAAAACAGGGTTTATGAAGAGGCCGTCAACGAATGTGAGGGCTGACTTTTGGACGTATTCATGACCCACGTGTGGAACGTTCCTAGTCTGGAAAGCAACTATGGTTTCCCACCCCCTCTCCCTAAAAAGAATCCTCGTTTCAACCGGTCTAAGAGTGTACTTGGCAAAGGGATTCGGAAGCTCATTCAGGAGCTCTATCTCTCCACCAACTAGATAATCACCCATTGAGTAGACCCTTGCAACCCCCGGATGGGCCTCTTCAGTGGTTTTGAATACGTTTTTGGCAAACTCCTTCTTGTCGTAGGTGTAAATCTCCTCCACATGCATTCTCGCTACTGGTAAGTCCTCATAGTAGAGAAGAACCGCGTCTCCTTCTTCAAAGGTTGGATTTTCAACATCAAGCACTATTGGAATGGTCCATGGAGTGTCATCACTCAACCTCATGTGGTCTAAAACACTCTCAAAATCATCTCTCGTTAAGAATCCCTTCAGTGGAGAATAAACACCATGGGCTATGTTCTCAAGGTCAATGGCCCTTCCATGATCAATCTGAACTCTCGGATACTCATGCTGCTCACTTAAAATCCTCTCCCTTGTCTTCGGGGCAGCTATTCTCCTAACCAGTTTTCCTCCGTGGGGCTTAGAAACCATCGCTATCACCTAAAAAGTTTTAGAGAATCAGTCGAGATACCCCAAAGCCCTAAGCCTTTCTTTGACCTTCTCCTCTTCCTCCTCGCTGAAGACCTCTTCCTTCTCTTCTTCCTCAAGGCTTGCCAAAACCTCTCTCAAAACATAGGTCACGTAGTCTGAAACTGACGTAAACCCAGTGCCCTCAATCCTCTTTTTTATCTTCTCATAAAGGGGCTTTGGTATAGAAACGGTTGTATATTTCCTTTCCTCATCCATCATAAACACCTCCAGCTTTAATGATATTTAATTACATTTAATTAAACTTAATTAAAACTTATAAATGTTTTGATTGATAATAAGGAGCATGCCGAGTTAGAAATAGGAGAATTTAGGATAATTTACTTTTTCTTTTCAAGCCTCGCTCTTTAGGGCGGGGAGGAGGCCAGCTACCTCTCTCATGTGGGTTCACCTTCTTCAATTTATGAGCCCTTTATGATTCCTTTGAGTTCTTCAACACATGATAAGTACCTCTTTTTGCCCTAAGGAATAGACTTTAGAGACAATGTAGACCTTCCGGTACACTACCGTTAAGTACAGTAAACCCAAGAAACTTAACGGTACTGTAAAGTTTTGTGAATAACAATACTTAACGGTAAACATGGACGTGAATGATCCAATAATGTTGATAAAAGAAGGGGAGAACGAACGAATAGAATTCAAAATTAACGCCACAAAAGATATGCAAGAGAAATATGTGCCTTAACCAACTCTAACGGTGGCTATATACTGATAGGACTGACCTCCTCCTCACCGTGAACGGCGAGGCTTTCAAGAGGCAACTCTGAATAACTGGAACATGTTGCCCTGAGGTTTTCTAATCATGATTAGTCGAAACTTGTTTACCCATCGATAAATTTTTATATTCAGTAGATGAATAATTCAGTAGGTGAATATAATGCGCTTCATCGACAGGGATACTGAGATGAGAATACTCGAAGAAGCAAAAAAACGCTCAAAAAAGAAGCTCTACACTTTAGTGGTTTATGGATTAAGACGAGTTGGCAAAACAAGACTCCTACTTGAGTTCTTAAGAGAGAAAGACCTCTATTTCTTCGTTAATAGAGGCAAGACTTCTGAATCCCTTTTGAGAGAATATGAAGAAATTCTAAAGAAAAGAGGGGCCATAACAAAGTATGAACATATATCAAGCTGGGACGAGTTTTTTGAAGTGCTTTTTGAAAGATTTGAGGGTGTTGTTGTCTTTGATGAGTTTCAGGATTTCCAGAGAGTTGAACCCTCAGTGTTCTCAACCCTTCAGAAGCTCATAGACCTCCATGAGAGCAGAAAAAACCTCATGCTAGTCTTCACCGGCTCAACAATTGGGATGATTGAAAAGATCTTCAGAGACTCGAAGGAGCCACTCTACGGGAGGATAAAGCGAGAGCTCCATTTGAAGGAGCTTGGAATTAAAGCCAGCTATAAACTGTCAAGAGAGCTAGAAATAGAAGAGATTGATGACTTTATGAAACTTTATGCAGTTTTTGGCGGTTTGCCCAAATACTACGTGGCCATAGAGGATGAAGGGCTTGAAGGAAAAAGTGCAGAGGAAATCATTAAAAATCTCTTCTTCTCTCCTTCAGCCCCACTAGAAGAAGAAGTACCGAGGATACTCTCCCTTGAGTTTGGAAGACGTTCTGGAGTGTACTATGACATACTCGAGGCTGTGGCTAATGGAGCAACATCGCTAAGCAAGATAGCAGGCTATATGAATCGGGAGGAAACATCACTGACAAGACAGATAAAGGAATTGGTTGATTACTTCAAGCTGCTCTCCTATGATAAAGCCATTCTCGGAAAGGAGAGAGTGATTTACATAAGACATCCGCTGCTCAACTTCTGGTTCCGCTTCGTCCATCCGAGACTGAGTGAGTATGAAGCAATGCGTGAAGAGCTCGGAAAAGAAGTAATCTCCATGTTGTCCGACTTCACTGGAAAGAGGTTCGACTTCATCTGCAGAGAATTGCTGTGGATTTTAAATGGCAAGGGAGAGTTACCCTTCAAATTCACCGAAATAGGACGACACTGGGGCTATTACAGGGAAAACGAGCAGAGAAAAGTCTATGAAATAGACATAGTGGCCCTCAGTCGGGACAGAAAAAGGGCTCTCTTTGGCGAGTGTAAGTGGCGGAACAAGCCCGTAAATGGTGAAAAAGTCCTCGAGGACCTGAAGAGAAAAGTTGAGCTAAGCAACTGGAAAGGAGAGAGCTATTATCTCCTGATAGCTAGAAAGGTAAAGAATGCGCCAGAGAACCTAATAGTGCTGGATGAAAGGAAGATCCTCCAGATTTTAGGGACTTGAAAAAGTATAGGGCACAAAAACCTAAAACCTTCTTATTAGCCCTCTCCAAGATCTCAAGTTTCCTCTTCCTATTTGCAAATTTTTCCAAAATTAAGCATTTTTTAACCCCAAGACTAACATTTTCCCGACGCTGCTTCCAATCTAATTGCGATTTTTAATTTTTGATCATCTTTTAACTAGATCACTCCCGATTATTTTTAATGAATTTCAAATTATTTTTTGATTTATATATATTTTTTCGAACAAGAACCTTTATATACTTCAAAACCAATCATGTATTGAGGGGCACTGTGTGGGAAGGGACCGAAGCGAAAGCTTCACCCTGATCCAGAGTTCATATCTAACCGTAAACCGAGCAACTTACCCAGAGTTGTGAGGTTTATGGGTGAAGATGTGAGCTCTGCCTCAGAGCGAAACTTCACTGAGGCCTCCGGACCATGCGGTGTCCCTCACTTGTTCTATTAGACCTTAAAAATTGAGTTATGTGAACTCCACGTCTATTGCTTCATCCTTATTGGCGCTCTCTAAAGCCTTTATGGCAACCATCAGCGCATGAAGTCCCTCTTCTCCGTTCACTAATGGTTTCTCTTCCTTTTTAACACACTCAACAAAATGTTCAAGCTCGTTTCTTAAAGGCTCCTTAAACTGCACCTTCGCCTCCTTGACCCACTCATGATTGTATAGGATCAGCTTCTGGGTTATGTAATTCAATTCCGCTATGCCCTCAGTCCCAACCACACTAAGGGTTCTAACCTTATGAGGAGTGAGCCAGTTGGTCTCCACAACTCCTGTGGCGTTTTCAAAGTCAAGCATTATTATCGCATAATCCTCAAGTTCAAGGGGATTCTTTGCACTCCCAGCCCTAGCGTAAACTTTCCTCACATTTCTCTCAAGTAAAAAGCTCATGACATCAATATCATGAACAGCCAAATCTATTATTACACCAACATCCTTGATCTGTGGAGGCAAAGGCCCAACACGCTTGGCAGTGAGAGTAACCACTTTTCCGATTAAATTCTCATCCAAAATCTCTTTAAGTTTCAAAACACCGGGATTGAATCTTTCCACATGTCCAACCATTAAGGTGACATTATTCTTCTTTGCTGCCCTTATTATTTCTTGAGCGCTCTCAATGCTCTCGGCTATTGGTTTTTCTACTAAAACGCTGACACCATTTTCAATAAACTCCAGAGCAACTTGTTTGTGGAGAGAAGTTGGAACTGCAATACTCACAGCATCAACTCTCCCTATCAGTTCCCTGTAATCACCAAAAGCCTTTGTTTTAAATTGAGAAGCGACTTCTTTAGCCCTCTCTAAGTTAGCATCAGCCACCCCAACAAATTCTACCTCTCCTTCCTTTGACAGCTCAGAATAAATCCTCGCATGATGCCTCCCCATATTTCCGACGCCAACTACACCAACACGGAGCATTTTGATCACCTTGCATAAAAAATGATAGATCAGCTTCAATCGATGTTCTTTTTTGAGAAGTTAAGGTATATAAGCACTATCGTTAGTTATTATAATCTTAATGATAGGAATATTATCCGATGCACAAACACCTCTAATATTCAGCTTAACTGACTTCCTCTCCTGAAGGATAAGGTTTTCAAAAGGTAAGTTCTTAAATAGAGGAGATACTATGTACTCTGAAGAATTTTCAAAACATGATGGGCCTTTTTTGTTTTCTCTTTGAATGGCATTCAACAAAACTTTTTTATATAATTTCGACTTAAGATTATATTATGAAAATTCGAAAATTTGTAAACCGAAAAGAAGAGCTTGAAACACTCGAAAAACTTTACAATAGAAGCGACTTCACTCTTGTACTCGTCACTGGTAGGAGAAGAATAGGCAAAAGCAGACTCGTGAGAGAGTTCTTGACAAACAAGAGCACAATAACAGTGCAGTTCGAGAAGAGGGTGTGGGAATACAACCTTACAAAACTCAACAGGGCGATAGGAGAGTACTTTAGCATCCCCGTGCCAAACTTTTCAACCTTCTCAGATGCTTTCCGTTTCATAGGCTCGCAGGCAAAAGGGAGGCTTATAGTTTTCCTCGACGAATTCTCCTACTTGCTTCGATATTCTGAGGTCGAGGCTGAATTCCAGAGCATAGTGGACGAAATTTTAGCCGACAGTAGTATAATGCTAATCCTGTCAGCTTCCTCCGTTGGTCTTCTAAAGAGGAGCTTCTTTGACTACTCAAGTCCACTCTATGGGAGGAGTGATGCAACACTTAACCTCCAGCCCTTGAAGTTTAAACATCTCTTTGAGTGGTTTGATGGGACAGATCCAGAGGAAGCTGTGAAGATTTATGCAGTAACTTCCGGTGTTCCAAGATACCTTGAGCTCTTTGAAGGTAAAAGTGCCGAAAAAGACATTGAAAAGAACTTCTTTGATCCAAATGCATTTCTCTTCAGAGAGGCCAAAGAGCTCTTAGAGGAAGAGTTCAGGGAACCAGAGACATACTACACAATACTTGAGGCAGTAGCTGAAGGAAAAACACGCGTCAATGAGATAGCCCAGCACTCTTTTATCGAGCCCAAAAATACAGCCCGCTATCTAAGGATACTTGAGGATTTGGGAATACTAAAGAGGGAACTCCCAGTGGCAAGGAAGGCAAAGAGAGGAATTTACCGCTTCAGAGACCTCTATTTTGCTTTCTGGTTCCGTTTCGTGGCACCTTATTTCGAGGAAATTGAAAGTGGTTTTCCAGATGGAGCCCTTGAAGAGTTCAGACGAGGCTTCAACCAGTATATAGGCTTTGCCTTCGAAGAAATAGTAAGGCAGCTTTTAATAGAACTTAATCGCGAAGGAAGACTGCCATTTAAGTTCACAAAGATTGGTCGCTGGTGGCATAAGGGAGAGGAGATTGACATTGTTGCACTGAATAAGAAGGAGAAGAAAGCCCTTTTTGTCGAAGTTAAGTGGAAGGAGTTGAGTGAAAAAAAAGCCCAAGGAATTCTGAAGGACTTAGAAAATAAGATTGAAGTTGTAGGACTGGAAGGATGGGAGAAAAATTGTGGATTGGTAGCAAAAAGAGTCGAGAATAAAGAAGAATTAGAAGAGAAGGGTTTTCTGGTGTGGGATTTGAAGGACTTTGAGATATCTAATTGAGCGGAAAGAATGAACTCTAAAGGGAACTCTTAAAATCAACCCTAAGAGAGAAGCAAATCTTGCTTTTTTCTCTTTAGTTTATAAAGAAAAGGGAAATCACTAATAAAAATTGGCGTCACAGAGTCCCCAGTTCCCTAAGGGTATTGATTATATAATCAATGTCTCCCCTATTAACAGCTGGGTGCACCGGTAAGCTCAGCACTTTCTTTGAGGCTTCAACGGCATTCGAACAAATGTCATTTGGATAGCCAAGCTTTTGATAGAAAGGCTGATGATGAACTGGAATCGGATAATGTACAGCGCTTCCGATCCCTTTTTCCCCCAATTTTACCATGAGCTCGTCTCTATTTAATGGAAACTCCTCCTCCACCCTAATCACATATTGATGAAATACGTGCTTGACTCTTGGATCAGTATAAGGTGGGGTTAATCCATCAATCTCGCTTATTCCATCGGTTAAAAGCCTTGCATTCTCAATTCTTCTCTCATTCCATCCATCGAGCTTTTTGAGTTGGGCCCTTCCAATAGCAGCCGCGATGTTGGTCATCCTCAAGTTATAGCCAAGCTCAACGTGAAGGTACTTCTCCGCCTGGCCGTGATTCCTTATTAAATCGGCCCTCTTTGCTAACTCATCGTCATTTGTAACAACCATACCGCCCTCCCCGGTGGTCATGTTCTTGGTTGGGTAAAAGCTGAATGCAGCAATGTCTCCAAAGGTTCCCACCTTTTGGCCATTAAACTCGGCTCCATGGGCCTGGGCACAGTCCTCAACAAGATAGAGCTTGTGATCCTCCGCTATTTCTTTAAAGGCCTTCATATCAGCAGGCTGGCCATAGAGGTGAACAACCAATATCGCCTTGGTCTTCTCGTTAATCTTTTCGAGGACCTCATTTGGATCTAAGTTGAAGGTTTTTGGATCGATATCAGCAAAAACTGGCTTTGCTCCTTGGAATAGAATTGAGTTTGCTGAAGCGATGAAGGTGAATGGAGTGGTTATAACTTCATCTCCTGGCCCTATCCTCAAAGCCTTAAGGGCAACATCAAGTGCGGCAGTTCCATTTACAACGGCTATTCCATGCTTCACTCCCAAGTATTGAGCAAATTCTTTTTCAAATTCTTCTACTTCCTTTCCACTCGCCAGCATCCCGCTCTTCAAAACCTCAATAACACCGTTAATCTCTTCATCCCCGATCAAAGGTTTAGCTATTGGGATGTTCCTCATAACAACACCTCACAAATCCTTCTCCCTTAGATATCTTTCATAATCTTCCCTTCTGATTTTAACTTCTCTTCCACAGTGGGAACACTTAAAGACTATTCCACTCTCATCTTCTCCGATTTTCTCCTCTAATTTCCTCCCACAATAACACACAAAGCCTTTAAGCCTTGCTGGGTTTCCAAAAACCAGACCAAATGGGGGAACGTCCTTTGTAACTACAGCCCCCGCTCCAACCATTGCGTATTCTCCAATTGTAACTCCACAAACTATTGTTGCATGCGCTCCTATGCTTGCACCCTTCTTTACAAGAGTTGGCACAACTTCCCAGTCCTGATTAAAGGCTCTCGGATAAAGATCGTTAGTAAATGTCATGTGTGGGCCGAGAAAAACGTCATCCTCAACTTTAACACCATGATAAACACTCACCCCGTTCTGGATCTTCACATTGTTGCCAATTTCAACACCAACATCAATGTAAACGTCTTTCCCGATGTTACAGTTTTTGCCTATTTTGGCCTCTTTTCTAATGTGTGCAAAGTGCCAAATTCTAGTCCCTTCACCGATTTCAACATTTTCTTCAACAACGGCCAGAGGATGAACGAAATACTTTTGAGCCATTTTGAACACCACAGAGTATTGAATCCCTAAATTATAAAAGCATTGTTGAGATAACTCATGTGAGGTATGCCCATGGAAACAAAGAGTGACTTAGTAATATTCTCCCAAGCTTTTCCGCCAGAAAAGGGCGGGAACGCATCAAGAATGGGCGACCTTTACAACTATCTCACAAAATTTGGGGTTGGGATTACCGTTGTTTCTGCGATCGAGACCTATCCCTTTGGCACGTTTCCTCGAAAGTTTAAATTTTCAAAGAGAGAGGGAGATGTAATCAGACTTTTCACATACCAGCCAAAAAAAGAAGCATCCGGACTTGAAAGGGCCATGTATTACACATTTTTTCCTTTACTTGCGAGCCTCTGGTTGATTCGGAATAGAAAGCGTACGGATGTAATTCTAATAACCTCCCCACCCCCCCAGATGTATATTGTTGCATTAACCGGAAAACTCCTGAAAAAGAAAGTTATCGTAGACATAAGAGATCTCTTTCTTGATGTTAGCGTAAGCTTAGGCTTCATAAAAAAGGGGAGTATTGTTGAAAGGATCTTTAGATTTCTCGAATCAAAGGCCCTTCAAACGGCCAATGCCATTACAGTAGTCACCCCCAAAATAAGACGCCAGCTGATCAAAAAATATGGAGTAAACCCCACTAAATGTTACGTTGTCCCAAATGGCGTTGATTTAGAAGCATTCAAATGTAAGAAGAAAACAAGAAAACTCCAGATGGTCTATACAGGTTATTTCGGTCATGCTCAAGACTTTGATACATTTTTGGAAGGCTATGCTTTAGTTAATGAAAAGGATAGAATTCCCCTGATCCTTGCAGGAAGTGGGGAAAACCTCAACGAAACTCTGGAAAAGGCTGAAAAACTTGGTCTGTCCAGATGGATAAGCTACATTGGAATGCTGTCAAGAGAGGAAGTTGTTAACCTCTTATGTTCTTCCATCATTGGAGTGGCCCCGATAAAGGCAGACGAGAGCTTAAAATATGCCATCCCCTCAAAAATCTATGAATACCTGGCATGCGGCTTACCATTTGTTGGTGTTGGAGCCGGAGAAATTGAAAGAATAGCCAAAGAAAGCCAAGCAGGGTGTGTAGGGAAAACTCCCAAAGAGGTTGCTGAATGCATTAAAAAACTTTTAAGGTCAAACATGCGGAAAATGAGGCTATATAGCCTAAGATATGTCTCACAGTACAGCCGTGAGGCCTCGGCAAGAAAGTTTTTACGTGTGCTTGATGTAGTGAGGGAGCAAAATGGAGAAGGGCATTGAAAAATATCTGTACTCATTGGAGAATAGCACAAGTCAGCATCTGATAATTGAAGAAGATACTGCATACATAAAAGACCCCGTGTTTGGAATTGTGAGAAATAGGGTTAGTGCTGAATACCTAAAATCCATAATCAGACTTCATGGAGAGAAGAAAAGAGAAGTCATTCAAAAACTCGTGAATTTTCTCTTACTAAGACAGAACCCCAATGGTTCATGGAATGAAATCCATCCAAATTACAATCAAGAATCCGCCCTTGTAACATCATTTGTGGGAGAAGCCCTGCTTTTATCATTACCATACTTGGAGAGCCAGCTTAAAGAAACGATTCAAAAGGCCTTAATAAAAGCACGAGATTTCGTTCTTTCCAGCGAGGTAGAACCTGGATACTTCCTAAAGTCCAAGCTATATAGGGCAGACTACCTTAACGTTGATGCCACCTGCGGGGCATTTTTGGCCCAATATTACAAGGTTTTTAATGACGGAGAAGCCCTAGAAGGTGCAAAGAGAGCTGCCAAGAGAGTATGTGATTTCCAAGAGACCGATGGTTCCTTCCCATATACTGTAACAAAAGGAAACCAACAACATCACCTAAAAGTCCCATGCATCCACTATCAAGGGGTTACCCTTTATTACCTCTCAAAAATTCATGAGGTTATTCAAGAAGAATGGCTCAAAGAATGCATGCTCAAAGGAGCTCAATGGCTTTCAAAGGCCCAAAAAGATAATGGAAGGTTTGATTGGTCAAAAAGTGGCCTCATGTTTGCTTATTACCTAACAGGGGCCTATGCTTTTGGAATTGCATCCTTCCTATACACCTCCAAATGGGATGAGCATTACCTAGAGAATGCAAGGAAATCACTACCCATCTTAAAAGAAAACACCCCGGATATAGCTCTTAGATGGGAAAGAGGGAACTGGCCAGGTTTCCCAACAGATGTCCTAACTTCATTCAAAAGCGCTTGGATTGGAGATTATGCATTAACACATAAACTATTTAGGTTTGGCTACGCTATTTACAGACAGATAGCGAGGAGAAGGTTCTCCAAGGAAGTAAAGGACGACATGCTCTTTAAAATTGTAACAAAGCTTTTAGGCATAAAGGCCTCAACGATTGAACCTTCTAAGAACTTTCCGGATATGTTTATGACGTCTGAAATTCTTGATTGTTTGACCTATTCATTAAAGCTTCTTGAGGGTGAATTCAAATGAATATCCTCTTCCTAGCGTCCAACTTCCCAGATCCAGTGAACAAAACGTGGGCACCTTGGAACAAAAGCGCAGTTGACAGTGTTTTAGAATTTGCAAACCCTGTGGTAATAGCTCCAAGGCCCTTCGCTCCCCCATTTTCCAAATTTGCCCAGATTCCAAACCAAGACCTCTCTTATGGTTATCCTGTATACTATCCAAGATTTTTGTATCCCCTTCCAAAATCCCTCTTTTATTGCATTACCGGGGAGCTTTACAGATATTCTGTTAGCAAATTCATCACGAAAAGCTTGAAGAGAGGGGAAATTGCAAAGCCAGATATTATCCACGCTTTACATCCTTATCTTGACGGATACGGAGGCATCCCCATAGCAAAAAAGCTGAATACCCCAGTCATAGTAACAGTACACAGCCCAAACAATCTTAACATATGCTCAAAAAATGTCCTTTCAACACTCCAAGCTGCAGATAAAGTCATAACAATTGCAGAATTCCTTAAAAGAACCCTAATAAATTTGGGCATCTCTGAGGAAAAAATTGAACACATAAGCCTTGGAGTTGACCCCAATGAATTTAAGCCTCTAAAGCGGGAGGACTCAAAAATCGTTATTCAAAAGTATGGAATCACTCCTGAGAACATGATAGTGCTGTATGTCGGCCAGCTGATACCGAGAAAGAACGTCAAAACCCTCTTGCATGCAATTCCAGTAGTTTTACAAAGACTTTCCCAAGAAGTTAAGAAGAACATCAAATTTGTCATTGTTGGAGGCGGCCCCGAAGAGAAAAAATTACAAAAGCTGGCCCTAGAGCTAAATATTAGGGACTATGTTATTTTCACCGGCAGAGTTCCATTTAATGAGCTCAAAGAGTGGTATGGGATTGCAGACGTATTTGTCCTACCCAGCCTCTCCGAAGGGAAGCCCGTAGCAATCTACGAAGCCATGAGCAGTGAATGTGCAATCATAGCATCCAACATAAACGGAATCCCAGAGCAAGTTTTTGACAACGTGAATGGATTCCTCATAAATCCAAGTGATACCCAAGATCTTGCAGAGAAAATTATCTATTTACTGGAAAACCAGCAAGAACTGGAGAGAATGAAAAAGGAGAGTCGACAGTTATTATTTAGGCTCGGCTACACCTGGGAAAGCTATGGAGAAAATATAAAGCAAATTTATAATTCTCTGATGCCGCAAAACATATAAGTTATCCCCCGAGATGACTCTAAAGGTGAGAGAATATGAGTGAAATCAAAAAAGTACTGCTTATCACAATTGACTGTCTTCGTGGTGATCACCTTCACTATAACGGTTATGAGAGAAATGTCACCCCCACAATAGACAAACTTGCCAAAGAAGGCTCAAACTTCTTCATGGCCTTCTCAAACGGCCCGCACACACACTACTCGTTTCCATCAATTTTAACATCCACATATCCCCTGATGTTTGAGGGTCCCAAAATAGGAGCGGGAAGAATAACTTTAGCCGAAGTCATGAAAATGCTTGGATTTAAAACAGTGGGATTAAATTCCAATCCATTTTTATCCGAATACTTTGGGTATGGAAAGGGATTTGATATTTTCAACGACTTTCTGAGTGGAGAAGAAGCCAAGAAGAAGAGTTCTCTGGCTGTAAAGTTAAGAAAGAAAATTCCAAAGGGAAGTGTGATTTATAGATTCCTTCAGTTTGCTGATAAATACAGGGCGATAAAAAACCGCAAAACCCCGTACATTACGGCGGATGAACTTAGAGCAAGGGTTATTGATTATCTTGAAAAGTACAAGGATGAAAAACTCTTTCTATGGGCCCATTTTATGGATGCCCATTATCCCTACCTCCCAGATAAAGATATAATGGAGAAACTTGGTTTCAAAGATGTGAGTGACTTCAAAAAAGCAAGGCTCTTCACCAAGATGCTCAACGCCCCAGAGAAAGTTACCCCAGAGGAAGCCCAGATTTTAATCAACCTTTACGATGCCCAAATTTACACAATAGATCAAGAGATTAAGAAAATCCTCGAGTATCTTGATGAGAATGGATTGCTCAATGAAACACTAATTGTAATCACCGCAGACCATGGGGAAGAATTTGGCGAACATGAAGACTTCACCCACAGAGTCGATAAAGACAAACCAACGCTCTACAACGTCCACATTCATGTGCCTCTGATATTTTACAGTGGAAGCTGGGAATACCAGGATGTTAAGCCTAATGTCTCACTAATGGATCTTGCCCCAACCATTGTAGATATTGTCTCTGGTCAGAAAGTGAAGAAATTTATGGGGAAGAGTTTATTACCCTTAATGGGTGGAGAAGAAGAGGGACATAGGGCATTCTACTCGGAGCATGAATACCAGGAGAGCGAGATCGTAGGCAACATCATGAAAGAGAGAAAGAAAGCAATTGCATACGTTGAATATCCCTACAAACTGATCTATTATGAAGGGGACAACAGCTATCAACTTTACAATTTTGAGGACGATCCAGAGGAGAGAAATAATTTAATTAATGACCCGAACTCCCAAGAGATTGTTTCATACATGAAAAATAAGATTAGAGAGCATTTGAAAGAGATAGAAATGTCTAAACTCAGGATTAAAATGAAAAGGTTAAAGTTATGATTCCTGAGGTGTCTAAACTATGATCAAAGCCGTATTGGCAGGCCCATACCCATACATCGGCCAAGAGATTACTGGAGGCGCTTCTGCAGTAGTATTTAACCTCTATCAGGGGTTTCGTAAATATGGAGATAAGGTTTCGATTAAAGTTCTCAGTGGAACTCCAGAAGCCAAACAAGACTATGAAACCTATGATGATATTGTGTATATAAAAAAGCCCAAAAAAGCCATAGGGAGTACATTCCTGTCCAGATACCCATTTAGAGTAAAAACACAGATACAAAGAATGGACTTCGACGTGATAAATGCTCATTCCCTAGATTTTGCATACTATGCTATCACCCAAAAAAAGGTGGATAAGTTGGTTTTTACGTTACACGGAGTGACATGGGAAGAGAAAAAGTATCTGCCAAAATGGAGTCAGATAGGGTGGGATATCCTATATGTAAAGCGCCTAAAAAGAGTATTAAATGAGTTAAAATATCTTGTGGCAATTAACCCCTACGTAAGAGAGGTCGTAAACGGTAAAACCAATGCAACGATTTTTGACATTCCAAACCCAGTGCCCGAGGAATTTTTTAAAATCCCCACAGACATGACTGAGGAAAATAGAATGTTCTATATCGGAGTGATTGGGAAAAGAAAGAACTTATTTACATTAATAAAGGCTCTTCCCTACGTGAGAAAAGAAGTTAAAGATTTTAAACTTGTAATTGCCGGAAAAGTAAGAGATAAAACTTACTTCCAACAAATACAAAATCATATTACCAAACATGGGTTGTCAGAGAACGTTGAATTTCTGGGAACAATAAGTGAAGAAAGAAAATACGAAGAGTTCTCTAAAATGAGTTTCTTAATTTTGCCCTCTTTCCAAGAAACGGCCCCCATGGTTATATCGGAAGCATTTGCCGCTGGAAAACCTGTGATAGCTTCTAACGTTGGTGGAGCCCAATATATGACAGGGGATAATGAGAGAGGACTCTTAATTGACCCCTTTAACGAAATGGATATTGCAGAGAAGATACTATACTTCCTAGAAAACCCGGATGAAGTCAAAAAAATGGGGAGAAAAGCCAAAAGATATGCAGAAATGGAACATTCATTAAAGAACGTCATTAAAAGGTATGAGGTGGCTTATGAAGAGATATCTAATCAAACATAGGAGGCGAAACAGTACATGAAGAAAGATAAAAAAATTGTTATAATTGGATTGGATGGAGCGAATAAAAACACTGCAGGATTTATAGGGTTAGATACAAAAAATATCCATGACATGTTATCGACGATTCCTCCCTACACTCCTCCAGCGTGGACTTCAATCTTAACTGGAGTAAATCCCGCAAAACATGGGATTATGGACTTTCAGAAAATTGACTTCAAGACGTTTACACCAAGACTCACAACTTCTCATGATGTGAAATACTATAGAATATCAGAGCTACTCAATATGCATGGGCTGAAAAGCATTCTTATTAATCTACCAATGACATATCCCTTTGATGGTATTAGATTCAAAAAAGAGAATATAATCGTCTCTGACTGGGCGGCCCCACGACAGGAGATATACCCACAAAGACTCAATGAGAAGTACCAGGAATATTTACTTGACCCACCTTCTTCTTGGAGAAAAGCTGCCAATTTGCAAGAATATGCAAACGTTGTGGAGGAGTACACAACAACTAGACTTAATTTATACTATGATCTGCTAGAAGATTATGAGTGGGATATGTATTTTATCGTATTCAGTGAAACGGATTGGCTATCTCACATATTTCCCCAAATTTTAGAAGGAAAGAATGTTCATACAATAAATCCTGTTTTTCAAAAAATAAAAGAATTTATTGACAGAGCTATGGATATTGCGGATATAACGTTCATTACTAGTGACCATGGATTTGAGGTTAAGCACAAAATTTTCTATGTAAATGAAGCCCTAGCCCGTTCTGGTTTTATAAAATATAATCACGTTAAAGCAACTTTAGCTAGATTTGGCGGAAAAATACTCCCTAAAAAAATTATAAAAATGTTCGTTAAAACTGGAAAAACCCAAATTTCATTCTCCTCTGATCCCCAGAAACGTAAAGCTTTTATGACATCCAGTCCCTCTTGGGGAGTATATTTAGCCGACAAAACCATTAAAGAACACGTGAAGAAAGCACTTAAAGAATTTCCAGAGATTTCCAATGTGTTATCTCCTGAGGAAATATATAATGGGCCCCATTTATATTCACTTCCCGACTTATTTATAATTCCAGAAAAGGGCGTAAAACTGTCACGTCATATCAAAGGAAAACTTATAGAGCCAATTTATATGGGTGATCACGACTTACATGGAATTTTTGCACCCTATGGAGAAGGAATTAAAACATCCATTACCTTTAATAGTCCTCCTACTGTGTACGATATAGCCCCAACAATTCTCCACATTTTTGGTCTGCCTATCCCAAATGATATGGACGGGAGAGTTCTAATAGAAATCTTTGAAGAGGATTCAGAATTCGCAAATAGAGAGCCCAAATATGTTAGTCCAAGTTACTATAAAAGAACGAACAATGAAGAAAAATTAAAAAATGTTATTAAAGAACTTAAATTAAAAGGAAAAATTTAAGGGAATACAAATGACACTCCCAAATTTTATAATTTGTGGAACTCAAAGGGGAGGAACCTCATCTCTATATCACTACCTTAATGAGCATCCAGAGATACTCATGAGCTCGATAAAAGAAGTTCATTATTTTGATTTGAACTACAACAAGGGTCTAGACTGGTATGAAAAGCATTTTATATCTTCTACATCAAATTATAAAGCCATAGGAGAAGCTTCCCCATCATATATGTATTTCTCGGAAGTTCCAGAGAGAATTCATGAATTACTCCCAGATGTCAAACTCATTTTTATCTTAAGAAACCCAGTTGACAGAGCTTATTCCCATTACTGGCACGAAGTTAAACTTGGGTATGAAAAGTTATCATTTGAAGAAGCTATAAAGATAGAAAAAGAAAGGCTATCCAATGGTGACATAATCAGCGTACGGCATTATTCTTACCTAGATCGGGGAAAATACATTGAGCAAATTAGGAGATTTAAAAAATACTTTTCAAAAGACCAGATGTTGATATTGTTTACAGAAGAGCTTAGAAAAAATCCCGAAAAAGTTATGAAAACTCTGTTTGAATTTCTAGAAGTAGATCCCAACTTCAAAAGCGATTTATGGCATAAAAAGAAGGCCAATGTAGGAAGAAGGCCCAGAATCAAAGAAATACAATCTCTCAGAGGCAAATTACACAAAATTAAAACTTACGATTTTCCCAGACTCTCAATTATCATCAAACCACTTATATATGGGATTGATAAAATTAACCTGATCCCCGGATATCCCCCAATGAACCCAGACACTAGAGAAAGACTGTTAAATTACTTTAAAAAATACAACAGGGAATTGGAAAAAGAGCTGAAAAGGAATATCCATTACTGGTACAGATAGGAGGGAAATTCATCATGAAAATACCTCAAATAAGAAGATATAACTTGATCCACTATCCAATTGACCTGATTTCGTATAAATTAATTAAACATAAGTTCAATATCCAAGATACCATTATAATTGCAGGAACACCACGAGGAGGAACAACGTGGTTTATGGAACTTCTAGAAACTCTTCCAGAGTATAAGTCAATATTTGAGCCATTCAATAAAAAATGGTTCCCGGGCGTAAAAAAGCTTAATCTACCACCAAGGCCATATTTAGAACCAGATACTGAAAATAACCCCCTTAAAGACTATTTAAATCTCGTTTTTACTGGTCAAACGGTAAGTCGAGCACCAAGATTTTCCTTGACTCCAAGATCCATTAAAAAACGTCTATTAGCAACAAAGGTGGTGGTTAAATTTATACGTGCAAATAGACTTTTGCCATGGATTATTAACAATTTTAAAATAAGAGCCACGTATTTTCTACTCCGCCACCCTTGTGCCACAATAGCTTCCCAACTTGAAACAGGAGCTAGAGGATATTTTATACCAAAATCTGCCTCTATCCCAAAAGAGACAATTCTAAAAGAAGCTTCTCAAATTCCACAGATAAAAGAAAATGAATGGTTAATGAAAAAACTCACTACAATCCAGAGCCCTGAGGAAATCCTTGCAACTATCTGGAGCTTAGATAATTATGTACCCCTCCTTTATCTGAGCAGACATCCAAATGCGTGGTATACCACCACATATGAAAAATTGATCACAGATTTCGATGAAGAGATTGAGAAAGTTTTTGAATACATTAATGAAGAAGTCCCAGACGAAGTCTATGAGAAATTTAGAAAGCCCAGTGCAACAACACACGATAAATCACATTTGGGAACCTCCAAACAACTCACAAAGTGGAAGAAAAAACTATCCACGCGTCAAGTAAAAAACATATTAAAAGTAATTCACTGGTTCGGTTTGGATTTTTACACAGAACATCCAGAGCCTGATTATGATAAGTTAAGGAATTGGAAACCATAGAAGAATCGTTATAAATCAATAAATTATATAGACTCCTAACAATAAATAATATTGATGAAGCACTATGATAACTGTAAAGACTAAATCTCATCACCTGATACAAAGAGCAATGCGTAATCAAACATTAAAATGGATTTTAATTCATAATGCTTCCTTATTTTACAGGGCTCAAGGCAAGCTCAATGCTCACTTTCTTCATGTCAGCAAAACTGGCGGCACCGCAATAAAAGAAGCTTTATCCAACATTACAACAACACCCAAGTACAAAATTTGGTTACACCGCCACCACATCAAACTTTCTGACATTCCCAAAGGTGATAAGGTCTTTCTCTTTATCCGTGACCCAATTGATAGATTTATAAGTGGTTTTTACAGTAGAAAACGAGAAGGAAAACCTGGACACTACAGACCTTGGAATTCTGTGGAAAAATTGGCATTTCAAAGATTTAGAACTCCCAATGAGCTTGCAAAGAGTTTATCCTCGCCGGATGAAGAAATAAGAAATAGTGCATTCCAGGCAATGCATGGAATTGGACATGTAAAAACATTCATTAAAGATTGGGTGGGTTCAGAAGAATATTTGCTCAGTAGAAAAGAAGACTTCCTATTTATTGGCTGTCAAGAATATCTGAACAGAGATTTTGAAACCCTTAAAGAGCTTCTGGAAATACCCCCCGAAATGGCAAAGCTACCCGAAGACCCCACAAGAGCCCACAAAAGCCCAACTAATGTCGATAAACACCTAGATCCCGAAGCTGTTAAAAATCTCCTCGAATGGTATGAAGAGGATTATGAAGTTTATAGAACCCTTTTAATGCTCAGAATGAAAATTCTGAGAAGATTAGGCAAAGAACTTCTAACTTGTGAAAAATGGAAGTATTGGAAAAAAATCGCCAGAAAACCAAAATAATACATCAAACAAACCTTTTGAGGATCTTTTTCACAACTCTAAGGTCAAGCCCTAATCGTTTTTCTATTGCCAATATCATCTCAATATCCTCTTTATCTATACTTTTGCTTAGAAGAATCAAGAACACATAGGCCATAAGAAATACCATCAAAACTGGAATTACATACCATATGGTTGGAACTCTCAAGTGCAAACTCTTGATGATTCCGAGTAAAACAAAGCTAATAACCAAAGGCTTCACGTAATTCCGACCAAACGGATGGATTCCACTTTTCACATAAAGCCAAAATGACCTAGAAGCATTGGCCGCAAAATATGAAACTGCAGTAGCAATGGCAGCCCCATTCAAGCCATATTTAGGAATTAACAACATGTTTAATATTACATTGAGGGAAGCTGCAATAAGGTTTCCAAGGAGGTTTAACTTGGGTTTGCCAATAACTGTCAAACTCAATCCATTTAACCCCAAAAACGTGTGAAACATAAAACCTAACGCGAGAATTTGAAGAGCGGTAGTAGCCCCCAAATATTCCTTTCCAAAGATGAAATTAATAGTGACCTCTGGGAAAAGAAACATCACAGCAAAAATAGGCAACGTCAATAAAAACACCCACTTTGTTAGAATTTGATAAACTCTACCCATCTCTTCAATTCTCCCTTGAGCATAAAGTTGAGAAGCTATCGGCGTGTAAAGAAACCCTGCGGAGTTCAAAAACATAGGGAGCATTCTAGCTAATGGAGCCGCTGCATTATAAACCCCAACAACTTCTAAACTCAAATAATAACCAAGCATTAATGTATCAGTCCAATTCATTACAAACGCTAAAATCCCAGTTAACATTAAAGGTAAGGAGAAAAATATTAGTTCTTTCCCTAAAGAAGGTATAAACGAGGGGCTAACCTTAATAAGACCTATTCGTGTCACATCAAAGAGCAATAAGAATAAAGTTATGCCCTGCGCAACCACATAAGCAAAAAATATGTATGAGAACCCCATTTTTAACAAAGCACCGGTTAGAATCAGGATGAAGAAAACTGTTGGGTAGGTCACATTCTGGAAATAGACTTTCTCTCTAACCCTCCCAAAGCCTCTAGAAATTGCGACCAAAAGATACGTCAATGCAGAAAAGGGCAAAGAAATTCCAAGTATTCTCAGCGGATAGTCCAATCTTTCATCATGAAAAAGCAGGGCCACTTTATCAGCACCAATCACCAACAAGACTGCTAAAGAGACATTAGTTAGAATTGCAATAAAAAGTGCCGTTGATATTAAATCCTTCAATTGGGAAGGTTTCCTCTCCCTATATATAGCAACTTGTCTAGGAAGAGAATTCCCAAACCCTAAAGTACCTATAACAAGAGAAATACTAAGAACAGTAAGGGCCATGTTAAAGACACCATACTCTCCTCTGGAAAAATATCGAGCAATAATTGCTTTATTTAAAAATCCAAAGAATGTCGAAATAATTATTCCAGTAAATATTATCCCAGCGCCCCTTGCAATCCTCTGTAAAGCCCTGTTAACCTCACTCATTCTCTCACCCAAGTAACTTCCGCACAAAAGTCATTATCCTTTCAAGCATTATTAAAACTTTACTACGAAAAAGCCCCACCTTAAAGAGCTAAACTTCAATAGAAAAAGTAGCAAACCAATTATCTCAAGAACCCTTTGTCATGGCAAAAAGTTTTAATCTAAAGGATTATCAATGTTGATAATCTTCCTATAACATGACTAATAATTTAAAGCCACTACCCCCATATAGGAAAAGGTGAGAAAAATGAGTAATGAAGTTAAAAAACCAATATTCATTGTTGGGACTGGACGATCAGGTTCTACAGTGTTTCACAGAGTATTTTCTACACATCCAAACGTAGCATGGTTCTCTTATGTTTTAAAGAGATTTCCAGACAAAATTATTCTGAACAAGCTCATAATGTACTCCCTCGATATACCTCTTATCAATAAAATAACTAAAAAAACTGGACCCGGAGAGGTGTATCAGTTCTGGGATTACCATTGTAAAGGATTTAGCAATCCATGCAGAGATCTTAGAGCTGATGACGTAACAGTTGAAATTAAAAGAAAATTGCCCATTGAATTCTCTAAAACCCTAACCAAAAAGCGAAATAGACTTTTGATTAAAATCACCGGCTGGCCCAGAATTGGATTTCTTCATGAAATATTCGAAGATGCAAAATTCATTCACCTAATCAGGGATGGAAGGGCCGTTGCATATTCTCTCTTGCAACAACCATGGTGGTGGGGCTGGAGGGGGCCCCCAAATTGGAGACTAGGAGAACTCCCCCCACAGTACAAAGCCGAGTGGGAGAAATACCAAAAATCATTCATTGTACTTGCCGGTATATACTGGAAAATCCTACTAGATGCCATGGAAGAAGCAAAAAAGAGCATTCCAAAAGAAAATTACCTTGAGATAAAATACGAAGACCTATGCGAAGATCCAGTTGAAGTATTCAAAAATGCTGTAGAGTTCACAGAGTTGAAATGGGATCAAAAATTCGAAGAAAGAATAAGAAAACATCGTTGGATAAGTGGAAATGAAAAATGGAGGAATGGACTCACTGATTACCAAAAACAAATACTTGAAGAAGTTCTTAAAGACCACTTAAAGAAATATGGTTATTTATAAGGGGAAGCTAATCTCCCCTCTGTATCTTCGCATGTCCCCCAACTAAACTCTTCTTTAACTCTAAATTCCTTATTTCACACTTCTCATCAATGATCGAACGCCAGATTGTTGAACTCCTTATCACAGTCCCATCAAAGATTATTGAATCACTCACATCAGAATTCTCAATCACACAGTTTTCTCCAATATAAGCATAGGGTCCAACTATTGACCTCCCAAGAATCTTTGCTCCCTTTTTAATCACAACCGGTGGGATTATTTTGGAATAGGGGCTTATCTGAATCTCTTCAATCTTACTCTCCTTTAAAAGAGTCTTCATTGCCTCAAGATAACTATCCGCAGAACCAATGTCATACCAATAATCATCAAACTTGTAGGCATAAACCTCTATGCCCTGTCTCAAAAGCCACTCAATAAAATAGCCGGGGGAATCTCTATTGCCGTTCTTAAGATATTCGTCAACCTTCTCCATAACCTCCTTCGGAAAAGCATAAACACCCGTGCTTATCAATGTGGACTTTGGCTGCGGAGGTTTCTCTTGAAAATCAACGACTTTATTTCCTTCAACGAGCACTACACCATATCTCCTTGCCAGTTCAAAATCACCAACATCATAGACCGCTATTAACGGCTTTCCACTGTAGTGTTTCAAAAAGTCTTCCAGAGAAAAGGAGAACAAATTGTCACCAGCGACTATGAGATAATCATCAACACCAAGTTCCGAGACTGCATATTTAATAGCTCCAATAGTCCCCAGCTTTTCCTCTTCACTTATGGTTTCTTCCACAATAAGTTCAATGTTGTTCCTCTCGGCCCAGTTCTTAAAATGCTTCTCAAAGAACTTGTTGGTGGATACATGAACTTCCAACCCAAGATCCTTAGTCTTCTCAAGGATGTAATCGATGATATACCTATCTCCCACAGGCAAAAGAGGTTTTGGTTTACCTTTTGTAATCGGCCACAAACGAGTGGCATAGCCGCCAGCCATTATTAAAACTTTCATATCTCTCCCTCCAAGCAGTGTTAAAGTTACTCTAAACATATTTAAATCCTTTGTCATAATTAAGGTGGTGATTAAAATGAAAATTCTGGTTACTGGCGGTGCTGGATTTATAGGTTCTCATCTTGTTGACAGGCTCATGGAAGAGGGATATGAAGTTAGAGTTCTCGATGATTTAAGTGCAGGAAGCTTGGAAAATCTCAAAAAATGGATTAATCACGAACGTTTTGAGTTTATGCAGGGAGACATGAGAGATCTTGAGATCCTCAAGAAAGCTGTTGATGGAGTTGATGCTGTTTTTCATCTTGCTGCAAACCCGGAAGTAAGAATTGGCTCACAAAGTCCACAATTACTCTACGAGACCAATGTTCTCATAACTTACAACCTCCTTGAGGCCATGCGAGAGAGAAGGATAAAACTGCTGGCATTCACTTCCTCATCCACAGTTTATGGAGAGGCAAAAAGGATACCAACTCCTGAAGATTATGGTCCCTTGGAGCCAATAAGCGTCTATGGAGGGGCAAAGTTAGCAGCTGAAGCCTTAATATCGGGTTATGCCCATACCTTTGATATAAAAGCTGTGGTTTTTAGGCTGGCAAACATAATAGGGAAGAGATCAAACCATGGGGTTATCTATGATTTTATAAACAAGCTCAAGGCAAATCCCGACCGCTTGGAGATTTTAGGCGATGGAACACAGAGGAAAAGCTACCTCCACGTTAGCGATACCATTGAGGCCATGCTCTATTTATTTAAGGAATTTTTAAAGGAGGACAAAATCTACGATGCTTATAATATCGGCAGTGAAGATTGGATCACGGTTACAGAGATAGCGGAGATAGTGAGCAGGGAAATGGGCCTAAGTCCAGAGTTCTACTTCACCGGCGGCGTAGATGGAGGAAGAGGATGGAAGGGTGACGTTAAGATCATGCTCCTAAGCATAGAGAAGGCCAAAGCAAAGGGATGGAAACCAAAGATGAACAGCAGAGAAGCTGTTGAAAAAACGGTGAGAGAGTTATTGGGGAAAGAATAACTACCGAGACAAAAGCCACTTCCACAGAGGCACTATCTTAATTTCCTTCCCTTTCTCTTTAATCACTTCTTCCTGATCCCACGTAATAATTAGAAGATCATTACAGCCAAGTTCTCTTGATGCTTTGATTAGGGCAGAGACCTCTCTTTCATAGTTGTTATCGTTAATTTCGTAGGTAACCTGAACTATTTCCTTTACACCCTTCTTTTCCTTTAGGACAAAATCCACCTCTTTGTTGTCCCTTGTCCTGTAGTAATATAGATCCCTATTTGGCTCCAGGCCCGCTTTTAAAAGTTCGACAAAAACCAAATTCTCCAGTAGTTTGCCCTCATCTTCAATACCTAAAACAGCCAGTAGTCCATTGTCCACCAAATAGGGCTTGAACCCATACAACTCTTGCAACTTATACGACTTCACCAGAGGTTTAAGAGCATAGAAGATCAGAGAATCATCTAAATACTCCAAATAATTCGCAACCGTCGTTTTTCCAACTTCAATACCAATTCCCTTCAGGTTTTTATAAGCCTTGGAAATCGAAAGATGCGATGAGAAAGCAAGCATCTTGAAAAGGACTCTCAAAGCTTTTATGTTGGTTACTCTCCACCTTTCAATAATATCTCTGTAAATAGTGAGGTCAACTATCTCTTGAAGAATATCTCTCCTCAAAGAAAAGTCCAGTACAACCTCGGGATAACCTCCCCAAAGGAGATATTGCCTAAGCAACTTCTTGATCTTTGCCTCCTCGTAGGTGGAGTAGAATGTATCGAGCTTTATTCCATGAGAAATCAATATCTCCTTGAATGAAAATGGGTAAACTTTTATAGGAATACTCCTTCCCCTCAGTTCGGTTGCTATTTCTTTTGATAAAAGTCGAGAGGAAGACCCTGAAACTACCACTCGCTGATTTTTATCAAGTAAGAACCTCACAAACTTTTCCCAATTTTTGACTGTTTGAATTTCATCTAGGAAGAAGTGATTATATTTCTTGACATTTTCAGGGAATTGGGAGTAATAGACATCCAAAAAACCCAATAAATCCTCCAAACTGGTATCTATTAGTCTGGGATCTTCCAAATTAATGTAAACCGTCTCTTCTTTCCTAACTCCCTGTTTTAGAAGTTCCTTAATTATCTGAAACATGAAATAAGTTTTTCCAGCTCTTCGCGGCCCAATAATAACTAAAGCTCTTTGGACCTTAGGTATGGTGTATTTTATGTTTCTCTCAATAAGTTCAACATCCCATTCAAGATAATCTCTTATGATTCTTCCCCATACGTCTTTTGGTATCATGTACTATATATAGTGCTAATACTTTATAAATATTTGTACTATTAACAGTCCAACCTTTAAAACAATTTATATTCCACCAAGTATGTAGCCAATTTTAATGTTACTCTGCTTTCTACCATGGCCGCAATAAAAATTAAGATAACTGAAATTGCCAGGAGTTTGAAGAACTCTTTTGCGTCTTCTTCAGTGATCATTTCTTTCTTCTTACCCAACGCAAATCTCAACAGTTCGTAAGGAATTTTAAAACCCGCAGCACCAGCAATAATTAAAGCTGGAATCTCAAAAATGCCATGAGGTAGGATAAGAAAGAAGAACGAGTTAAGTTCGCCCACATGACGCAAGTTCCATGAAGAATGCAAAAATAACCCCAAAGGAATCCCATTAAATATCAAACCCCAAATAGTCAAACCACCAAAGGTCAAAATACCACCAAAGGATAGAATGAGGATAACTTTCAAATTATTTATAAAAAGAAATCTGAAGTTTGGCACTATTTCATTTTGTTTTTCATAAAACCCAAAAATATTGGGCACGTTTTCACTCTTAGGTGTATTCAATAAATTAAAACCAAGAAAAGCCCCAATTAAGAACAGAAACATCGAAAAAACTAAAAGCCTGTAAAAAATCTGCATTATTTCACCTCTATTTAATAAACCACCAATGTGAATACTCCTCAGCATATGACTTGTAAATTTTTGCTTTTCTTTCATCCCCCTCTTTCAGTGCTTCTCTATAAAGCTCCATATAATGGTGATATTTACTCACCCGCTTTGTTTGCATGATCCCCAGCAAAAGAATTGAAATTGTAAACAGACCAAACAAGATGTAATTATCATTCATACTTCTCCCCTCCTATGCAAGTCCCGCTAATGCCAACACTGAAACCCCTAACCCAAGTGGATTCCCACTAGCGGCACCAGCAAGAGCTGCGGCCCCAAACATGCTAATCCAAGTTGTGTAAAGATTCATTTCTGAACTATATTCCTCTGCTAGCGATTTATAATAATCTGCCATTCTATTGTTGCCATTTAATAATGCTTTTCTGTACAACTCCATATAACGGTGATATTTTTCTTTTGCACTGTTGTACTTGTGGATTGCATAGTTTGCTTGGTTAGTTACCTCTCCAACAACTACTCCAAAAGCCATCAACACTAACCCAAGGGCAAGAAGTTTCTTCCACATTAATTACCACCAATGATTATAACTAAGCAACTACGATAAAAAGTTTTTTGAAAGAAAGTTGATTACCACCATTGGGGTTTTGAATCATAGTTAAATAACTATCAACCAACATTCAAAGTCTGCGTATTTTTGACAAAATCTTCAGAAGCCATTAACTAGCTAAAACACCCAAAAAGGTTTAATAAGTCCCAAACGTATTGAATATCATGTTTGATATAGAAGAATTTACTCGATGGATTAAACAGGCGGAGTATACACTTAAAAGTGCAGAGCGCGATAAAAACAGTGGAGATTACTCTTGGGCATGTTTTAAGGCTCAACAAGCCGGAGAACTTGCGGTAAAAGCTCTTTTATATGGGCTGGGAATAATGGCATACGGACATTCAATAAAGAAGCTCTTAGATGTTCTGTCAAAGGATGTAGATGTCCCAAATGAAATGTTTAGATATGCAAGGATTTTAGATAG
The DNA here is from genome assembly GCF_023746595.1 of Thermococcus argininiproducens. Taxonomy (NCBI): domain Archaea; kingdom Methanobacteriati; phylum Methanobacteriota; class Thermococci; order Thermococcales; family Thermococcaceae; genus Thermococcus; species Thermococcus argininiproducens. The sequence continues at coordinate 531,197 of NZ_CP080572.1, read as the reverse complement.
GCATTATATCCCACCCAGATATCCAGATGCATATGTAGAAGGGTCTCCCTACGAATTTTACGGTATCGAGGATGCTGAAGAGGCAATTAGAGCCGCTAATGTCATAATAAACTTCATAATGGGTGTTGCAAATGATTCCATACGAAAAAGAGATTAAAGAATACGTCAAGAGTATTAAAGAAAAACTCGACCCCAAGCTGATTATTCTTCACGGATCAATAGCAAAGGGAACATTTGGTCTGGGGAGTGATGTTGATCTTCTTGTGGTCTCAGATGAGCTTCCCAAGAATTTCAATGAGAGATTGAAGCTACTTTACGAATTGGACAACACAAGAGCCCCGCTTGATATAAAAGGATATACAAGTAAAGAGTTCAAGAAGATGATATTAAAGGGCCATCCCCTTGTGTTAGATGCTCTAGAGGATGGGGTAGTACTCTTTTCAAAGAAAGAATTCTTGCAAGAAGCCAACAAACTCTTTAAAAAGGCCAAAAGGTCATTTAAACGCATTGAAAATGGATGGATGAAAGTTAAGAGATAAACTTTCCAAGTAACACTCTTAGAAAATTCCTTCTGACTCTTCAGATATTTTTAGCTATTTTCATGGTGATTGTGCTTTCAATTACTGCTGCAATGAATATTAAAACTATTGATATGCCTACAAACTTGAAGAACCCTTTTGCGTCTTCTTCAGTGATCATTTCTTTCTTCTTGCCTAAGGCAAATCTCAATAGCTCGTAAGGAATTTTAAAACCCGCAGCACCAGCAATAATTAAAGCCGGAATCTCAAAGACACCATGTGGGAGGATGATAAGAAGGGTTTTTGTTAATCCAATTTGGGTTGCCGTTGTACCTATTGCTGAGCCTATAACAAAGGCATTAAATAGCAAGTTCACTAAAGTGGTTATGCCAAATGTCACTGCTCCTGACCATAATAAAAAGGCTACGTTGATATTGTGTCTGAAAAAGAACAAAAATCCAGGGTTGAAATTATCAAATGGATCAAAGCCGAAATATGCTGAGTAATCATTTTGAGAAGCAGAAAAAAGACCAAAAATCAAACCAAAAATAAAAATAAGTGGAGATACTGCTCTATTCATATTCTCTTCCTCGCATTTTTAATTAACTTATAACAATACAAGTAACATTGCAAATACAAAGAGTAGAAGTATTACTGCATCTCCAAGCCAATCATGGCCACTCCGGATTTTTGTTTTCTTCATTTTAATCCCCTCATAGTGATGCTCCAACAACTAATAAAAACCAGCCTGTTGCTGCTGCCAAAGTAGTTATAATACCTGCTTTTATTAGTACTGCTCCCATTGCCAAACCACCAGTAATTGTAGCTCCCCCCATTTTTTCTGAGTGTGTAATTTTCCACACTAAAAGACTCTCTTCTGTTACTGTTCCACTAATTGCAACCCCTAGAGCCATTAACACTAACCCCAAAGCAAGCGCCTTCCTCCACATTGATTACCACCAATGATTATAACTAAGCAACTACGATAAAAAGTTTTTTGAAAGAAAGTTGATTACCACTATTGGAGTTTTGAATCGAGATTGAACAATTGCCAAAGATTCCCGACCAATATTCGAATATCTTTACTTTAACAAATATCTACTGAACTGCGTAAGTTATCTTATAGTTCCACAACATTTTTATGCCCTATATGTCAACGTAATTTGCTAATAAGCCTCTTTACGGGGGTGCTAAAATGAAGTACATAAAAATAAAATTAACGCTTTTAGTGCTATTAGTCTTCACGGCCGCCCCCATAAGTGCTTTAACAATCCCCATTGGCACCCTCGAAACCAAGTACATAATTATATCCAAAAACCGTCCCACAATCCTAGGGGTGGCCCTAAATTACGATATCTCAATGAGTGAGTTATATGGCTCAATAATAGAAGGAAAGTATGAAATAAGCCTAGCAAACTACAGCGTTGAGTATGCTATGTATACAGGAAAAAGGAAAATTATCTGGGCACCCCCGGTTAAGTCCTCAAAATTTATCCCACGATATAACGAGTCCGTTTATCTTCCTGAAGATTTGAAAAAAATAGTTAAAGAAATTGCAGAGTCTAGTGACACCGTCGCTGAATTTGTATGGCGAGTTTCATGGTTTGTCCACAAAACCATAACATATGAAGATGTTTCTTACATAACTGAACTTGGGCGCGTGATTTTTACCAAAAATGAAACGAATTGGCTGATTGACGAAATATGGGAAAAGAAAAAAGGTGTTTGTAGACACAAGGCAATTTTAGCACAACAAATGCTTAGATATGCTGGTATTAAAGCTAAATACGTTGGAGGCTACGTTTTAGTCCCTGTAAGTGGAAGCCACAAATATATTGACCCGTCCGAACTCAATACAATACCAGAATTAGTACAGTTCTCAACCCACACGGGCCTAGGTCATGCATGGGTCATTGTAAATGATCCTGAAGTAGGTTGGTACCCCATAGATCCAACAAGACAGAGAGATCCTCTCCATCCGATACTCCACGACAACATCGCAGTATACGTTGGAAATTACACCCCCTTTGCACCAGACGAAATCCCTCTTTTCAGACTTGAAAGTGTAGAGAATTACACTACCAACGCTAATGAAGTGAGATATAAGGGTATGAAAATAATTGAATCCAGCGAAACAGGCATAGTAATTTACAACCCCAAAGAGGATCAAATTGATTACTATTCTGGTGGTTATGCATTAATAATCCCCCAATCATTTAATTGGTCTTATGGGAGGTACTTCCAGAACACCACAATAAACACGAATATAACGGTAATACACAGAAAAGGAAAGTACTATGTTAAAATCGATGGAATTGAAATGCCTTTATATTTCACAAACAGAGACAAGATTGTAAAACCATTATATAAAAAGGGAGAGTATTACGTGTACAGAGAAAGTGATATCCCAATAATAGACGAAAAGGCCTCTTTTAAAACACCATATTACCTGTTAAAGGTGGATGTAAAAGAGGATATTTTCATGGAAATTCCTGGAGCTAAAATCCCTAACTCCCCCCTTCCGTTCCAGTGTGTGATCCTTCCATATTAATTTGGTCTCGTTCTCAGCTTTTTAGAACAGTTTAACATCCCAAATTTTCTAATAAATTCAATACAAAAAGCATCGAAAGATTTATAAATTAATTTTTGGTTATCAACATCGACGCCCCGGTGGTGTAGCCCGGTCAATCATGCGGGACTCTCGATCCCGCGACCCGGGTTCAAATCCCGGCCGGGGCACCAGAAAGCGGGCCCGTGGCTCAGCCTGGTCAGAGCGCCCGCCTGATAAGCGGGAGGTCCGGGGTTCGAAGCCCCGCGGGCCCACCAAAAACTCTTCTAAGGAAACGTTTCGAGAGCTTTTTATACACAAAAACCCAGTGATAACTATGCACGTTAAAACTTACATTGCTAAACTCGTTGATCTTGTGGAGCTTGAAAGAGAGGCCGAAATAGAGGCCATGCGAGAAGAAATGCGAAGACTTAAGGGATATGAAAGAGAGAAAGTTGGTAGAGCGATTTTAAATCTCAACGGGAAAGTAATTGGTGAAGAATTTGGCTTCAAACTTGTAAAGTATGGAAGGAAAGAGCCATTTAAAACTGAAATTGGAGTTGGGGACCTGATTGTAATAAGCAAGGGAAATCCACTAGCGAGTGATCTTGTTGGTACTGTTGTAGAAAAAGGAAGCAGATTTATTGTGGTAGCCGTCGAAGCTGTGCCCTCTTGGGCTTTTAAAAACGTTAGAATAGACCTCTACGCTAACGATGTAACCTTCAGAAGACAGCTCGAGAATCTTAAAAAACTGAGTGAAAGTGGTATTAGGGCCTTAAAGCTTATTCTGGGCCAAGAAGCCCCATTAAAAAGTTTTCCTGAAGAGTTTACACCTTTTGACAGGAACTTAAACCAGAGTCAAAAGGAGGCCGTAAGCTACGCCTTAGGAAGCGATGATTTCTTTCTAATCCACGGGCCCTTTGGTACCGGTAAAACAAGAACTTTAGTAGAACTCATTATACAGGAGGTCAAGAGAGGAAGCAAAGTTCTTGCAACGGCCGAAAGCAATGTAGCCGTTGATAATCTTGTAGAAAGGCTTTGGGGGAAAGTTAAACTCGTCAGGTTGGGCCACCCTTCAAGAGTCTCAGTCCACCTAAAGGAATCAACACTCGCCTTTCAAGTCGAATCCCATGAGCGATATAGAAGGGTTAGAGAACTGAGAAATAAAGCAGAAAGGCTTGCAATGATGAGAGATCAATATAAAAAACCCACACCACAAATGAGGAGAGGATTAACCAATAAACAAATACTTAAGTTGGCAGAGAGAGGCAGAGGAACCAGAGGTGTTCCAGCTAAGGATGTTAGGCAGATGGCCCAATGGATAACACTAAACGAGCAAATTCAGAAGCTCTATAAATTTGCAGAAAAGATTGAAAGTGAGATAATACGGGAGATAATCGAAGATGTGGACGTTGTTCTGAGTACAAACTCCTCCTCAGCCCTTGAATTCATAAAAGATGTTGAATTTGACGTTGTCATCATAGATGAAGCTTCCCAAGCAACGATCCCAAGTGTTTTAATCCCAATTGCAAAGGCCAAGCGATTTATTCTTGCTGGAGACCACAAACAACTTCCCCCAACAATTTTGAGTGAAGAAGCCAAAGAGCTGAGTGAGACCCTTTTTGAAAAGCTCATAAGTTTATATCCATCCAAGGCGAGAATGCTTGAAGTCCAATACCGAATGAATCAACTTTTAATGGAATTTCCAAGCAGAGAGTTCTACAAGGGGAGGATAAAGGCCGATGAGAGCGTAAAAGATATAACGCTGGCCGATTTAAAGGTTAGAGAACCCTTCTTTGGCGAACCCTGGGATTCAATATTAAAAAGAGAAGAGCCCCTTGTCTTTGTAGATACCAGTGATAGAACAGACAAATGGGAAAGACAGAGAAAAGGTTCAACTTCAAGAGAGAACCCCCTAGAGGCCCTTTTAGTTAAGGAGATTGTCGAAAGACTTCTTCGAATAGGTATTAAAAAGAATTGGATTGGAGTTATAACGCCCTATGATGACCAAGTTGACTTAATACGCTCTCTTATCGAAGATGAAGACATAGAGATCCACACAGTGGATGGATATCAAGGGAGAGAAAAGGAAGTTATAATCCTATCTTTTGTTCGATCCAATAAAAATCATGAACTCGGGTTCTTGACGGATTTAAGAAGATTAAATGTTTCTATAACAAGAGCAAAGAGAAAGCTTATTGCCATTGGAGACAGTGAAACTCTAAAAGAGCATGATACTTACAAACGCTTCATAGAGTTTGTAAAAAGATATGGAAGATCCATAAGACTAAGAAACATGGAAATACACTAATCCCTTTTTCTAATTTGTGGGATCGGTCTTTTTGAAATTGAAGTACTAAGGGAAATTCCAAGCAATGGGACAAGAGGAAACATTGCCAGAAAGCCCATCACAGAGGCTGAAGCAAAATTCATGTCAAAACCTATTTGAGAGGCTATACCACCACCGATTAAACTTCCCAAAATAAATCCAGTTGAATTGACCAAGTTAGAAGTTGCTAAAATGCTTCCCTGCTCTTTTGTACTACTCCTTCTCCCTATAAATGACGTTGAAGAAACACTTATGTAAGACCAAGAATAGCCCCAAAGGAGATAACTTGCAGTGCTTGAGAGCATCAAGGAATATTGAAAGTCCATTTGTACTAATAGGAGGAAAATTCCAAGAGCCCTAAAGAAATACCCCTGTACCAACCCTAAAACAGGGTTCTTTGATCTGAGCTTTTTCCCAACCCTTTGATAAAGCATTGCTGATGTTGAAGAGTTTAGGAGAGCCAATCCAAAGACTTCTTGACTAGTAAACCCATTTTTTATTAAAAATACAGGGAGTTGAGTGGTATACATTCCAGATGATACCCAAAATAAGAAAGAAGATAAATAAAACCCTCTGAATTTTGGCGAGAGTTTTAGTCTCATGGGAAGATGAATTAAGAAGTTGGGCAAGTATCTTCCCTTTTGAATTACCTGATTCACAAGAGGTTTGATATTATTCCTATGAAGGTAAACTGGTGCTTCTCTAATAGTCTTCCAAGCTATAATGAACGCAGGAATATTTAAGAGAGCAAATAATAGAAGAAGCTCTCTAAAAGCAAGAAACCTGACGAGTATAAACCCCAGTAAAAGGCCAATTACCCACGCCCAACCCCCAATTTTGTTGAACTTTCCAACACCTTCTTCCCATCTTGTCTTTCTAACATTTCTAAAAAGCAAAACAATTGGTATAGAGACTGTTGACGCCAAGAAGAATGAATAAAGAGCATTAACGAGAATTAATTCCCAAAAGTTTGATACAAGTGAAAGAGCGCTGAGGAATACGGATACACTAAAAAAGCCCATTAAGATAAAAAGCTTCCTTTTAAGAAGCTTATCACTTAATTTACCCCAGAAAACTGTCCCCAATGTTGATGCAAATGCCGACAGAGAAGTTAACAAACCGATTTCACCTGCCTCAGCACCAAGCTGAAGTGCATAAAGGGAGATGATTTGAGAAGATCCACCCGTAGCTACCTTAAACGGAATGAAAGAGTAAAACCACCTAGGCATTTTGGAGTTTGGACTAAGCAGGGAAGCTTTTCTAGCCTGCATTGTTGCGTTTACCTTTTTCCTCATTTTTCAACCACCACGATACTCTCGCCGAACGAAGTTCGCTTTATAAAGTTTTGGGACGCAAAAAGAGGCCTAATGAACAGAGATGAACAGAGAAGAGAAGAAAAATTTACCAACCTTGAACCTTCTGAAGAACCTCATCCCCAACCTTGCCCTCTTCTACATCAGTTATTGCTTGTTCAAGTCTGTTGAGGCCCTCTTCGAGGATTTCTTCCTCAACTGTAAGCGGAGGTTGGATCCTCAGCACATTTCCCTGGAGAAAGGCAAGAATTAAACCAAGCTCATACGCTCTCCATATGACCTTTTTAGCTTCATCATAGGCCCTTTCTTTGGTCTCCCTGTTCTTTACTAGATCGATTCCTATCATCAATCCCTTACCCCGAACATCCCCAATCAACTGGTGCTCTTCTTTCATCTTGTTAAGTCTTCTCATGATGTAATCTCCAAGCTTTTTGGCACGTTTAAGTAGATCCTTTTCCTCTATCTCCTCTATAACAGCAAGTGCTGCTCTGCTTATAAGTGGATTTCCGCTCAATGTAAAGGCATGCCCTAAAGAAGGAAGAGAATCCATGATCTCGGCTTTTCCAATAACAGCGCTTATAGGCAACCCTCCACCCAAAGGTTTGGCCACTGTTAATATATCTGGCTCAACTCCAAAGTGCTCTATTGCAAACCATTTTCCAGTTCTCCCAAGGCCACTTTGCACTTCATCAACAACTAGAAGAATCCCATGCTCATCCAAGATCTTCTTAATCCGTCTAAAATAATCCTCGGGTGGTACAACCATTCCAGCATCTCCTTGAATCGGCTCAGCAAAAAGAGCTGCAACACCATCTGCGTAAACTTCACCCTCAAATTTGGCTTTTAAGTATTCAACACATTCCATCTTACAAGAGCCTCTTTCTTTGCCGAAAGGACACCTGTAACAATCGGGATATGGGATGTAATGAACATCACTAAGCTCTCCAACCAACGCCCTGACGTGAAAATCTAATCCAGTAATACTTGAAGCCCCATAAGTACAACCATAATAGCTTTTGAGGTAACTTAGAAGGGTTCTCCTTTTTGTGTAAGCGCGAGCAAACTTTATTGCACCGTCATTAGCATCACTCCCACTTAAGCCAAGGGATACTTTTGGATTCTCCACAGGTGAAATCCCAGCAAGTTTTTCAGCCAAAAGAAGTGGTTCTAAGGTAAAACCATAAACAAAGGTAAAGTGAATAAGCCTTTCTACTTGTTCCTTTATTGTCTTCACAACCCTTTCGTTGTTATGACCAACATTCTGAACAGCAGCATCACTTAGAAAATCTATGTACTCTCTCCCTTCTATATCCCAAACTCTCGCATTATTGGCCCTAATCCCAACTATGGGAGCGTAAGTAACGCGAGAAGCTTTTGGAAAGATCTTGGAATATCGTTCAATTACATCTTCTTTTTTCATGGTTTCACCGCTTGATATATGCGTTTGAAATTAATAGAAGTTTCGGTCAATTTCTGCTTAATCTGACAAAAATAATAGAATATATTTAAAAACCAACAATACAATATTTAAACAAAATGCTAATTGGTGATAAAGGTGGCACTTGATAATATTGATAGGATGATTTTAAGACTCCTCCAAGAGAATGGAAGAATGAGTTATTCAGAGATAGCAAGAAGAACCGGGGTTCCGGAATCCACAGTGCGGTTAAGAGTAAAAAGGCTCATGGAAGAGGGAGTAATAAGGAAATTTGCCGCCCTTATAAACCCTTTTAAGGCGGGTTATACAATAGTGGCGTTTATAGCAGTAGACGTTGAGCCAAGCAAAATCAAGAGAGCCGTAGAAGAATTATCCAAACTCCCAGAAGTGGACGTATTAGGGATAGCAACCGGGGCCCATGATATTTTAATGCAAGTAACTGTGAGAGATCTTCAAGAGCTAGAGAACTTCCTTATAGAAAAGCTAGGAAAAGTGGAAGGAATAAAAAGTACTGAAACCTCAATATTAACAAGTGTTAAAAAATGGGGATATGCAAGAGTCTTTTAACTTATCAGATGGGAAGCCCCTTCAGAAGGGACGAAAGCCCGAAAAACGTAAATAAAACTGTGGAGGAACGCCTTCTGGTCACCTCATACTTCCTCGCCACCTCAGGCCAAGTAACCCTCAACATTCTCAAAGCATACGCTGAGAGCCAAGGTGAGAAAATCACCGGTTTTTTCGTGGTCTCTTCAAGGTATGTATCCTCCTCTTTGTTTCTTTGAGAGCCTCGACCCTCTTTTGGGCCTTCCCTTGTTTCATGGCTTCAACTTCCTCCTTAAAAGCCCACTTAAGAAGCGGGGGTGTTATCAAGACAGATATTGTAATGAAAATCAAAGTGGCCGCTATAAATTTTGGAGCATCGCTTTCTGGAATCGCCCCACCATGGATAGCCACCATAAGATCGACCAAAGCCACCTCCGTCCTTGGAATTGAGCCTATCCCCATTTGAAGGGCCTTCTTAGTGCTCCAACCCATTATAACTGCCCCAACACCCCTACCAAGCACTTTTCCAACCACTGCTACGAGGGTCAAAACCCCAGCTAAAGATAAGGCATCAAAACTTGTAAAAACCCTCAAATCAAGCATTGCTCCAGTGTAAACAAAGAAAACAGGGACCAAAAAACCATAACCAATAGCCCTCACATCTTCCATTATCCTCTTACCCTCAGGAAGCCTTGAAAGGACAAGCCCCGCCATGAAAGCCCCCTCAATAGCAGCATCAAACCAATGTTCAGCCAAAGCAGAAAACAGGAACATCAAAGCAAGCACCATTCCAAGAATACCCTTTTCCACATGGAGCCATTCCACAAAGCGGAGATATTTATCTATGCTGTACCAGGCCACTAAACCTGTGATTATAAAAAACACCGCCATTTTACTAATTAAACCCAAAATACTCCCAGTACCAACTGCAAATATGATAAGTGCTATACCCAAGAAATCATCCATAACACTTGCACTTAAAGAAGCAGCACCAACTTCACTTCTTAAAACCCCAAGATCCATCATAACCCTAACGGTAATTCCTATGCTTGTGGCAGTTAAAAGAACTCCCCCAGCAAAGGCCTCTCTAGAGGGATATCCCATAAACTTAAGTCCAGAGTAACCAAGAACCAAAGGTACAAAAACCCCCAAGAGGGTAGAAACCGTTGCAACTGCACCAGTCTTTTTAAGCATTTTAACATCAGTATCAAGACCACCCAGGAAAAGGAGAAATATTATTCCAAGCCTAGCTAAAAACTCAAAAGTCTCATTTGAGTGTAGAGTCAAATATTGTGGGCTAATGAGCCCAAAATAAATCAGATTTCCGAGAATCATACCCATAAGTATTTCTCCCAAAACGCCAGGGAGTTCAAAACGCTCCATTATATGATCGCCTAATTTGCTAAAAACCAAGGCTACTCCCAGGGTGAAGAGGAGCCATGTTGCGTCCATTGGACACCACCCACCTTAATCAGCCTTAAAAATTCATCAATGAGCAGTCTTAGGCTTATTTCGCCTTTTAAAGTATTATTTTCATCAACAATTGCTAAGATCTGAACTTTATAGCGCCTCATTTTTGTTAGAGCATCTAGCACTGTAGACTCTTCGTCTATTGTCATTATATTTCGTTCCATGACATCAGCAGCCTTTTCTGCCCCACCCAAAATCGACTTAAAGACTGCACTTATATTTCCAAGTCTTGCTTTAGTGGTCTCTGGTGGTAAAAGAATGCACATAACGTCAAGATACCTTATTACACCTTCAAGTTTCATACTTTCCCTATCACTCACAACCCAAACGTGATGTCTTGTTCTAAGCAGTTTAAGCACGTTAACGATAGGTGAATCCAAAGTAACAATTGGCATTGAGATTATTGGTGGCATGATATCACTCAGCTTCATGGAATAAAAAGTCTGAAGGGCCTTTTCTACGCCAGTCATGCTCTCACCACCACAAACATAATTTAAAAGTTCTTAAAAAGATACGTGCCAAAAAATCTACATTCCTAAACATTTATAACCCATAAAGCATACCCTTGCATAAGGTGGTACTTAATGAAAAAAATTGTTGTAGGGATTCTTGCACTTCTCATAATTGCTGTCGTTGCAAGCGGGTGCATTGGTGGAGAAAACACCCCCCAGAGCACCACAGAATCCACAACCCCAACAGACTCTAACACATTCACTCTTGACAAATCAAAGTTCCACTTTTACATGTATGGGCTGGCCACGTGCCCCCATTGTAAAAAGATGAAAGAAGAACTCCCAAAATTCTTCGGAGAAAACTCCTTAACTTACTATGAAATACAAGGGAATGAATACAATGGCAAAATGTTTGAACAGCTCTATCAGATACTCGGTGTAACTGGAGTTCCTGTAATAGGAATATTCTATGATGGAAAGCTCTATGCAATAGTCAATGGCGAATTCCCAGTCGATTATGCCGATGATTTCGTAGAAGAAGCAAAAAAAGCAAAAGGAATTCTCTTTATAACTGACAAGGTTTATTTGATCCCAGAAAACAACACCGAAATCATTAATAAACTTGAATACGTTTTCACCAATGGTGAGCCGAGTGAGGTCTGAAATCAAAGTTTTGCTTTTAATTATCTTCTCTTCCCTCGGATTAACTGCAGGAATCCTAACCTTTCTTGGTCTGAAAGACTTAATTTATCCTCTTTTAGGACTTGCGGGGGCAGATTCCATAAACCCATGCACATTTGTCATCTATACCATGTTGCTCATAGCATTATCTCTAAAGGAGAACATCACTAAAAAAAGAATTTATGCTGTTGGGATGGCCTTTGTGAGTGCAATTTACATCTCTTACTACCTACTCGGGGTTGGCCTAGTAATACTAACCAAAACAATTCCAGTATGGGTTGCTGGGGCAATATCAATAATCTTTGGAGCTTATACATTTGCCACAGGGTATCTAGAAAAGAGCAGAATTGTTGGAAAAAAAGAAGCAAGACGAAATATATTCAGAAAAGAAGCAACAATTTTTGGGGCCTTTTCATTAGGAGTTATAATATCATTCACGCTTTTACCCTGCTCTTCTGGTACTTATTTGGCCTATGCCATCTTAATCTCCAAAGTTGGAAGAACATTAACGCTGATACTTCTGGCCCTATACAACATCATCTTTATTCTGCCTTTGTTGATAATACTCTTCACTGTAGGGAGTATAACAGAAAGTAAATCAATCTCTCAAAAAATTGTACAGAGATCAAGAGAACTTTCGATGATAGCAGGAGTTATTTTGATAGCCCTAGGAATATACGTGATCATTGAGATGTAGGAAAACGTGAACTACCCCCTCGCTTACGCAAGGGGGCTTCCCGCTTCACTGAGAGAACTTGCCCCTCGATCACCTTCCGATAGGGAATAATTAGGAGTAGAGGTTCTCTCTCCACGGGCGTTCGGGACCGTCCCAGCCCCACATCTAAGATGTTTAGGGAAGCGTTGTAATCTCTGTCCGCCTCCCATCCACAAATAGGACAAACAAACCATCTATCCTTCAAGGTTAGGTTTTCCATGACATAACCACACCTAGCACATCTTTTTGAAGTGTTAGCAGGCTTAATTCTCAGCACCCACCTACCAGCTCTTTCAGCCTTGTAGGCGAGCAGTGAGAGGAATTTATACCAAGCAGAATCGTGAATGTGTCTATTCAGAGTTGAGGAGTTACCGTTCTCTACCATATCCCTAATGTCGAGATCTTCCACGCAAATTACGTCATAGTTGTTGACATAATATCGAGAGAGTTTATGCAGGAAATCGTTGCGTTGATTTTCGAGCTTCTCATAGAGTTTAGCCAGCCTAAGTCTGACTTTCTCTCTTCTTTTTGATCCCTTCTGCTTTCTTGATAGCTGTTTCTGCACCCTCTTTATTTTCTCAAGAGTTTTATCGATGAACTTTGGATTCTCGAACGCAAGTCCATCAGAATCAACGCAGAAGTTCTGAATTCCCAAGTCTATAGCAATAGCTCTCCCCGTTGGAGGTAGGGGTTCTGGCTCCACTTCAGCTTGCACGATTGCGAACCACTTACCGCGTTTGGTTCTCTTGATTATTACACCCTTAATCTTACCTTCAATTGGACGGTGAAGCTCTATCGTGATCTCTCCAACTTTGGACAGGACTAACTTCCTCCTCTTGAAGTCAATTCTGAATCCGCTCTGGTTGAAATTCAGAGTTTTAAATGAGTTTGGTGAGGTCTTATAACGAAGCCATCCAACCTTCTTTCCCTTCTTTCTCAGCTCGTTTAAGCCTTTAATGTTTGACCAGAGCTGGTGGTTCACCATCTGTAAAACTTTGGAGTAAACGTTCTTCAGCTCTGGTTTTTCTTGCTTAATCTTCACGATAAGAGCTTGAGTGTCTCTCCAAGTTATCTTTCTACCTTCTCTACGAGCTTTGTTGACTTCTTCAAGCAAACGGTTATACAACCAGCGACATAACTCAAGCTGTTCGTTTAGTTTTGCTTCTATAGTCTTTGAGGGATATATGCGGAATTTGTAGCTAATCAGCACCATTCTCACCTTGTGATTCCACATACTTCTTCAAAACATCCAACGTAACTTGTCCAGTCGTTGCGAGAAAATATGAAGGAGACCAGAAGACGTTCTTCCACAGCTTCTTCTTCACCTCTGGAAACTTTCTCCTTATCTCTCTCGAAGTTATGGTTTTCAGGGCGTTGATGTACTTGGGGATGTTCAGGGTTGGCTTTGCTTTGAACAAAATGTGAACATGATCCGCATCACACTCTATTGCAAGAACTTCAACTTCAAAAGTTTCTGAAATCTCGTGAATCTTCTGTTTGAGGAAGTCAATGATTTTATCATTTGTAAAAACTTTTCTACGGTACTTTACTACGAAGATGAGATGATAGTGAAGAGAGTATACGGAGTGAGCTCCTCTGTCAAGTTTGTATTTCATAGTTACATATTTTTTGTTGAAACTATATAAAACTTTCCATCTACCACCCCATCTCGCCCCTCCTGCCGTATTTCCTCCCTTTCGGAAGGAGACTTAACAGCAACAAAAAAGTTAAATCTTTCAAATGCAAAACTTATGTGGTGTTCATATGCAAGAGTGGTATCAATCACGGGCCCTTTATGAAACTGTTTCAAAACTCATAACTCGTGGGGATTTCGCTAATGCCTTCGAAATAGCCCAATCAATCCCGGATAAGGGGATAAGAGCAAAGTCACTTTCCATGGTAACTGTTGAGATGGCTAAACAAAGGATGGATTATAAAGAAGCCCTTGAGAAAACGATAGAAGCAATAATGGAGATAGAAAACTACGAAAATGTGACAAAGGCCCTTATGAGTCTCGCTTTTGAGTTCTTAGCACTCAAAAGGTTTGATGAAGCCTTAAGAATAGCCGAATTTATAAAAGATGTCTCCAATAGATCAAAAATCCAAGCAGAAGTTGGACTGGCCTTAGCAAGAGAGGGAAAAATACACGAAGCGTTTAAGATAATTAACGATATTCTCGATGATGACGTAAAAACCTGGGCCACTTCAAAGCTCGCCTCAGAACTAAAAAGAGGTTAACATTTTTCTGATTATTTTCTACTTTTCTTTCCATTAAAATATAACCAAAATAGTTCACAAGACTTTTTAATACCTGGCTCAAGCTTTGAGAGGCAAAAGGGGAGAGAGGTGATAAAATGAAAGAAGCAGTGGGGCTAATAGGAATGCTTCTTCTCGTGAGCTCTTGGATTCCTCAAACACTGGAAACGATAAAAAATAAAAAATGTCCACTGAATTTAGAGTTCATTATGGTATATGTTACCGCTTCTACATTGTTAACAATCTATTCATATCTAATTGGAGACATTGTGTTTTTAACGTTGAATTCACTTGCAGCATTTCAAAGTGGAATTAATCTATACGTTAAGCTCCGCTATAAGTGATTTTTTCTTTTTCAAGCCTCACTTCAAAGGATGAAGTCAGCTTCTTTCATAAAGCCCAACAAGTTCCCCAAACTGAATGATATGGCCCTGAATAGCCTTCTCTAACTCCTTCTTTGTAGCTCCAGGTTTTAAGTCAAGAGTTGTATCAAGTACGTAAATCTTGAAGTGGTAGTGGTGCACCCCATGACCTCTCGGAGGGCATGGACCATTGTATCCAATTCTTCCAAAATCATTCTTACCTTGCAAAGCCTTTATCGGAGATTCGACTACTTTTTCCTTTGGAACACCTTCTGGAATTTCATCTACAGGAGGAATATTCCAAGCAACCCAATGAGTGAAAGTTCCTACAGGAGCATCAGGGTCATCCACTATTATTGCAATGCTTACTGCCTTGTCACTAAGCCCTTCAAGATGTAGTGGGGGGCTTACATCTATCCCCTCACAGGTGTATTTAGAAGGAATCAACTCATTTTCTCCAAAGACCGAACTAACTTTCAAACTCACTTTCTCACCTCCCCCAAGACAGCCAGCTGCAAAGACAAAAATGGCAATTAAACATCCCAAAGTTTTCATGATTCAATATTTTATTTAGGAACGTAAAAATATTTCGGAATTAAATTTTGCTTAGTACATAATAGTGGTGAAGATTTGGATGTATAGACATGATTGGAAAAGTGAAAGCTATAGACGGCAAAGGGATTAAATTTTTAACGTCATCCTTCAACATTTTTCCATGAAAATCGTTTGGGAAAAAGAAATCCCCACAAGTAGCATTAAAATTTCACCAAGACCAGTATGGAAGTGCAGAAGCTGTCCAAGTTATGGGAAAAGCCCTTCTTGCCCCCCATATGTTCCTTCATGGAAAGAAACAAAAGAATTACTAAAACATTATCATACAGCTCTTTTAATAAAATTTACAATTGACCCTGAAAAATTCGAAAATGAAAAACGAGAAATTTTAAGGTATCTTCTCAACAAAGAGCAAGAACTATTTAAAAATGGAAACTTCTACACAATAGCATTCTTTCCTGGAGATTGCAACCTATGCAAAGAATGTGAGTTTGAAAAAAGTGGAAAATGCAAAATGCCAGAGAAAGTGAGGCCCTCAATAGATGCAATCGGAATAGAACTCTCAACTATCGTTAATCTAGACTTTTCCGAAAGTGTTTTGTATGGTCTCATACTTATAGATTAAAGTGAGGAGAATGAAAGCATACATAACAATGCTTGGAAGATCCACATGGGCCATGGTGAACGCTTACTATGCCACAGTTATGAATGGATACAAACCCAACGAAATTTACATTTTTCTAGAAAATGCCTACAAACAAAATCTTCCAAAGGCTGTGGAGGCTTTAAAAATAATCTCAGAAGCTTATGATTTTTCTCCAAAAATTGAGTGGGAAATCATTGAAGAAGACAACTTTCTTGAAGCTGATGAGAAGATTGGAAGCCTTTTAAAGACATTGAAAGAGAAAGAGTATGAGATAGCAATGGATATAACCTCTGGAAGAAAAGCTCTTGTTGCAGGAGCTACTATCCATGCACTTCCACTGGAAGTAGAGCACCTTTTCTACCTCTCTCTCAGAGATCTTGAATATGCTAGCAGGCCATATATGATGATTCCCCTACATGTGCAAAGGTTAAAAGACTTCATGGAGGGCCGAAGATGGAAGAGATTATAGAAAAAGCTGAACTACAAATCTTGATCAACTTAATCCAGAGAAACAATAAGATCCAAGTGAAGGCACCCCTATACGAACTTCCACTTCTCGAGGCCTATCCATACAAACAAGGTTACAAGATAAATGTTCTCGCACATGAAAATGACTTTTACCATATTTTAAAAGGAAATGAAAGGTACTTTTATGACCTCCCAAATTATAGGGATTTCTATGAATGCTTCATCTCCAGTGGAGTGATAACATATGAAAACATGGATGAATTTGATAAAAAATTAAAAGCTTATAAAAGCTTAACGAAGAAGATTATCTTCGCTCCAGATACAAACCTCCTATATCATGCATTCCTTTCTAAGTTCAGGGGTGTAGAAGGGGTTCAAATAGCAATAGTGGATCTTGTGAAAAAGGAAATAGAAAATGCAATGAATTTTAAATACAGCCCTGGCCAATTGAGAGAGTTTAAGAGGATTTTGCACAATTCTCACCTCCTGCACGAATTTAGCAACAGAAGAATGAAGAAATCGCGAAAAGCCACTTATATTGCTCTAAGAGAGTATGAAAAGATCAAAGACAAGATAATCGAAGTCAAGAGTATTAACGAAAAGACAAACACTAATGACGAATTAATAATCAAAACCTTAAAGGAATTTGATAGGAACACACCTTCCCTAGTTGTCCTCTTAACTGCAGATATAGCAATGACAGACATGGCAAGGATGGAGGGGCTTGAGTATTTCCTTTTTCAGTACCCACATGAAGAACTTAATGAACACTATGCAAGTGGATACCAGTTGAGAACGCTTTTGTTTAACTTGGCAGCAGTTTTTGGAGTAATTGAGATAAACAACGTGTTAGTATTTGGCGAATTTGGAGGAAAAACAAAACTTAATGAGTTAAAGTTAAGATTTATGAAAGACATATATCAAGAGTTTCATTTCCACTGGAACCTGTGCAGAAAATTAGAAGAGTTGAAAATTGAGAGATGATTAAAGATAACCAACTTCCTCCTTTGGTTTTCTTTCTTCAATTATCCTCTTTAAGAACTCTTCAGCATCTTTAGTATCCATCCCAACTTTGACAATTAAGAATTTCAAAATTTCATCTTTTTTCATGCCTTTTTCCAGACGATCCATAACCATCAAAGCAATCCTCTCAAACACTGCACGAGCAAATTCCTCTTCCAAACCCAAAGCCAATATTAGTTGATTCAAACCTATGAGGAGAGCTGTTAGGGCGTCATTAAACTCTGCTTTTCCAAGAGTTTTTCTGTCAAGATCCACCCTCAACATTATTTCTTCATTCATCCCACTTATAGTGAACTTAAGAAGATTTAATTTTTCATTGAGAATCAACAATGTGTGATAAATTTTTAACCGCTCGGGCAGGTCCAAAGCTACAGTTTCTACCCCACTGGGGACTATCAAATGAACAAACTCTTCTGTTATCACCACGTTCAATACGAATGGAATCTTAGGATATTCAGCTATGAACACGCCCTCTGTCTTTTTCATTACATTCCATGGGAGATCTACAATATCCTTCGCACTATCATGTCCTTCTTTCAACCACTTAATAACTTCCACTTGAACCACCATATGAAAATGAACACTTGAAGTATTTAAGTCCACGCTTCCAATGGAAACCCACTCCCAAACTCAAGAGAAATCATGAAAAAATTTTACAAATAGAAAGAAGCAGACGTATCCAATTGAGGATTTCTCTTGGAAGAAAAATGCACATTTATGTTCATTAAAATGTGATCATTAAAGTACATTTATATCCATGTTGTTAAACAAATTTGTTTAAATTTTGTCATTCAAGTAAACAGAAGACCTACCCCCCAGAGTTTCATTTCCACTGGAACCTGTGCGGAAACACCATCCACTTTAATTAAAATGGTGTAAACACTCCCATTATTTTTATTCTTTGGGGTATATATATTTATCTATGAACATTGTTCAGAAAATTTAATAAATATTAGTAAAGTTCTATGAGAAATTAAAAACAATAATTAAAGTGAGTGAACAAACTCATATTTACGAACAAAAAAGAGCTTTATAAGCAGCCTTTATCCTTGATTCGCATACAAGATCCGTCCATTATTTCAAACTGGGTTCCAGTGGAAATATAACTCTGGGGGGTGGATGTGATATTTGGTTAAGCGTTAATATGGATATCGAAAAAGACCTTCATTTCCACTGGAACATATGGACACCAATGTATTTTGTTGATTTGTAATGGCCTACTTAATGCAACAATTTGGAGTAGAATTTCCACTGGAGGTGCTAATCTTTTTAATGTTCTAGACAAATATAGTAAATGTCATGATACCGGTTCCGCTTGTTAGGAGGCTCATAAAACTAAAGTTTAAACTTAAGAGAAGCAAGATATTTGCACTAGCCTTCGCTGTTATTCTACTTGCAATTATATTGGCCCTTTTATATATGTATGCAGAAAATGTGAACTTTTTTACAGCTCTTTATTGGGCTGTTATTACAATGGCCACTATTGGGTATGGTGATGTGACTCCAAACACGCTTTTGGGGAGAATAATAGCAATATTTGCATCTATTGCTGGAATTGCTACTTTTACGGCTTTTGTTTCAATTTTGGCTGAGTATTTTTTGTCTGGATCAATAAGGAGGATGATGGGAATGCACAAAGTGAAATTTAAGGATCATTATATTATCATGGGTAGGGGAGAGAGTGTGGAAAGTGCACTTTTGGAACTTAAGGATGCTATATCGAACAAGCAAGCTGAGAACAGGCCGATTATTGTGGTGTTGCCAGACGAAAATGAACGAAAGAGGTTAAATCTTCCAGAGGAAACAGAGGTCATAATTGGGGAGTTCACAAATAGGGAAACTTTAGAACGGGTGAATGTTAGAGATGCTAGTCACGTTCTTCTGGCACTAGACGATGATTCAGAGTCCGTTTTTGTAACCTTAATGATAAAACAGATCTCAAAAGCTAAAGTCTTTGTTGAGGTCCTCAAACATGAAAGTGTCCATTTGTTAAAGCAAGCTGGGGCTGATAGGGTAATAACAAGCAGGACTCTAACTGGAAGATTACTGGCCAGTTCAATATTTGAACCAGAAGTTGTGGATGTTATAGATGATATAACGACAGCTCTTGGGGATTATGATATTACTTCTATAAAAGTGCAAGAAATGGAAGGGAAGACATTTAGAGAAGCTTTTGAGGCTCTTTATCCAAGAGGCCTTTTCCTTTTGGGATATGCAAAGGATAAGATTTACCTTATACCGCCGTTGGATGAAAAGATACCTCCAGGGGCTAAGTTATTAGTTATTCGGTCTACAAGATAGCCCTCATTTCCACTAGGGATTAGCCCTCTGATGCTTTAGTTTCCCAATTATTCTTTTACTAATATTTGGTTTTGTAATTTCGGCCCCTTTGAACTTTTTCTAAGGCATGAGAAAAATATATAAGCACTTTAAATTCACTACTATTTAGGATTACGCTTATGGGTGATATGCATGGCGAGAAAGAAAAAGGTTGAGAATGAAATTAAAGAACTTGAAGAGTTTGAAGAACTCGATGGGCTTGAGGAATTGCCACTTGAGAAGCCTTCTCAAAAATCTAATAAGAAAAAGATAAAAACTCTTGAAGATCTTCCTGGAGTTGGTCCTGCCACTGCTGAAAAGCTTAGAGAAGCAGGCTATGATAGTTTGGAGGCAATAGCAGTAGCTTCACCATTGGAGTTGAAAGAGCTTGCAGGTATTAGTGAGGGTGCAGCATTAAAAATAATTCAAGCTGCAAGAGATGCAGCCAACATTGGAACGTTTATGCGTGCTGATGAGTATTTTCAAAAAAGAGCAATTGTTGGGAAGATAACAACAGGAAGCAAGTCTCTGGATAAGCTGTTGGGTGGGGGGATAGAAACACAGGCTGTTTCTGAAGTATTTGGGGAATTTGGATCAGGAAAAACTCAACTAGCCCATACTCTTGCTGTCATTGTTCAAAAACCTCCTGAAGAAGGGGGTTTAAATGGGAGTGTTGTTTGGATTGACACAGAGAACACATTTAGGCCTGAAAGAATAAGACAGATCGCTGAGAATAGAGGGCTGGATCCTGATGAAGTCTTAAAGAATATTTATGTTGCAAGGGCCTTCAACTCGAACCATCAGATGCTTCTTGTAGAGAAGGCTGAGGAGATAATAAAAGAAAAATTGCCTACAGATAAACCGGTTAAGCTTCTTGTTGTTGATTCTTTAACTGGCCACTTTAGATCTGAATATATTGGTAGGGGAACTCTTGCGGAAAGGCAACAAAA
Organism: Thermococcus argininiproducens; assembly: GCF_023746595.1. Lineage (NCBI taxonomy): Archaea > Methanobacteriati > Methanobacteriota > Thermococci > Thermococcales > Thermococcaceae > Thermococcus > Thermococcus argininiproducens. Next base: position 510,614 of record NZ_CP080572.1, on the reverse strand, counting down.
ACTTGCCAAACATTTGGCAGATCTTCATCGTTTGGCCAACCTTTATGATATAGCGGTATTTGTTACAAACCAAGTACAAGCAAGGCCCGATGCTTTCTTTGGGGATCCAACTAGGCCAATAGGTGGTCACATCTTGGCTCACTCGGCTACTGTCAGGGTATATTTACGAAAAGGAAAAGCTGGAAAGAGGGTTGCTAGACTAATAGATTCCCCTCATCTGCCTGAAGGTGAAGCGGCCTTTAGAATAACAGAGAAGGGTATTGAGGACTAATCCTTTAACTTTTTAAACCTCTTTTTTAATTCTCGTTGATGTGTCATGAAGGTAGAAGCAAAGCTTAATCCTAGTAGAGATGATATCGTTGACCTCTTTAGCAAGGGTCTTTCAACCGAAGCTATAGTGACGATTTTTGCCCATTGCAGGGTCTTTTATGATGGTAGGGCAAAGAGTGAGCTTGGGCCGGGGGATAGGGTTATAATAATAAAACCTGATGGCTCATTTTTAATTCATCAGAAAGAAAAAAGAGAGCCTGTTAATTGGCAGCCTCCTGGAAGTTCTGTAAGTTTGGATGTGAGGGAGGATAAGCTAATTCTGAGGAGTGTTAGAAGAAAACCCAAAGAAATCTTGGAAGTTGAACTTATTGATGTTTATCTTTTCTCGTATTTTCAAGCTGAAGATTATGAGGCTCTGGCGCTTGTTGGAAGTGAGGCTGAGATGGCAGACTTGGTCTTTAAGAATCCTGAATTGATTGAGGAAGGCTTTAAACCCATATCTAAAGAAAAATCTATTAGGCATGGTATTGTCGATCTTCTTGGCAAAGATAAAGATGGAAATATTGTTATTTTAGAGTTTAAACGAAGAAGAGCTGATTTACATGCTGTGAGCCAACTCAAGAGATATGTGGAGACAATGAGAGAGGAGTATGAAAAAGTTAGGGGGATTCTTGTGGCACCATCATTAACTTCTGGTGCTAGAAAACTTCTGAAGAAAGAAGGCCTCGAGTTTAAAAAACTAAATCCTCCCAAACAGGAAAAATCTAGAAAAGGAAGACAGAAGACACTGTTTGATTAACCCATGGCCATTTCATGTGGGAGCATTTCCCTAACTTTTACTTTCACCATATTTTCCTCTTTTGAAACTTCAATGACTTTCCCCAATCCTTTGAGTCTCAATTGAACTCTGCAAACTGTTTGTTCTCTTTCATCGCTCTCTTCCCATGGGATTCTTTGCTCCATTCTCTCTATTCTAAGAATCTCAGCTATTACACCCTCAGTTCCATGTGTTATGTCTTGGGGGGTTTCATATGTTAAGAAAAGTCTTTCTCCGGGTTTTAAGTTTTGAATGACTATCACATTCCTGGCACTTCTTATCTCTATTGTCCGGTAAGGATTTCTTAAAATTTGATCAAGAGCTTTTCGGGCTATTCCCGCAAGTACAAGAAGCTCCATAGTCTCACCTCACAGGTAAACTCTTTCATACTCTTTTTCTGCTCTCCTTCTAGCAGATTCCATTTGTTCATGCATTCTTCTTAACTGTTCTTCAATCATTTGGGCCTCTTTAAGGAGTGGTTCTGTTGAAACACCTATAGGAACAAGTTTCTTTAGAATCTCTATAATGTTTGCTGCGGCCCTTGGATCTGGCCTATCTCCAAAAGTCTCACCTAATAAAGCGTACGCCTTAAGTTTTTCTTTACTGGCCTCCCATAGAAGTTTTCCACTCATCCCCATGATTGAGCCATATTTTAGTATTTTGACACCGAGATTTTCTAAATCTTTATTTTCTTCTTCACTTCCTCCAATTCCCCAAACATCCATGTGTTCTTTGAAGAGTCCAATACCCATTCCACCAAGAGAGATTACTTTTTCAGCATTGTTACGCTTTAAATATGTTGTTATTTCTCTTGCTATTTCGTTTACAAGGGTTGGGGGAATATAAATATCTGCCACAGCCACAATTATGTTGTCCTTCTTGTAAAATCTTAACGGGGGGTTTGGTTTTCCTTCGAGAATTATAGAGACAGGGGGTAAGAAAGAACTTTCAACATACCCTATTGGTTCCATTTTAAGCTCTTTTGTAAGAAAATTGGCGGCTATGTGGCCCACTAATCCTATTCCTGGATATCCTTCAATGAAAATGGGGTTTTCAATGTCTGGCAGAATAAGCTCTACGGGCTTTTTCATGTTATCACCCTTACATCATTTAGTTATGAAAAGTTATTAAAGTTTTTGATGTATTTCACAGCAAACGCGTGTTTGAGGGATACTTTGAAAACTTAGTTAAGAGCTAGTATAATACAAAAACCCTTATAGGGTTTAAATACTAATTCTATAGGGTGATTATATGAAAGATTCAACTGCATTGGTTTTCGTTTTATTGGTATTTTTCAGTCTCTTTTTAGTTCCTCCTGTTAGTGCTGGATCATTTCATAGTGGAACTTTGATCATAGATGGCACAGAATATAAAATAGAAGATTCTACACTTCTTCAAGAGGGCAACATAATAGTACAGAATGGTGGAAAACTAATAATTAAAAATGCCACTCTCGAGCTCCTTCAGGATTATCACGCCCACTATGGGATTATTATTAAAGATAACTCTCAACTAATAGTAGAGAACTCCATAATTACATCGGACTACCAATTCTACATTAGATTCCACAGTAATTCAAAAGGGAGTTTTGTGGGGTTATCATTCACCAAGAAAGCTCCCATTATTTCATTATCTAGTGGTCGTCCGATTCTTGAAATCGTTGATTCAATCTTTGATGGATTAGAAGTGACCTCTTACTTGTCTGGGGCCCAGGTAACTATTAAAAATTCAGAATTTGCTCTTTATTCTTGGTTAGTTGGAAAAGTAAATGTTACGAATCTCTATGAGGGATTTAAACTTGGAAGTGCGTCAATAGTTTCTGAGAAATACACGGTAAACATTCACAATTCTACGATCTCTGGAGCATGGATGTGGATCCAAAAAGATGCTGAGGTCATTATCAAAGATTCGTATGTGGGTACTATTGAGATAAGGGACTTTCCCAACATTTACCTCGTGAATTCTACTGTTGGGACATTTACTCCACGTTTGGAGGGTATTGAAGTTAGCATGAGTTTAAACCCTGGGTTTTATGAAAACTACACCATTGACCTAACTCATGAAGGAGCTTGGTTTTTAAGACTTGAAAATTCAAGGATCCTTGAATGGGATGTGAACATACTTTCCAACACCAAGGTTACACTCCAAGGGTCTAAACTTGCCCATATTGCTCTTACAGCACAGGATACGAATTCTACAGTACTTATAAAAGACTCAGAAATATCTTGGCTTGAAATAAAAGACTTCAAAGGCTCAATAACATTTGATCACGTCACAATAACTGGGTGGGTTAGTATCTACAAAGAAACTGAAACAACTCAAGAAATAAGGATTGATGGTAATGTAACCATATTCCCAAATACTCTCAACTTCATGTTTGGACTTAAATGGCATGATTCAATTGTTAAGCGTAGGTATCCAATTATTCTAAAGGAAGGGATGTTCTACAATGCTTATAAGAACTATTCAATTGAGATAAAGGATCCTGAAGGAAATTCGGTTTATTCTTCCTCCATAGTTAATATGAAACCCCCAACACTAATATTCAACTCGAGCAACTATGATAAGAGCTTTTCCTTGATTTTGTATGGAGAGAATAGTGAACTCACAGTGACTCCAATTTCCCTCCTCACAAGTACTCCCATCTCTCTTAAGGTTGGAGATAAATTAGATGTGTCTAGGATTCGTGCTTCTCCAGTAATTTATGGGGAAGGAAGAGTCGACAAAGAGTATGCATGGACATTCTGGAGGAAAATGTGTTCCGATAGAGTTCCCGCACACTGTACTGAATCCGAAATAGTAGTATTAATTGGGGGGCCTGTGGCCAATAAGTTGACTAGAGATTACATGGATAATTTTCCAGTGGAAGTTACAAATGAGTATCCTGGAAAAGGAAAAGGAGTCATTGAGGCAACAGTGATAGATGGGAAAATCTATATTCTAGTGGCTGGCTCAGATAGGTGGGGAACAAAGGCAGGTGTTGAAATACTTAAGGATCTAGATTATATTTCAGAAAAGCCAATTTTTGTAGATTGGAACGATGGAAATCCTAAAATTGTTCCTGGTGGATAGCAAACTCTCTTGGTTTTTCTTTTTTAATCTAATCAAGAAAACTTAAATATTGCAATATTCTATACCTCGGATGGTGATGTCAATGCCAAAAATAGGGATAATTGGTGGTTCTGGCGTTTACGGAGTATTTGAGCCAAAAGAGAGTATAAAAGTCCACACTCCATATGGAAGGCCATCAGCTCCAGTGGAAATCGGAGAGATTGAGGGTGTTGAGGTGGCTTTTATTCCAAGGCACGGTAAAACTCATGAGTTTCCTCCACACGAGGTACCATACAGGGCAAACATTTGGGCTCTCAAAGAACTTGGAGTAGAGCGGATTATAGGAATAACAGCGGTTGGATCTCTTAGAGAGGAATACAGGCCTGGCGATATTGTGATAACTGATCAATTCATTGACTTTACAAAGAAGAGGGACTATACATTTTATAATGGCCCAAGAGTTGCCCACTTTAGCATGGCCGATCCGTTCTGTCCTGAGATGAGAGAAATATTCTACAATGCTGCAAAAGAGCTTGAGATCCCAGTTCATGAAAGGGGTACTTATGTATGTATTGAAGGCCCAAGATTTTCCACAAGGGCTGAGTCAATGATGTTTAGACAATTTGCTCACATAATTGGGATGACACTTGTTCCAGAGGTTGTTTTAGCTAGGGAGCTTGGAATGTGCTATGTTAACATAGCAGCGGTTACGGACTATGATGTTTGGGCAGAAAAGCCAGTAGATGCTCAGGAGGTTATAAAAGTTATGCAAGAGAACAACGAGAAGGTTAGAAAGCTTTTAAAAGCGGGTGTTCCGAAGATTTCAGAAGAAAGAAAGTGTGGCTGTGCTGATGTTCTTAAGACTGCTTTTGTTTGAATTTTTCTTTTGCAAAATTTTATTAATTCTATCTTTTATCCCCCTTAAGGGGTGATCTAATGAGCATCTTAATTAAAAATGGACGGATAATTTACGGTGAGAATCTTGATATTATTAACGGTGATATTTACATCGAAGGAAATAGAATAGCTAAGGTTGGTAGAGGTCTTAAACTTTCGGCAGAATACGTTATTGATGCAAACGGGAAGGTGATTTCTCCAGGATTTATCAATGCTCATACACATTCCCCTATGGTCCTTTTAAGGGGGCTTGCCGATGATCTCCCCTTAATGGAGTGGCTTCAGGAATATGTGTGGCCTGTTGAAAAAAAGTTGACCTCAAAACATATCTATTGGGGTGCCCTTCTTGGTATTCTTGAGATGATCAAAGGTGGGACAACGACTTTTGTTGATATGTACTTTCACATGGAAGAAGTAGCAAAAGTTGTTGAAAAAACCGGGATAAGGGCCTATTTGAGTTATGGTATGGTGGATTTGGGGGATGAAGAAAAGAGAAATGTTGAGATTAAGGAAACTCTCAAGCTTTTAGAGTTCATTAAAAAATTAGACTCACCAAGAATAGAGTTTCTCTTTGGGCCTCATGCTCCTTACACCTGTTCCCCTGAGCTTTTAAAATGGGTTAGAGAGAAAGCGAATGAAACGGGAAAAATGATAACTATTCATCTGAATGAGACAAAAAGAGAAGTGCAGGATATAAAAGAAAAATATGGGATGACTCCAGTTGAATTCCTCGATGAACTTGGATTTCTTGGAGATGATATCATAGCGGCCCATGGTGTTTGGTTGAGTGATAAAGAGATTGAGATTTTAGCCAAGAGGAGGGTAACGATAGTTCATAACCCTGCAAGCAACATGAAACTTGCTAGTGGTGTTATGCCCATTGAAAAGCTCCTAAAAGCGGGTGTTAACATTGCTCTCGGTACTGATGGGGCAGCAAGTAACAACAGTTTGGACATGCTTGAGGAGATGAAATTGGCTGCCCTAGTTCATAAGGTACATACATTAAATCCAACGGTTGCTGATGCAAAGACTATTTACAAAATGGCCACACAAAATGGTGCAAAGGCTTTGCATTTGAATGCCGGGATTATAAAAGAAGGAGCTCTTGCAGACATTGCCATAATTGACTTCAACAAGCCCCATTTAAGGCCAATAACCAATGTAGTCTCTCACCTAGTATATTCGGCCAGTGGCAACGATGTAGAGACAGTGATAATTGATGGGGAAATCATCATGCTTGATGGGGAAGTCTTAACTGTGGATGAGGAGGAGATTATAAATAAAGTGCAGAAGATAGTGGACAAGCTTCACTAATCTTTTTATTTTGTAAATTCAACTTATTTTTGGTGGGAGCATGGTTGAGCTTAGTTTTGGTTCTCTCACATTTAAAGTGACTCAAGGAGACATAACAAAGTTCCCTGCTGAAGCTATTGTTAACGCTGCTAACAAATATCTTGAACATGGTGGTGGCGTGGCCTATGCAATAGCAAAAGCAGCAATTGGAAATGTGAGAGAGTACATAAAAATAAGCAAAGAAGCCATGAGAGAGCAGATTGGAAGGGATTGGATTGAACATGGGGAAGTGGTTGTAACACCAGCCTTAAAAATGGAACAACATGGGATTAAGTATGTCATTCATACAGTTGGTCCTTATTGTGGCGGTAAGTGGGATGAGAATAAAAAGGATAAACTTAGGAAAGCTATTCTTGGAGCTTTGAGAAAGGCTGGTGAGTTGAAAGCTGAAAGCATAGCATTTCCAGCTATAAGCGCTGGGATTTATGGCTGTCCTTTTGAAGAAGTTGTGAAAACGTTCATAGAGGTGGTTAATGAGTTTTCAAAGGAAGCAAAGAGTTTGAAAGAAGTTTATCTAGTGCTCTATTCTAAGAAGGACTACGAGAGGGCCAAAGACATTTTTGGGGCTGAGAAGGATGGAAACTCATGAAAAATGATCTAACTCTTTGGTTCCCTTTCCTTTTCATATTCAGATTGGCTTTTCGCTTCATCACGGTGATGGACTTTGCTCTTGAAGTGGTCTTTTTCTACAATGTACCATTGTTCACTCATTTTCGAATTCTCATATGTACTGTTAAAAACTCTTTTAGTGGGTAATTTAAGTGGTTTGTTAGTCTTTGCCCTGGTATGACATTTAAGTGCCTTAATCGGGTTTTTTGCAGTTCTCTTTTTTAAAAAAGAGAAGCTAATTATGGCTGATATATTCTCATTAATCCAATGAACTTCTCAAAAATGTCCAGTTAATGTTATAACTCTGGAACAATTATTCAAAAATGGTGGGTATTGTGGAGAAAAAACTTATTGTTGCTGCCTTTTTTATTGCCATTTTGGCAATATTTACTCTACTGCGATTGGATTCCGAACCAAAAGTCGATCAAGTTTCTGAGAAAGAAATTTTTCAAAACTCTTCCTATGAGCAGCCCTCCCCAATATTGGGGGAAAATACTTCCCAAGAGGTGGGTGAGTGGGTTATAGAAGTTACAGGACTTGTTGAAAGGCCTATGAACATTACCCTCTCGCAGCTTAAGGATATGCCGCAGACTTTGGTTTTTTCTGAACTTTATTGTGTAGGTTATCCCGGTAAAGCTAGAAAACAAGGTTTATGGAAGGGAGTTAAGCTCTCTTATATCTTGGAGCGAGCGGGTGTGAAAGAAAATGCAATAAAAATAGCTTTTTATGCACAAGATGGTTTTATGACAGACCTTCCAGTGGATGAGCCATTTAAAAATGAGGAGATAATTATTGCTTATGAATTCAATAATGAGTCTATCGAGCCCAGGCTGGTTGCTCCAGATATGTGGGGTTATAAATGGATAAAGTACCTTATTAGAATAGAGCTTGTTGATTACAATTTCTTAGGGACATATGAAAGCGAGGGTTATCCTGACGATGCTTACATAGGTGAGAGGTCGTGAGAGCATTCAAAATTGTCGAACTTACCTCTATTCCTTTGTTCATACTCTCCCTTATTTTGGTCTTGAGTGGTTACGGGATCATAAGTCCAAAAACCCTAAACACTTTCACTTTTGGCCTCTTATCTTATGAGAACTCTTCTTCAGTTCATTCTTATGTTTTGATTCGCTATGGGTTTACAGCTTTGTTACTCCTTCATTCATATGCCGGTTTTGAGATTTTTGGGCTCAAGAAGATTAGAAATCCGAAGGTAAGAACAGTTTTAAGCCACTCCCTTCTGGTTGTTGTATTATATACTCTTTGGGTGGTCACGGTAGTTGAACTGAGAACTCTTTTCTAGCGATATCCTTTAATTCTCCTGCTCTAAATCTTCTCATGGTGATGCTCATGAAAATTGAGGATGTCTACATCTGGGACATAAATGCTAAGTGGCTCGGCATTTCGCCATTTCAGCTCATGGAAAATGCTGGGGCTGGAGTTGCTCGAATTATAGAAGAAAAATTTGGAAAGGGACTTAAAGTGGCGATTTTTTGTGGGACAGGCAACAATGGCGGGGATGGTTTTGTAATAGCGAGGCATTTGAGCTTTGAAAATGATGTTACCGTGTTTTTGGTAGGGGATGAGATAAAGATCAAAAGTGAGGAAGCCAAACACAACTGGGAAATTCTCAAAAAGCTTGATTTTGTAAAGATTAAAACTCTAAAAGACTCAACTCAAATAAAAGGATTAGATCTTGCTAAGTTTAATGTGATTGTTGATGCTCTTCTTGGTGCAGGTACTAAAGGTGAGCTAAGGGAACCAATAAAGAGTGCTGTCGAGAAAATCAATGAATATTCAGGAAAAGCTAGGATAGTTAGCGTTGATTTGCCAACCGGCTATCCATCGAGCGTTAAGGTAAATTGTGACTTTGCAGTAACTTTCCAATGGGACAAGGAGGAATATGGGGGTTTTGAGCGGATAATAGCGAAAATCGGTTATCCAAAAGAACTTTACCATTTAATTGGTCCGGGAGATGTAAAATTTGCCTTGAGGAAAAAAGGTGAACATAAAGGCCAAAATGGGAAACTTTTGGTGATTGGGGGGAGTGAAGATTACTTTGGCGCACCCTACCTGGCAGCGAAAGCTGCTAGCTATATAGTGGATTTGGTTTATCTAGCCATGCCTGAATATTCGGCTAGAAGGATTAATGATCCAGATTTAATTTTGAGGCCTTTTAATGGCGAAAATTTCATAGAAGTTCATGTTAAAAGAGCTTTAGAGCTTTCAAAAAATGTTGATGCTGTTGTTATAGGCCCTGGAATTGGCCAAAAAGAAGAAACTAAAAAATTTGTTAGAGGGTTTGTAAAACAGTGTGAAAAACCTTTAGTTATAGATGCTGATGGATTAAAAGCGATAGCAGAAGATCTAAATATTCTTGAAGGTAAAACATTCGTATTAACCCCACATGCAGGGGAGTTCAAGATTCTTTTTGGAGAAAAACCTGAAGGAGACTTGATTGAAAAAGTCAGAATTGTAATGGAAAAAGCAAAGCAAATAGAAGGTACAATTCTACTAAAAGGGGTTTATGATATAATAAGTGATGGAACTACTTGGAAATATAATAAAACAGGAAATAGGGGAATGACCACTGGTGGAACGGGGGATGTTCTCTCGGGGATTATTGGTGGTTTATTGGCTTTGGGCAACAATCCATTGAGAGCTTCCGCAGTAGGGGCCTTTCTTACGGGATTTGCAGGGGATATTGTAAAAGAAGAAATGGGGGAAAATTACACTGCATTAGAAGTTGCTAAAAAAGTTCCTTTTGCTATTAAGTGGGCTTTGGAGTTTTAGTCCTCAAGTTTTAAAATCTTCCTTAATTTTTTTGCTTCTTCTTGCAGTTTGGGGGAGTTTATGAGGGCCAGTAATACCATTATCCGAATAAACTCAAGACGATTCATTTCGACGCCTTCAAGTCTTTTAACGATGTCCCTGGAGAGAAATTCAAAATTACTTAAAAACTTCTTTATCAGATTTACGAACTCTTTTTTATTGGGTATTATGAATCCGGCTTCAGTGAATATCTCATAGAGTCTCACGGCCTCCTTCGTGTGTATCCTGTCCATCGCTACCCACGCACTGGCATCATTTTCATAAGGGGATATTAGGAACACTTTTGCGCTCCTTCTATAGAGTTTTTCACTTCCTTCCCTTCCAACCTCTTCAATGAAACCTGCCTGCTTAAGCAGGTTTATGTGTCGATGTATTGTTGAAGGGTCTTTATTAAGTAACATGCTAAGTTCAGATACTGTCATTGCACGTTCCCTGAGCAATGAAATAATATCTAAGCGGGTCGTCTCAGCTAATATCCTAATTTTCTTGGGGTCGGTAACTATAAGAACATCTTTCATGATATCAAAATTCCTCTAATCTATCTTGAGGAGTTTCACTTTCTTCAATAATCTTTTTACCAGCGGCCACCATATCAATACTGTGTACAACTCCCCCGAATTCCTCGATGGTTCTCACTATTTCTTCATAATCCAAATTGTCACCAACAATGGTTATCTTAACATTTTCAGTTTCTTTATCGATTTCCACAAGGGTAATGTTAACCCCATCAACCCCTTTTAGCTCACTTAACCCCAGAGCCAGCTCAGTTACCATGGGCTGATGGGGTTTGAGCACATCCAATACGAGAAGTCTAATTCCCTTTGCCATCTTTTATCCCAACGACTCTTGAAATTACTCCTTTTTAAGGATTTCTCCAAGTTTTCTCAGGAGCTCTAGGGCCTCCCCATCCCTTCCTAACTCGGCCATGGTGAGCCAGTCTACGGCGTGGATTATGTCTTCGTTTGAAAATTCTTTCAGAGCCTCCCCTTTTTCCTCCAATTCTTTGGAAATCCTTGTTGTATACGAATGTTCCTTTTCTGTAATTTTGTCCATGAGATTCAAAAGTTCTTCTTCGTCAAACTTGTAGCCCAGTATTTTAAAGATCTCGAGTTTTGTTTTTAGTTTGGACTTTGCTAAATATCTCAACTCCTCATCTCCAAGATATAGGTTTATGTAGAACACATCTGCGGTTCTTCCATAGTACTTCTCTACTAGATTTCCCTTCATCTCGGTTCTTTTTACCTCGACGAGGCCAGCTTCTTTGAGTTTTTCGATGTGGTGATAAACAGTTTGTGGGGTTTTTCCAAGTATTTCAGAAAGTTGTGAAATTGTCATTTCTCTGCTTCTTAACAGTCTTAGTATCTGTCTTCTTGTATCCTCAAGCATAAGTTTTATTACCTCTGGATCTGTGATGACTTTAACTTTCTTTTTCATAACTCTCACCAATTTTAACGTTCTAACAGAAATTTAAGCGCTCGAGAATATAACCTTTTCTCTTTTTAGAGATTTCTCTTCTCTGGAAAATTTTATAAATGTAAAATCCCCACATCACACAGCAAGGATGAACATTACTGTAAAGAGGTGAAAAACATGGATTTAGATTTTCTGTTCTACCCACAGAGCGTTGCTGTCATTGGAGCTTCAAATAAAGAGGGAAAAATCGGTAACGCAATAATGAAGAACCTCATAAACTTTGGATTCAAGGGAAAAATATACCCTGTTAACGTGAAGGAAGAGACGGTAATGGGCCTTAAAGCCTACAAAAATGTTTTAGAGATTCCAGATCAGGTTGATGTTGCAGTAATAGCGATTCCAGGAAAATTTGTTCCCCAAACCCTCGAGGAATGTGGACAAAAAGGAATTAGGGGGGCAGTTGTAATAAGTGCCGGTTTTAAAGAGGCTGGAAACATTGAACTTGAAGAAAAACTTGTTGAAGTAGCCAAAAAATGGAACATAAAGGTGGTTGGGCCAAATTGTTTGGGTGTCACTAACATTGAAAACGGTTTTGACTGTACGTTTAATCCACCTGAGAGACAGGCTAGGCCAGAATTTGGTGGTATAGCATTCATGAGTCAGAGTGGAGCGTTTGGAGCGGCAATTCTTGATTGGGCTGCGAGGCACGAGGTTGGAATGAGCAAGTTCATAAGCCTTGGAAACATGGCTGATTTGGATGAGAGTGACTTTATGGAGTATTTAAAAGATGATAATGCTACTAAAGTTATAACGGCGTATCTTGAAGGAGTTAAAGATGGAAGAAAGTTTTTACAGGCAGCGAGAGATGCTACAAGGAAGAAGCCTGTTGTAATTCTTAAAAGTGGAAGAACTGAGGCTGGGGCAAAAGCTGCGGCCTCCCACACAGGGTCTCTCGCGGGAAGTTATGCTATTTACCAGGCAGCATTTGAGCAAAGTGGAGTTTTAGAAGCAAGAAGCATGAGACAGCTATTCAACTATGCTAAAGCTTTAGCAATGCAAAAACCTGCAAAAGGGAACAGGATAGCGATAGTTACAAATGGTGGTGGCGCAGGAGTTATGATGAGCGATGGGGTGCTAGAGTCCGGGCTAAAAATGGCCGAATTGAGCGAAGAGACTAAAGAGAGGTTTGCAAAAGCTATAGAAGAAGGAAAACTTCCAGAACACATGAGTTATAAGAACCCAATTGACATTATTGGTGATGCTCCCTCAAGTAGGTACGAAATAGCCATGCGCTATGCTATAGAAGATGAAAATGTTGATGTCTTAGCTGTTATAGCCCTTTTCCAGAGTCCCGCGTTGGATGATGGCATTGTTGATGCAGTTGCAAGAATGCAAGAATACGGCAAGCCAGTTATATTCATAGCTCCTGGAGGAGCTTACCCAGAGAAGATGGCTAGAAGAATAGAAAAAGTAGGAGTACCAGTTTTTGAGACTGTAGAAGATGGAGTCGATGCAGCGTATGCACTTGTTAAATATGGACAATATCTCAAAGAAGTTGAAGGTTAGGGAAAACTTTAAATTTTCTTTTCCCATTTTTAGTTCATGTTCGGTGATTGCTTTTGGCTTTGGTAGTAAAAATTCTATCCTTCTTTTGACTAGCTTAGTCTTTTTAGGAGGTGAATTCTGTGCCAGAATTTGAGGTAACTCCATGGGAAGTTACGGGAATAGTGGACTACAACAAGCTTATCAAAGAATTTGGAACAACACCCCTTACAGACGACCTACTGGAGAAGACAAGAGAACTTACAAAAAGTGATCTGCCACTTTATTTCAAGAGGAAGTTCTTCTTTTCCCACAGGGACTATGATTTAGTGCTTAAGGACTACGAAGCAGGAAAGGGATTTTTCCTCTACACGGGTAGGGGGCCAAGCGGCCCAATGCATATTGGTCACATAATTCCATTCTTTGCCACAAAGTGGCTTCAGGATAATTTTGGAGTTAACCTGTATGTTCAAATCACAGATGATGAGAAATTCCTCTTTAAACCCAAGCTTACCCTTGAAGAAACAAAAAGATGGGCATATGAGAACATACTTGATATAATTGCTGTTGGGTTTGACCCCGATAAGACATTCATCTTTCAGGACACTGAGTTCACCAAGATATACGAGATGGCCATCCCTATAGCGAAAAAAGTAACTTACTCTATGGCAAAGGCTGTTTTTGGATTTAATGATCAAAGCAAGGTTGGAATGATATTCTACCCTGCTATTCAAGCTGCTCCAACATTTTTCGAAGAGAAACGTTCTTTAATCCCTGCTGCTATTGACCAAGATCCCTATTGGAGAATTCAAAGAGACTTTGCGGAGAGTTTGGGGTATTATAAAGCGGCAGCACTTCATTCAAAGTTTGTACCTGGTTTATTGGGTTTGGGGGGAAAAATGAGTGCTTCAAAGCCAGAAACAGCTATTTATCTAACGGATAATCCAGAAGAGGCTGGTAAAAAAATCTGGAAATATGCTTTAACTGGTGGGAGGGCTACTGCAAAAGAGCAGCGCGAAAAGGGAGGCGAACCCGACAAGTGTGTTGTATTTAAATGGCTTGAAATATTCTTTGAACCTGATGATAAAAAACTCCTCGAAAGGTACAATGCCTGTAAGAGTGGAGAAATACTTTGCGGTCAATGCAAGCGCTATCTCATAGAAAAGGTCCAGAACTTCTTAAAAGAACACCAGGAGAAAAGAGAGAAAGCAAGAGATCTGGTAGAGAGATTCAAGTATACTGGAAAACTTGCCCAAGAACAATGGGACAAATCGATTCCCGAAGCTCTAAAGAACTGACCTCCTCCCCGTCCTTAAGGGCGAGGCTTTCAAAGAAAAGTAATATATGGCTTCGGGATTTCCCATTTTTCTCTGAAAATTATTTCATACCGTGTTCTTTTCTTTTTGTCCTTCGTGTACATGTATGCAGATGGACGTTTCTATTTCTTCATTAAAGAATGAATTTTACATAGAGCAAGTTTTATTACCTTCGAAAAGCTTTCGTTTTTTGGAGGTGAAAGAAGTGGCATTGAGTAGGAATGAAGCTCTTGCTTTAGCTATAGGAACCCAAGTTGGTGCAGGTGTTTTGGGTTTGCCCTATGCAGCAAGAAAAATCGGTTTGATCCCAAGCGTGGCTCTAATGTTTTTGGTGGCTTTAACCATGTATATTACTGCCCTTTTTGTTCTTGAACTTTCTGCAAAAAATGGTGGAAAACAGATGTCTACTTTGGCTAGGGAGATATTAGGAAGGCCAGGGGGAGTACTAATGTTTGTTAGCATCTCTTTAATGAGTTACGGTGCTCTTTTGGCCTATGTTGCTGGTGGTGGGAGTGTTTTTGCAAACCTTTTTGGTATAAGTGAGGAAATGGGTGCGTTGGTCTTTTGGGCATTTGCCAGCTTTATTATCTACAGAGGACTGGAAATGTCAGGGAAGAGTGAATTGATACTAAGTGGTGTTTTATTGGCCCTTTTTGTAGTGGTTGCGATAATGGCTATACCCCATACAAAGGTTGAGAACGCATTTTATGTGGGGAGTGAGGGAATTGTAACTCTCTTTGGGGTTGCGATATTTGCATTTGGCTGTCATACAATAGTTCCGGATATTTATAAGGGGCTTGGGAGTTATGAAGAGGCTAAAAAAGTGTTGCTTTTGGCTTTCTTAGTTCCGGCTATAGTTTATTCACTATTTGTGGCTTCATTCCTTCTAGTCTTTGGTGAGAACACCCCCCAAATAGCTACTCAAGCCCTCGAACAGCTATATGGACGAATAGGGATGCTTGTTGGAAGTTTAATTCCGATCTTTGCTATCTTGACAAGTTACATAGGCCTTGGTTTGGCTCAACTGGACAACATGGAAGAGTACCTAAAGATGAATAGGAAATTCGCTTGGATCATAACAGTTTTCCCACCATTGATACTTTATATGGTGGGAATTAGGGACTTCGTTGAGGTTTTGGGGGCTGCAGGCAGTACGGGAGATCTTATGGCTTTTATAATAATGCCAATTGTCCTCTATATAACTTATAAGCTTAAGCCTGCGTTCCTTAGGGATAGAGAAGCGGAAGTCAGCTGAGGGCAAACTCTTTATTTTTTCTTCATTATTTCATTTGGTGATGTAATGATTCGGTTACCCTTTAGAGATGGTTTTTATGAAGTTAGGCCAACCAAGATAATCTGTCTTGGAAGAAATTATGCAGAGCATGCTAAAGAATTGGGCCACGAAGTTCCAAAAGAGCCTGTGATATTTTTAAAACCTTCATCCTCCTTAATAGGCCCAAATCAGACTATAATACTCCCCAGAAGAAGTAAAGAGGTTCATCATGAAGTAGAGCTTGCTGTGATAATTGGAAAAAGAGGGAAAAACATTCCGAAAGCAAAAGCAATGGAATACGTATTGGGTTATACTATCTTAATGGACATAACGGCCAGGGATCTTCAAAGGGAGGCAAAGACGAAGGGTCTTCCTTGGACAGTACCTAAGGGGTTTGACACATTCGCTCCGATTGGTCCGCGTGTAGTTGATAAAAGAGAGCTTGATGTGACTGATCTTGAAATAGGCCTCAAGGTCAATGGTGAAGTCAGACAGCTTTCAAGAACCAGTAAAATGATCTTTAAAATAGATGAGATAATTGAATACATCTCAAACATAATGACGCTCGAAAAGGGTGACATAATTGCAACAGGGACTCCAGAAGGTGTTGGACCTTTACGGCATGGTGATGTAGTAGAGGCATGGATAGAAGGGATTGGGGTTTTAAAAGAAGATGTGTTGGCAGAGCGATCGATTCTTTGCTAACCTCTTCATTTAACTATGTACAAATGCACCATTAACCCCCCGTGTCCAACTAACCGATGGTGGAGTATTTTGAATCCATTTTCCTCGAAAGCTTTCTCTATAGTTCTTTTTTCAGTGGTTAAAAAGACACCTCGTTTTTCTAAAACCTTTGAAAGCTCGTTAAAAAACTTCATATAGAGCTCAGGAATCAGGCTTTTTCTCCCAATCTTCAAACCGTAGGGTAAATTGCTTAACACAAAATCAACACTTTCAATATACTTGGAAAGTTTTGTGGCATCGCCATGAATAAACTCTATTTTATTTGAAACCCCAGCAGCTAAAGCGTTCATTTTAGCTCCTCTCAAATGCTTTTCATATTTCTCAATTCCAATTATCTTTCCATCATATTCTCTTAATGCCAGTTCTATCAATATGGTACCACTTCCACACATCGGGTCTAGAACGCTCCCTCCATCCAGTTCTGCTAGTTCTATCATTGCATTTGCTATTGATGCTTTCAAGTGGGCCGGATGGTCATAAACGCGCCAAGGTCGTTTATGGAGGGAGGAATCTCCCGTGGTGTCAATACCCAAGAAAAAGACATCATCAATCAATTCTGTCCTAAAAATCACGCTTGGATGGTCTAGATTTACCTTTGGCATGCCAAACTTTGAGAGCTTATCATATATGGCACTTCCTGCGGTTTTTGCGATATCAACACTTGTAAATTCATGTTCTCCTTTTCTGAAACTCCTAACGGCGAAGTTTTCACTTATCTTTACGTAGTTCTCGATGGGGGAATTAAACACGAAATTATAGATCTCATTGAGAGCTTTCTCTTTTTCTAAGCTAGGGAGCTTTGTGGATGAGATATGGAGAATGACTCTATGCAAGAGTCGGGAGTTTTCATTCAAAAAAGAGGCAATCTCAAATTCTCTCTTTTTTCCCTTTCTATTAAAGTAATAGCTCTCTTCAATCTCGGCCCATATCCTACCTTCGACTCCCAAAGGCTTTTCTTCGACTTTTCCTTTTAAGCCTGCTCTTTTTATGAGCCCCTCAACTTCTTTTTTTGCTAAATCCTCAATACCTCGAGATGTTGTTAACAGTAACTTCATGGTTCAGAATACTTAACTCCCTGTTATAAGTTTTAGCTCAGAAGAGCTCTCCATTAATAAACCTCTTTGTTAGTTCATTCTTCGGTCGTTCAAAAACTTCTTTTGTCTTTCCTATCTCGATAATCTTCCCTTTGTATATATGGGCCACTCTGTGGGCCAATCGTTTTGCTTGGAATAGATTATGAGTTGAAAAGAGTATTGTAGTTTCCTTTTCTTTAACTATTTCCTTAACTATTTCCTCGATTATAGCAGAATTTGTTGGATCTAAATTTGCAGTTGGTTCGTCCATAAGTAAAAGCTTTGGCTCGAGGACAATTGCCCTTGCTATGGCAACTCGTTGCTTTTCTCCACCTGAAAGATATTTTGCTCTTCTATTTTCATAACCTTGGAGTCTAACCAGCTCTAAAACTTCCTCGACTTTTTTCTTTATCTCTTCTTTTGAGTATCCCCTGATTTTTAGCCCATATGCTATGTTCTTAAAAACGGTAGTGTTAAACATCACGGGAATTTGAAAAACCATTGTAATATGTTTTCTTAAATTGTCGTTCCAGCTCACTTTGACTCCATCAAAGTAGTACTCTCCCGAATCTGGCTTTTCTAAAAGGGCTAAAATCCTTAATAGTGTGGTTTTTCCAGCCCCGCTATGTCCCATTATGCAGAATATCTCTCCTTTTTTAATTTCGAGATTTACATCTTCAAGAGCGGGAGGTTCTCCATTATCATATCTCTTTGTAATTCCAATTGTTTTGATGAAGCTCATGTTAACCACTTCCTGATGAGATTCGATAGAAGATTTACTCCCAAAACAATCCCCATTAGTATTATCCCAAGGGCTATGGCAACGCTGATCTCAGCTCTTACAGTGTACATCTGAATTGCCGTGGTTAGTACTCTCGTGTTGTAGTGGCCTCCCTTAACGTATATATTTCCTCCAATCATAAGTGCTATTCCCAGTTCAGCGATTGCTCTATTAAATCCAGCGATTATTGCTAGTATTATCCCTCCAACACTCTCTATAACCACTTGAAATGATGCTCTAATCTCATCCGCACCCAGGGTTAAAGCCAGTTCCCTGATCTCATTTTCAATTGCCTCGAGAGAGTTCACCACTATGCTCATTATTATCGGAGTTATGAGTAAAGCTTGACCAAAGCTTATTCCCATTTCTGTATAGAGAAGACCAAGTGTCCCAAGGGGCCCTCGTGGCACAAGAAGGAGGTAAAGTATGAGGCCCCAAATAACCGTTGGTACTCCCATAAGACCATTAATGAAGGTTTTAACAAGCCATTTTCCTCGGAAATTTTTAAGACCTATTAACATGGATAGGGGAAGTGACCAGGCAACGGCCATTACTGTAGCTATTCCCGATACTTTTATTGATCTTAGGGCTATTTCAATAATATAAGGCTCTGTTATAAGCCCTAGGGCCTCTGAAAATCCCTGGATTATATACTCCCATGCCATCTTTTGTCCTCCTCAATAAATAGAGAGATAAAATAAAAGTGTTATCCTTCTACCATTGTGGCTGGAAACTCAAAAAAGTCGTAGGCGGCATTATATCGGAATTTGGTTGGACACTCAGTATACACCCCGCCATCTTTCATGAAGCCGTATTTGAGTAACCACTTAAAGACTTCTCCTTCTTTTTGCTCTAGCACTGGAACAGCTGGGTAGAAAAGAGATCGCCCAAATTCCTCTTTTCCATACTCTGCTATTGCTTTTTGCCCTTCTTCAGAAGTGAGCCATTCTGCAAGAAGCATTGCGCCTTCAAAGTCTTTATCTCCAATCTTCTCTGGATTTATGATGATTATGGCATACACATTTATAAGCTCCTCTCCTTTGTCAACTAGCACATCCAAGTCAATTTTACCCTCTTTCTGGTATTTAAGATACGTTCCGATATCAGAGAGAGTGTAAGCTTTTCTCTCACTTGTGTATAGAAGCGTGTTTCCCATCCCTGAACCTGTCGTTCCAAACCACTTTTCATTCTTAAGCTCTTCGAAACTAAACCCTGCTGCCTTCCACAATGCGATCTCTTTTGTGTTGGTTCCAGAACCATCATCCCTTGAAATCCATATGAGTTGGTTAGGATGCATTCTTCCGTACTCAACTAACTTTTTAAGGGCCTCTGTGACACCCAATCCCTTAATTCCAGCGGGATCACTCTTTGGGCCAACAATTACAAAAAAGTTGTATGCGAATACTTTTCTATTAACACCATAGCCTTCTTCCATAAATGCCTGTTCTCTGGAAAGTGCATGAACTAGAATAGCATCACTTGCACCGTTTTTCGCATCCATAATTGCTCCACCTGTACCTTTGGGGATAAAACGTAATTCAATGGTGTATTTTTCTTTAAATGCTGGTGCAACAACTTCTTCTAGAATTCCTGTGTCATATAGACTTGTTGTAGTTGAGATTGTCAAAACTCTTGGAGTTTCTGTAGTGGTGTTCTCTACTTTGGGAGTTCCAATGCATCCAATAGCGACACTCATAATTAGAAATACCACAAAGATGAACGTCATCCTCTTCATAGCTGTATCCCTTTTTGGGTATGGAAAAATATTTTATAAACATTCTGCACAAATAGTAAACATCTTTGCTTAACAAAGTCATTCCAGAATTGCTATTACTCCCTTCCATTTCCCACCAAAGCATTCACTTGCAATCACTTTTTTACCTGTTAACTCTTCAAGGAATCGTATGGCAGAAGGGCATTTCTTAAATCCTGTTGCTATTCCTACTATAACTCCTTCAATTTCTCTGATTCCAACACGTCGTTCTTTTCTGGGCCAGAGCTGGTCCTCATATTTCCAAAGGATCCTCCTTGGGTCGATTAGGAATTCACGTTCAATTTCATCCAAGATCTCTTCAAAATCCCCGATAAAGCTTTCCCCTCTTTTCTCTTCTTTGCCAAAAAGGGTGAACTTTCCAGTCTGCCACTCTCTTAAAAGGTATCTCGCAGTTTCTTCGAGGTCAACTTCTCCCCCTTTTCTTAAGAGGCCTTTTCTCTTTCCTATAGCCTCTAATATTTGTTCCTCATCTTCGAATTTGTCGATTCCATATTTTTCAGTTATGGCTTCTTTTCTTGTTTCCAAGATTCTACGTATGAGTCTTAAGGCTGGTTTAACAGGATCTTCGATTTTATCTGCAGGAAAACCGCCCCTAATAACAAGCTCTTCAAACTCATCGATGGGAACTACTCCAGGAGAATCAAGTAGCCATATTCTCTTGGAAAGCTTGATTAGCTGCTTTCCCTTTGTATATCCAGGTATTGGGGCAGTGCCGACGGCATGCTTTCCTTTTAGGACATTTATTATTGTGCTTTTTCCTACATTGGGGTATCCTACTAGGACAACCTTTACTTTTTCCTTGCCTTCATTAAAAAGCTCCTTTGCAATCTTTTTTATTTCTTTTCTTAAGATGCCGGTTCCTTTTCTTTCTCTTGCACTGATAAAGACTATTGGGAGATTTTGGTTTTTCTGTTTGTATTCTTCAGCCCACTTCTTTGGCACTAAATCAGCTTTATTCATAACTATTAGTAACTTTTTTCCTTCTTCCTGTACCAGTTTTTCAACTTTAGGATTTCTGGTCCCTATTGGATCTCTAGCATCCACTACCTCGACTATAATATCGCCTTCTTTAATCGCTTCCCTTACTATCCTCCAAGCCTTTTTCTGTTTCATCTCGTATCACCGTTATCTCAAAGATTACAGTTCCTCCATTTGTATATGGTGGTCCTGGATCTAAACATTGAACGTAAGCCTTTTCCCCTCTACCCAATCCTATCTCTTGGGGTTTAACACCTTTTCGCAAGGCCACTATGTAGGGTAAGAATGATGCAAAGGCATGTGTGCAAATTGCAGTAGTTTCTTCTAGATTGACCTTTGGGCCTTCTATAACTATCTTGTCCCCTACTTTGAATACTGGGCACCTCCCCTTAATATTTATGGCTTTTATTACCAGTTTTTCCATTTTTCATCACCAAAAGGTAAATAAGGAATGAAGACTAAAATATTTACTAGGACTATTAGTTCATAAAAGAAAATTATTATTGTGGTGGTGCTCACCGTGGCGGAAGATATTGAAGAAAAAATTAGACGTTTGAGAGAATTAGGGAAAGTTTCTGTTGAGGAGAGGGGGGAATCAAAAACTCCCTCTGTGCCAGTTGCAAGACCATCTGGTCCCACTAGAAAACCCTCTAGACTTGGTAGACTTAGAGAGAGGGAAAGACGTAGGAGGATTATTATTGGTGCTTCTATTCTGGCGATAATTATCATAGCTGTTGTTGTTGGGGTATACATAACTTATCAAAATAGGGCAGCGAAACAGCTTGAGGAGGCTAAACTTGCAAAAATCGCAGAGGTCAATAAATACTTCACTGGGGAACTTCAAAATGATACTTTGAAAACACAGCTAATAAATCAAATTAGCAGGGCCCAAAGCGTAGAAGAACTTGAGAAGATTGATGTGAAAACTTTGGCAGAACAGAGAAAAGCACAATTAGAAGAAGAAAAGCGTCAAAAAGAACTTCAAGATGCAAAGACGGTTAAGTTATCAGAGATAGAACAATCATTTGAACTCCTTCTTTCTCAGCCCCTTCCAGCAGACATAAAAAGTGAGGCTATTCAGTCATTAAACCAATTAAAGGAGAGAGTTAATTCAGCAGAAACTAAGGATGAGGTGTTGTTAATTGATCCCAATCCGTATCTGCTTGATCTGTGGAGGAAGTACTATTATTACCTTATAGATGCCACTCCGACTCAAAAAGTTATTCTTAAGAAAGGTGTTGAGAAGAGCATATATACAAAACCAGAGGCCAAATACGTTCTAAGTAAAATTACAGACTTTGCTGAATTAATGCAGTATACAATCGAGAAAGCAGAGATGGTTCAAGTTGCCTTGGTTCTCCCAAGAGAAAACGTTAACGGGGCGTTCTTGTCTTCTGGAGACAAAGTAAAGATTTTTGCTCAGGTAAATGCAACTTCCATCCAAAAGATAGCTGATGAAGGATACATAACCACTGTACTTCTTTTAAAAGACTCAGGCGAAATTTCAGTTTCTGAGTCACAGACAGAGAGTAATAACATAGAAAGTTCTACGGAGACCTCTTACTCAGATCAATACTCTGAGAGTTATGCCCCTGGTGATCAGTCAATCACCTACGAGCAGAGCAAAGATGAAAGCCATTCGACTACACAGTCAAGTTCCCAGACAATAACTGCTTCCTACACCTACAATGTGGCGTTATCAGAAATATTGAAAGCAATTGCAGCTAACAAAATAGCAGCTCCAGACGAGGTTAAGGAACAGCTGAGCAGATACATGTGGAAAGTATTTGGTCTAGAGCAGGATACAGGTCTCATGGCCACAGACCCAACGGCCAAAGTTCTAGTGATAGTTGAAGTACCGGCAGAGTTCGTTGAGGACATACTCAAATATAGAAACGCGCTTTACATAACAAAGATTGTAGGGTGAGTGGCATGATAAAAAAGGTGGCTTTTGCCTTTTTCTTTATTTTGTTAGTTTCCAGTTTAGTAAATGCCCAAGAGGGGGGAAATATTGAGGCTTCTGGGATAGTTGACTTAAATGTGACTTTAGTAAATGCAGGCCCCTTTTATAAGTTTGTATTAATCAATCCGGATTATGAATACACTCTAATCAGAAAAGGAAATGAGATAGTTAATGTAAACAACATGGGATTTTGGATTGCCCCCTACGAAACTTTGCAAGTAAATGTAAAAATAGATGAGGATTTATCTGTGAGTTCTGTGAGTGGAGTAGAAGGGCCAAACCTTTTCTATAGTCCGGTTTATCCAGAATTAGTGTTGTATCCACAAAAATATTACATGGTTGATACCTTCTTCATTTCCGATGGTTATGTGAAGGTAGTTGAGTATACAGGTAGTGTGAAAGTGACCGTGAAAAATCCCCTGGCAGAAGAAGTTAAGTATATTGCTGTCGGAATACCAATCCTCTTTGATGGAGCAGAGATTTATGAGTTTGAACCCGAATACACTATGAAATACAGTGAGTACGTAGATGTGATATTGTCTCAATACGCCCAGTATGTAAGAGAGTTCATGCCCACTTACCTTGATAGAGAATCTGAGAACAATACAGACCTATCGGAGCTTTCTTCAAGGGTTGTTGTTTATTCTCTAACGGATAATCTCCTGGCAAAGAGTAAAGAGAAGCCTGAAGTGGCAAAGACCGTACAAAGATCAGAGTTAAAGTTTGATTATCCTGTATGGATAGTATTTTTAGGGGGCCATGATTTTGAATATGAATACAGAGTTAAATGGGAAAATCTAATGTGGGTGAGTGAATTTGGAAGAGAAAAAGAAAAAACGTTCAGGTTTATCATGGATAGAAGAAATCCTCAATGAGGAGGCTCCCCCATTAGAGGAAATAATAAAAGATGAACATGAAGAAAAACCCCCTAGTCTGAGGGATAAGGGGGACATTTCTACGATACCTGAGGTTAAGACTCCAACTTCGTATAGAAGTAGCGAGACATGGGGAGACAGAAGTTTAGAGAGGATATTGAAAAAGACTCGTGGTCCTCCTGTGAGAACTCCTACACCCACGTATTATGGTGAAGAGGCAAAAGTACTTGATGTTTATGGCAATGTGAGAATTCTAAAAGTTAGTGGAGAGCCAATACCGATATATGAAATTCGACTTCCACAATTAAGTGAGGAGGAAGAAAAGCTGGTTAGGATAGTTCGAGATAGGGCGATCGCTGAAATTCAAATAGATCCAGAAAGCATCCCTGACCCAGAAGAAAGAAGGAGGATTTTTGGCAGGGCCGTGAAGAACATAATGAGAGAACTTGCCCCAAATGTTTCAGAAGGAAGAATGGAGATTCTAGTAAATCTAGTGGTTCAGAATATGATTGGATACGGTAAACTAGATCCATTAGTTAGAGACGATAATTTAGAAGAAGTCATGGTTATTGGGACTAGAAAGCCAGTCTATGTGTGGCATAGGAAGTTCTATATGTGCAAAACGAACATATTTTTTGACGATGAAAGAGAGATATTAAACATAATCGAACGTATAGCTAGACAGGTTGGAAGAAGGATTGACCAGCAAACACCCCTTTTAGATGCCCGTCTACCCGATGGAAGTAGAGTTAACGCAACAATTAGACCTATAAGCTTGGAAGGTCCTACGTTGACCATAAGAAAATTCAAAAAGGATCCTTTGACGATAATTGATCTTCTGAAGTATGGTACATTTAATTTGGAAATAGCATCCTTATTGTGGATCTTTGTTGATGGACTTGGAGTTAAGCCAGCAAACGTGCTCGTAGCGGGAGGAACAGGTTCGGGTAAGACAACAACTCTTAATGCATTGGCAATGTTCATTCCTCCAAGTGAACGTGTAATTAGCATAGAAGATACAGCTGAGCTCCAGCTCCCAATTGAACACTGGGTGAGGCTTGAAACTAGGCCACCAAATATCGAAGGTAGAGGAGAAATCACAATGGACGACCTAGTTAAAAATACCTTACGTATGAGGCCAGATAGGATTATTGTGGGTGAGGTCAGAGGTCCAGAGGCAAGAACGATGTTCACTGCAATGAACACGGGACATAATGGTGCTCTCTACGATTTCTCAGTTATCCAGCTATCAAATGGTAAATTTGAGCTTATCGGAAACCTCGTAGAGAAACTCTTTAAAAAGTATGCGGACAGGATCGAAACCTACAAAGACCTTGAGTACATAGTCCTTGATGAGGAAGATCGCTTCGAGGTTGTGAGTGTTGGACCTGACCTAAAGGCAGGAAAACACATTGTTTCAAAAGTTTGGAGGAGAAAGGTTAGAGAAGATGAGAAGTTGATACGTATAAAAACGAGGACAGGCAACGAGGTCATACTTACCAAGACTCATCCATTCTTTGTCTTCTCTGAGGGTGATGTTTTAAGAAAGGAAGCAGGGAAGCTTAAAGAAGGAGACAGAGTTGCAATAATGATGAATCCACCCAAACCGCCCCAAAGAAAGGCCATCATCCCACCTGAGCTTTATGTAAAGCTAAGTGATTATTATCTCGTCCCCAATGGGAAGGGCCTTTTAAAAGTCCCGAACGATGGAATACCGCCCGAAGAAGCCCAATTCTTGGCATCAATTAATTCTAATCCTGTAAAGTTGGTGAAGGAGGCCGATGGAAACTTAGCTTATCTTGCAGGAGTAATCCTTGGTGATGGGTATATAGCATCGAATGGCTACTATGTTTCAGCGACTTTTGATGATGAGGAGTACATGAGGGCTTTCATAAACGCTACCTCGAATTTCCTGCCCGGGTATTCACCGCAGGTTAGGGGCAACAGAACGAGTATGGTCGTTACCTTAGGTTCTAAAATCTTTGCAGAAATGCTTTCAAGGATATTCAATATACCCAAGGGCAAAAAGTCAGAAATATGGGACATTCCTGATATTGTTTTATCCAACGATGACCTCATGAGATATTTCATTGCCGGGCTTTTCGATGCTGATGGGTATGTAGATGAGAGCAGGCCAGCACTTATTCTCACTACCAAAAGTGAGAGTGCAGCAAGAAAAGTTTGGTATGCTCTCCAGAGGCTCGGTATAATAAGCACCGTTTCTCGTGTGAAGAATAGAGGCTTCAAAGACGGTTATATATTCAGGGTCACTGTCAGTGGGATTAGGGACTTAGAAAAGTTTGCTAAACTAGTCCCACTTAACCACTCAAGGAAGAGAAGGAAACTTGAGGAAATAATCAGGGACAAAAAATCCTATCGTGGAAGGAGGACATATCGCGTTCCAATATCGAGTGCAATGATAAAACCGCTTCGTGAAAGGCTCGGGCTAACTGTTGCAGAGCTTTCAAAAATGGCATCACACTATGCTGATGAAAAAATCTCAGAGAGTCTTATAAGGCATGTGGAGAAAGGAAGATCCAAGGAAATAAGACGTTCAGCGCTTAAGGGGATTGCTCTTGCATTCCAACAGATTGCAAAAGATCTTGGTGATGAAGAAGCCTGGGTTACTGCTAAGAGACTTCAACTGATAGCTGAGGGTGATGTCTACTGGGATGAGGTTATAAGTGTTGAGGAAGTCGATCCGAAGGAGCTTGGCATCGAGTATCTCTACGATTTGACTGTTGACGATGACCACAACTATGTGGCTAATGGAATTCTAGTATCTAACTGTATGGGAACAATACACTCCAACTCCGCCAGAGAGACTATTGTTAGGCTTGAGAGTCCTCCCATGAACGTTCCGAGAATTATGATTCCAGCTCTTGATGTCATCATAATGCAAGTGAGATTCAACAACAGAAAGAAAGGAACTATAAGAAGAATAACTGAGATTGCAGAGGTTTCAGGAATAGAAGGAGAAAGCGTTCAACTAAATACAATCTACAAGTACAATCCAGCAAAGGATGAACTTTATCACACTGGAGTTCCAAGCAGGGTCATGAACCAGCTTGCTGAACATACTGGGCTCACCACAGAGGAACTCTTAGAAGAGAGACTAAAGAGAGAAGTCGTTCTTCAATGGATGGTAGAAAAGGGAATAAGAAGTATCGAAGAAGTTGGGCACTATATAAGAGAATTCTACATTAATCCGGAAGAGACTTTAATGAGGATCGAAAAAGACGCTTCCCTTGAACTGACTGAGAAAGTAAGAAGAATCATATAAAGGTGAGACATTTGGGATTGAAGGCTAGAATATTGGAGTTCATAGAAAGGTTAGGACAAAAAACTATTGAGGTGAGTGAACGACCTATTCGTAGAATTCCTAAGACGCTTACATTAGAGGAAAGACTCCAACTATTGAAAAAACTCCAAGAAGAGATCAGTGAAGAAAGAGAAAAGAGATATGAAGAAGAGATTGAGGAATTAGTAGAGTGGAGAAAGAAGGAACTGGAAAAATCTTTCAGTCACAGATTTTCAGAATTCATGTTGAGGCGTTTCAGAGGTCCAGTCGAATCTTTCACAAGATCTATCAAAGGTCTAGATTATGATTTGCTTCGTGCAAATATCAAAATGAGTAAGGAACAGTACGTCGCTTTGATGATAGGAGTATCAATTTTTTCTGCCATTTTTGGGTTTATACTTGGCATTCTTCTCATTCTCCCAATTGACATATCAATAATGCTGGGACTTCTCGGTTTCATTGGTGGCTTTCTTTACATGAGGAATTATCCAAGGTTAGTGTGGAGAGGAAGAGTGATAGAGGTAGAGAAGGCGTTGCCATATGTATTGAGGCACATGGCATCTCTCCTAAGTGCAGGTGTTGGTATAGCTGAGGCTATGGTTTCAGTGGCTAATGCCGATTATGGCCCAATCTCTGAGGAATTTGATTTAATGATAAGAGACATGCATGGTGGGACCTCTTTTGAGGACGCTTTAACAAGATTTGAAGAGAGAATGGCTTCTGAAAACGTTAGCAGGGTTGTGAAGCAGATATTAAGGGCTACAAGATTCGGTGGAAACTTGGCGGATATATTATACAAACTTGCTGAGGACTTTTCCTTTGAATATAGGATGAAGCTTGTAGAATACATACAGAAGGTTAATGGTATAGCATTTGTTTACATGTTCATGACGATAATTATGCCGACACTCTTTGTTGTGGCTATACTTGCGGCATCTATGATGTCGAGAAGTGTTGTATTGCCACCCTCCGCACTAGCTGTTATCTTATTGTTTGGGTTCCCTGCCATGTCTACAATGGTAGTGTTCATGATAAAACGAAGCGAGCCGAGGTGATAAAATGCCTGAAATTACCTTTCTACATCCAATTGCGAAGGCCCTTGAAAGGGTAATTCCAAAGAGGTGGACTAGGAAGTACACCCTGTTTCTGTATTCTGCGGGCATATCATTCTTGGCACTAGAATTTTTGATAGTGTCTTTGCTACTTGCACTTTTAGTGAGTATTGTGGTCTTCATAATTTCTCCAGTCAAGCTTTATGCTCTACCTGTCTTCCTTGCTGTATTCATTGGAGTTGCGTGGGTGTATCCTTACTGGAAGCTCATCAAGAAAATTGAAAACATGGAAAACAACATTCCTGATGCGTTTTTCTATTTGGCGAGTTCTCTTAGGGCTGGAGTATCGTTTTCGGAGGCATTGGAAGAGGCCTCTACTGCTAGATTTGGAGCCTTAACAGAGGAGTTTAAAAGAACAGTCAGTGAGATAAAGAGAGGTAGGTCAACTTATGAGGCTTTAAAGGCTTTTGCACTGAGAAACAGGAGATCAATAATAATATACCGATCTACGATGATCATCCTCGAGGCCTATGAAAGAGGTGCACCAATGGCTGATGTGCTGGTAGCTGTTGCTAATGATGTTCGTGAGATCCTAAGAATAAAAAAAGAGAGAAAAGCTTCTACGGGAATGCAGACAATGTTTTTCATAATTGCAAGTGGATTCCTTGGCCCGATAATTCTCGGGATAGTCTCTCAAATTATGGGAGGCATGAATACGCCAGAGGTAGGTCTAAACCTACCGCTGGATGCTATTTATAATATTCTCTTAGCATTCGTGGCACTGCAGGCAATAGTTTCTGGATTGGGAATTGGAATAATAAGAGAAGGAAAGTTCTCAGCAGGCTTCAAATACAGCGCAATGCTTGCCGTAATGGGCGTCTTAACATTTCTCGTAGCTACTAAGGTCCAAATATCAAGCCTCGGCTTTATCTGATTTTTCTTTTTCTATGTCCACTATTTCTACTTCAAAAATCAATGTTTTTCCGGCAAGTGGATGGTTAAAGTCAAGGGTAACATTCTCTTCTCCAACAGCAGTTATTCTTGCAATTCCACTATCAGTCATAATATAGGCCCCTTCTATCGGCTCTATACCTGCTTTTTCGAATTCACTCGTTGGTACATCGATTATTAAGTCATCACGTGGCATTCCATATCCTTTTTCTGGGGGAATCGTTATGGTTTTCTTCTCTCCAACTTCCATCCCTATTAGGTCTTCGTCCATTCCAGAGATAAGCTCACCAACCCCTACATTGGCACCAAGGGGACCATAAGTCCTGTCTTCGGTATAAATACCTGCTTCTTTAGCAATATTCTCATAAGTCGTATCGAAAATTTCTCCATTCTCAAACTTCCCAATGTAATTAAAAACCACAAAATCGCCTTTTTCAACTTTCATTCTTTCCACCAACTAAATTTTCTCAAGCTTAACTCTTTCATTGCCCTTATAACATTTTTGGTCAGCGTTATACAATTTTGTGATAAAGTATATATAGGTGTTTAGCATAAATACTCCTAGGTGACGTTATATGGGAGAATTTGCGGAAATGCTTGAAAGAGAGTTCAGTGGATTGAAAACTACGGAGATTTATTCCACAAAGCTTGGTAATAGGAATATTGAGATAATTGAAGTGGAGGTAAAGGGTTCCAAAATGCTTGTAATGTTCCAAGACGAGCCAATGAAACATGAATTGCATAGATGGTCTTTAATAATCACAAGTGCGAAGAATACAAGGACAATCCAGGGAATGGACAAAATAAAAACTCTAAAAATGAGAATTAAAGAGAATGTAAGGTCGATAATGGAAGGTATGTGATTAGCTCTCACTAATTCTTTAAAGGATATTAACGCTCCTCTGGGAGAAGGTAGTATACATAGTGTGGTCTGTTGCTGAATTCATCGATGTAGACAACTGTTCCGTTCCTAGGTGGCTTGAGGTAGTGTACCTCTCCTTTTTTAGTTGTTATTGCAGCAAATGCATCGCTTTTTCTGACTCTATTTCCTACTTCTGCGATTATACTTGAGACGTATCCTTCTACGGGTAGGAGCATTAATTCATCCCCTTTGTAAAGTCTTATTTCCGTTCTTCTATCTGGCAAAACTATTATCACATCACAAACCATTCTATGCTCATATTTATCTACATAGAAATGGAATCTGTCATAGACTTCTTTTTTCATGAATTTTGCTTTTTTTACATCTATAAACGCGGGAAGCTTTTCTTCTTTCTTTAGCCTCACTTCTACGTTTTCCTGAATAATTATACAATCTACTTTTGCCTTATCATTCTCAACACATTCCTCAGCAGTGCTCTCAACGAAAAGCCGTGGGACTTTTTCCATATTCTCACCCAGCTTTTCTCCCGCTATAAAACTTTTTAAACCTATCTTTGCATAGATTTACAGATGAGAGATTATGAGGCGTAGATTGACAATCCTTTATTTTATCATTGTTCTACTAATGAGTGCCATAATAAGCTCTCAAGCTAAAATTGGAGAGATTAAAAAGGGAACTCAGGATTATTACTTAATTGGACTGTTCTTTGCTATTTTGATAGTTATTGCGGGGATAATATTAATTCAGATCTTTCTTGCAGTTGGAGATCCATTTGCCAAAGAAGGCCCAGGTTACAAAGTAAATTGGGGGATATTTCTTGCCATAATTGTTGGTTCTACCATATTGGCCCTTCCAATTCTTTACAAGCTGTATAAAACACCTTTGCCAAACGCGACTATTAACCAGACAGAAGGAATCTATCATGTTAACCAGAGTTACCGTGTCAGCTTTTATGAGAGGTATTTCCAAAACCCATTAGGCCCCTCTGTGGAAGGAAGTATTTATTTATATGCCTTTTTTGGAGTGCTTGTGGCTCTTTTGGCTTATGTTGCTGTTAGATTTTATCTTGATTTAAGGACCGCAAGGGAGAGGAGAAAACTTAAAGAGATGGTAGAGGAATTTGACAAAAAATTGGAGGAAGAAGGCATAAGTTTCCTTGGAGATCCAAATGAAATAGTTGTCAAATTGTACAAAAACGCAGTGATATGGCTCAAACTTTTGGGCATCCCTTACAGAGAAAGTTGGACTCATTGGGAACATGCTGAGAGAGTGAAGTATAAGCATGAAGCATATGTGGCCCTTGCAAAGCTATTTGAAAAAGCGAAATATGCACCTGAGAAAGTCACAATGGAAGATGCTAGAAGGGCTTATGATCTTTATATGAAGATTAAGGGGGATGTGAATGAGGTTTAACCTTGTGTTTTTCCTGGTTTTGCCATTTGTGCTGATAGCATTCTTCGCTGGTTCGTATCTAGTTAGGTGGATCGCCGTTTTAATTGCGGGTGTAATCCTGCTCGCATTCATCTTAGAAGAGACTGAACTCCCCTATATCCCGAGAAGGAGAGAGAGTAAGCGAGAAAAGAGAACCGATGTTGAAAGACTCGCCGATATTATAAAAATGGCAAAGAAGGGAACGGTTGCAAGACAAATTATTTCTGATACAGTTCTTGAAATATATGAGGTTCTAGAGGAGAATAGAGAAAAAGCAGTGGAGAGAACAAGGGAGGTTTTTGGTTCTTCATATCAAGGGGGAAACTTTTTGGAGAATCTTGAAAATGCTCTTAAAATTGTGGAGGAGGATGTAAATGAAAATAGAAGAGGTCCACGAAAAGGGAAATGAAATTTTGAATGAGGTAGGTAGGGCAATAGTTGGAAAAAGAGAAGTTTTGAAACTGATGCTGGCAACAATATTGGCAGATGGCCACATACTTATTGAAGACTTGCCAGGCTTGGCAAAAACACTAATGGCAAAGAGCTTTGCTGCGGCTTTAGGCGTTAAATTTAGAAGAGTTCAGTTTACCCCCGATTTGTTGCCTTCTGATATTCTGGGAGTTAGTGTCTTTAACCAGAAAACTCTCGAGTTTGAATTCAAAGAGGGCCCAATATTTACAAACATTCTTCTTGCAGATGAGGTCAATAGAGCGCCTCCAAAAACCCAATCTGCTCTCCTTGAGGCTATGCAAGAAAGACAGGTAACAATAGAGGGAAAAACTCGCTATCTTGAGAGACCGTTTGTGGTCATAGCAACTCAAAATCCCATAGAGCAAGAAGGGACATACCCCCTTCCAGAAGCTCAGCTAGATAGGTTTTTGGTTAGACTTAGAATAGGATATCCCACAAAGGAAGAAGAAGTCGAAATACTAAAGAGGAGAATTGGGAGAAAGAAGGAGGAGGTTGATATAAACCGGGTGAGCTCTTCTGAGGAAGTCATTAAAATGCAGAAGGCAATTGAAGAAGTTTATGTAAGTGACGCAGTGTTGGATTATATAACTGAGATAGTACGGGCTACAAGGGAGAATAAGAAGGAGATTGAAGTTGGAGCATCACCAAGGGGAAGTTTGGCCTTACTTAGGCTTTCAAGAGCTTACGCTGCTTTGGATGGAAGAGATTATGTGATTCCTGATGATGTAAAGAGAGTGGCCATTCCTGCTTTAAGTCACCGCCTTATTCTAAAGAGGGAACTCTGGTACACAAGAGTCAGCCAGGAAATGGTAGTAGAGAGAATGCTTGAGAAAATACCAGTTCCAAAATTCGAGTGAGGAATATGAGGGAGTTTTACCCAACTGGAAAGGCACTTCAACTTTTACTTGCTTTATGGTTAGGGGTATTAATAGCGTTCTTCACATTAAGATGGGACATGATTTATTTAACACTTCCAATAATGTGGCTTTTCTTCATTGCTGTGGCCTTTTTCAAACCTCGACTTGATGTAGAGATTGAGCGCATTCTTCCTCATGATAGGATCCTCGAGGGAGAGATTATAGAAGTGAAGCTTAAAGTCAAATCAAAAGAGAGGATTCCAAGCTTAAAAATAACCGAAGATGTTCCAGAAGAGCTTGAAATAATTGAAGGCAGTAAGGAATTTTTACTCTCGCTAAAAAAAGATGAGGTTAGAGAAGTTTCCTATAAAATTAAAGTTCGCAGAGGAGTTCACGAGTTCACCCGAATTAGGATGAGTTACCAAGATCCTTTTGGCTTTTTCAAAAAGGATAGGGAGGTTGAATTATACGATGAACTTATTGGCGTGCCCCTTATTGAGGATGTAATAACTCCTTATTCCACAAAGGGAACGAAAATCACCGTTGGCCCATTACCATCTCCCAGAATTGGTGAGGGGGTTGAATTTCATGCAAT
Source organism: Thermococcus argininiproducens (assembly GCF_023746595.1). Classification (NCBI taxonomy): domain Archaea; kingdom Methanobacteriati; phylum Methanobacteriota; class Thermococci; order Thermococcales; family Thermococcaceae; genus Thermococcus; species Thermococcus argininiproducens. Next base: position 477,512 of record NZ_CP080572.1, on the reverse strand, counting down.
TAGAGAGTATCAGCCTGGAGATCCATTTAAAATAATTAACTGGAAAGCAACAGCCAAAATTGGTAAAGTAATGAGTAACGAATATGAGAGCGAAAGAAAGGTGGATGTTGTAATAGTTCTTGATGCAGGTTACCTAGGTGCTCAGGTTATAGACTATTCCGTAAGAGCAGCAGCTTCCCTTATGTTAGACTGTCTCAAAAATGGAACAAGCTTTGGTCTTCTGCTTTCTGAAAGTGTTCCCCTCTGGGCTAGAGTGGATTATGGAAAGAGGCATTTCTTTAGATGTGTTGACCTCTTGAGCACAGCAAAACCCGATAAGAACAATCTCATTGCCTATCAAGTGGAACATCTCATAAGAACCCGCTTCCCGGCAAATGCTCAGATAATTTACATTTCTCCACTTGTAAGTGAGGAAAGCAGAAAAGCCCTGAAGATGATGTACTATTATGGCTACAAGACAATAGTTGTTTCCCCTGACCCCTATTCTGCTTTAAAACCGAGAAGCAGAGAACAGGAACTTGCAATTAAGATCTTAGGCCTTAAAAGAAAAGCCTATCTCAGGAAGCTTTCTCCCTATGCGTTGATAATAGATTGGGATGTCAATAAACCTCTTAAAACAGCTATCGCGGAGGTCGTTAGCTTATGAAGATTGGAATAAGATTTTCTCCAATTCTGCTTATAGTCATGGCCATTGTTTTGTTAAATTATAGGGAAATTTTGCCTGTATTAGTACTAGCCCCATTGGTGTTTTTATCATATTTCTTTGGTACCCTATTTCTTGTAGCTCTTATAGGATTCTTAGTATATTATAAAGTAGGGAGTATTGAGGGCCTGTTTTTGGTGGCCTTGGGTCTTATTTTTATTGAATCTGCGTACTTGGACAGAGAAAAGGCCCCAAGGGAGCACTACTTAATAGTCACTGTAGCATCTCTTCTGGCAATTCCGACATACATTTTAATAGCGGGACTTTCGGCGGTCATGCCTAAGTTTGAGGTTACAGCAATTGCAGTGCTTGTTTTACTCTCCCTCTACTTGTTTTCAAGAATGGTCACAAGGGATTAGACTTCAATGCTCCAGCTTCCCTTCTTCTTCAAGACTTCTCTTGCTCTTAGCAGCCCTTGTTTTACACATTCTTCTATAGGTTTCTCTTTTGCATAATAGGCCAAAAATCCCCCGGCAAAGGCATCTCCAGCCCCAGTAGGGTCGATGATTTTGTCAATAGGGAGAGCCTTGAAGTGCATAAAGTTTTCTCCATTATATAAAAGAACACCATTTTCACCCATAGTAACCACGATAATCTCAGCTCCCCATTCATAAAGTTTTTCGATAGCTTTTTTAATGTCTCTTTCTCCAGTTATTGTCAGGGCTTCTCTTTCATTTGGAAAGATTATTTCTGATTTCGATATGATTTCCATCATAAGGTCTTTTTTAGTTCTGTAGTCTTCCATGTATGTTGGATTAAAGTCCAGACTTATTCGTCTATTCTTTAGGCGTCTTATAGCTTTAAGCTGCTCTTCAGGAGGGATTGGAGAAATATGGAAGATCTTTGCATTTAAATACTCATCGGGAATTTTTGTCTCTCCCATTTTCTGAGCTACTCCCATATCCACAGGAGCATCAACACTTCCGTCTTCATGGTAAATCATGTATATGTGAATGGTATTTCCTTCAAGAATCTGAACCCCTCTTATATCTATGATTTCCTCAAGCTTCTCGAGCCACTCCTTTGGAAAATCTTTCCCTATTTTTGTCACTAATCCCACTTTGGCACCACTTAAGGCTGCTGAAGTAGCTACAGCGGTAGCGGCTCCTCCAGGGAGAATTATCTCCTCTTTATTTGGAAAGATGACATGGTCGATTGCAACGTGTCCGAGTACTACTAATTCCATAATCGCCCTCTCTGAGCTATTGGTGAGGGATTTATTAATGTTGCTTTAGAGGTCGTTTTATATATCCTCTTGAGCCTTTCATGTAGTTTTGGTGCCAGATTCTAATGGCTTCTTCTGTTGGCATTTCACTTAAATGTAGGGCATCTTCTAATTTCTCTTGTTTTCTACTGGATGTAAAGCCAATTTCCTTTGCAAATCTCCAGACATGTCCTAAACGATAGATCCAGAGGAGGTACATATTTACGTTGTATTTGTATTCCACACCCCGGATTACAATTGGAGTGCCCTTTTTGTGGGTTTGAATTAAACGCGTGGAAATTCCAAACTTTTCTAAAAGTAGTCTTTTAGTCGTGTTGAGAAGTTCTAAATCTGAATTCGCTAGTGCTACGCGAACTTGAAACCTATTTTTGGCGCTAATCACGGGAAATCCCTCGCTATCGAATAGGCCTTGTAAGAATTCTCGAGGGTATTCCCTCGCCACTTTGAATAATTGTTCTCTGGGGCCGTTTAAAAATTGAAAAAGAGTTTTATTGCTCCCCTCCGCATACCATCTGTCAACACGTGTAGAATCGTGTTCAAAGCCGAAGGTAGTTTTAATGCATAAATTCCCTAGCGCGTTTCTGAATCTCTCCACAAATTCTCTATCAATTGCTTTTAACTTTATTATATATCTCCCATTTTTCAGTTTGGTTGTGCTCCCATCACCAAGAAAAACTCCAATAACATAAGATAAGCTTGGTGAAGGCTCGAGTGGGATTTCTTTTGTTTTATTGAATGGGTTGTGGAGCCCTTTGCACCAACGCATAACCGTTGGCTTGGAAACTCTAACTTTAAACTCTTCTCCAAGAATCGAGGCTATTCGGGAGTAACTGATGTTCTGATCTCTTAGCTCTTTAGCCCGTTGTATTACTCTATGCAACTCTTCAATATTTAATTCTTTTAAACTTCTCATAGTAAAAATGCCAACACAAGTAGTTTTAAAATTTTTGGTGGGATTGATAACCTCTTAAGAATCTCTTATTCAAAAATTGCACTGGTTTGTACATCAATGTACAAAAATGTACCTGGTAGCGGGGGGCCGATTTGAACGGCCGACCTCCGGGTTATGAGCCCGGCGGGCACTCCTAGCTGCCCCACCCCGCTGCTTGACCCGATATCTCTTATCTGATGGGAATTTATAAAGCTTACGGTTCTTATAAGGGACTACTTATTACCTTGGAATTGCTTGTCGTACGCTGTATACCTAGCATTCTAAATGTGAAGGATAGGATTTATTTAAGCCTGTGAACTACCCCGTCCGCAAGGGCAGGGTTTTGTGAGAGTTCATTTGGCATCCCGTTACCGGTAGCCTCACTCTCGCCGGCCGGTTCACGCGGCCACTACCAGCTATCCTCTCAACGGAGGAATCGCCGGCTACTTTTCAAATTGTCGAACTACTAATTACTACTAGCAAGAGTATTTAAACCTTTCGGCGCTCACTTTTTAGAGTGTTTACATCCCCCCTTTCTAAAGAGGCCTTCCCAAAAAAGATAAAAATTTCTCTGGTTGTAGTTGTTAAGCCTCAAATGAAAGGAAAAACGCTTAATGACATTTTATACTCCCTTCTCCTCTTTCGCTCCAAGAACATTTGTCTATTAGGGTCCCATCCGCTGAATAGAGATAAGCGGTATCTTTCTCATTATTCCACACAGGGAGTGAGTTTCCCCAATAGATGTCAGTTTCATTATCGGTTCCTTTCCCTGTGTGAATGGTTATCATGTCTCCAGGATTTATGACTATTTCTGGAAAAGTGAACACATGGTCTTTCTCATCCGTCAGTCTCCATCCCTTTAAATCAACGTCCTTGCACCAGATATTGGCTATTATTACATACTCATCGTTCAAGACAAATATGTCGCTAATAAATCTGCCTCCTGCATCATAGTTAACATAATAAATCACGACATTGGGAATCCCATCACAATTTTGATTTGAGTATGCTGTAAGTTCTTCGTTTATTTCAACGGAGATCTGATTTATGATCTCTTGTGGTCCGAGGTTTATTCCCGCTAAGGTGTGAAGCACAAGGAAGATTGTAAGTAAAGCTCCACTTAGCATAAATGTATATTCAATGGAACCTTGTCCTCGCATTTTTATCACCTTTAAGATTAGATCTTATCTGATTATTGAAATCATTACTTGCTGGTTATTTGACCATACTATGCTTAGCAAACCTTTAAAGTTCTTTTGTATAAAGGGTAGTGGTGATAAAATGTACCTCACGAAAGAAGAAGAGTTAATACTGGCTGGGGAGTATGGTTTTGCACTTCAAAAGGCCATGGAAATCCTCGTGGCCTTGGGAGAGATTTATGGCGCTGATAAACTTATCCCAATTAAGAGTGCTCAAGTTGCAGGAGTTTCTTACAAAAATATTGGGGATGCAGGAATAGAGTTTCTTAAGGACTTTGTAGACGCGGGGGCAAAGGTGAGTGTTTACACTACTCTAAACCCAGCGGGAATTGGGGAAGAGGTTTTCATGGAGAAGCAGAGAGAAATTTTAAACCTTTATAAGGCCATGGGCATTGAGATAACCTCTACTTGTACTCCTTATTATGGGGCAAACCTTCCTAAATTTGGGGACCATATAGCATGGAGTGAAAGCTCGGCAGTTGTTTTTGCAAACTCTATAATTGGGGCTAGAACCAATAGGGAGGGTGGTCCTTCTAGTTTGGCTGCGGCAATAGTGGGAAAAACCCCTAACTATGGACTCCATTTAGAAGAAAACAGAAAAGCAACTATAATAGTGGAGGTAGAAGCTAAAGTTAGAGGATTTGCCGATTACAGCTTTCTAGGTTATCACCTCGGTAAGGCTCTGAAAAATGACGTTCCTTACTTTAAGGGTCTCAAAGTTAAAGCTCTTGATCACTTAAAAGAGCTTGGGGCTTCAATGGCCGCCACTGGTTCAATCGCCCTCTATCACGTTGAAGGGGAGACTCCAGAGTATAAAGAAGCTTTGGTGGATAGTGTAGAGAGGCTTCAAGTGGGTGATGAAGAACTTAAAGAAGTTAAAGAGAGATTTAACGCTGAGTGGGAGGAAATAGATGCAATAGTTATAGGGTGTCCTCACGCTTCTATTCAGGAGGTAAAGGAAATTGTTGAGCTCCTTAAGATACGAGAAAAACCTTTGAAGATTCCCCTCTTAATAACCCTCAGTAGAGTTGTAAAAGCTTTAGCAGACGCTTTGGGGTATACTGATGTAATAGAGCGGTACAACGGAAAAATGATAGTTGATAGCTGTCTAATAGTCTCTCCAGTTGAAAAGTGGTATCAAGGAATAGCAACAAACAGTGGAAAGGCGAGCTTTTACTTCTCTTCCGCTGGCTTGAAAGTTAGATTAGAGAACACGGATGAACTTATACTCGGGGCACCGTGAGGTGAGAAGATGAGACTTAAGGGGAGGAAAATTTTTGGCGGAAAAGCCAAAGGTATTGCCCTAGTATCTAAAAAACCCTTGTCCTTTTTGGGAGGTGTTGATCCAAAGACAGGGATTATTAAGGATGTGGAGAGCGATATTAGAGGCGAGAGTGTGAAGAATAGAATTCTAGTTTTTCCGAGAGGGAAGGGGTCAACCGTTGGTTCTTACGTAATCTACCAGCTCAAGAAAAATGGGGTTGCACCTAGGGCAATAATTGTCGAAGAGGCTGAAACCATTGTAGCTACGGGTGCAATAATAGCCGAAATTCCCATGGTGGATAAAATAGATATAAGCAAAATCAAGACAGGGCAATTTGTTGAGGTTGATGCTGATAAAGGGGAGATCATTGTAGAGGAATAATTTTTAAGCTCTCCTTTCCAATTTCTTTTTAGTGGTGGAAAAAATGCCAAAAGGTATTTATGAATGTGTTAACTGTGGTCATAGGGAGGTTATAGATTCAAATGAGGCCCTCTTGGAGAAGGCTTGTCCTAAATGTGGATCTGACATGGTTATTGTGGGGTTTGAAATTGAACCTGTGGTTGAGGAGGGGCCTGCGAGAGATTTAATTGAAAAACTCAGTCAATTCTATTCTTTGGGAGAGACGCAGTCTAGAGGGAATGTCACTGCTTTTGAGGTTCTTGAGATAAAAGAGAGCAACTTTGAGAAAGTTCTCCGGGAACTTGAAAAGCTTGGCTATTGGGGAGCTCTAAAGAAGAAGGAAGGAAAGGTCATTCTCTACCTCTTCCCAGCCCAGGAAGTGAAGGAAGAGAACCCATTCATTGGTATAGGGCTTTTCATAGCAACTGTATTGAGCACACTCTTTGCGGGCTACTGGCTTTCGGGGTCTTATATATCATTCCTTGATGAATACAACCTACCTGGGATTAGGAACATCTATCTCAATGCCCTGGCCTTTTCGATTAGTGTTTTGGCAATTTTGGGAACGCATGAGATGGGTCACAAGATAGCGGCCACATTTCATGGAGTAAAGTCAACTTTTCCATACTTCATTCCATTCCCTAATATTCTAGGTACTCTGGGGGCAGTTATAAGAGTTAAGTCCCCAATCCCCACGCGAAATGCTGCCATAGATTTAGGCTCAAGTGGTCCCATAGCTGGGTTTATTGTCGCTATACCGGTTTTACTCATAGGTTTGAGACTTTCTCCCGCTTTACCGATGAGCGCCGTTGCTCAAGTTGAGGGAGGAATAGCATTTGGTCAGAGTTTAATAATGGTGCTCCTTGAGAGATACATCTTCAGAATTCCTGAGAATTATGTGATCTACCTTCATCCCGTGGCAATAGCTGGATGGGTTGGAATTCTAGTAACTTTCTTGAACTTAATCCCCGCAGCCCAGCTCGATGGAGGCCATATAGCCAGGGCTTTTCTTGGAGAGAAGTTCCACTCAATTTTAACCTTTGGACTCGGCTTGGCCATGATTGGTTTAAGTGTTCTATGGGCTGGCTGGCTCATATGGGGGTTCATAATATTATTGATGGGGAGAATAGGCAATCCAGGGGCCTTGGATGAGGTTAGCCCAATAACACCGAGAAGGATAGCTCTGGCCCTGATAGTACTGGCAATATTTATTTTATCAGCGACTCCAGTGCCAATAAGTGTTGTACAAGGGGGCTGATGAAGGGTTATTTCCAATTCCAGTCTGACCTTCTCGTCCTGAAGAGCGAGGCTTTCAAAAGAAAAAAGTAATCTTATCTCTCTTTCATTATCTGCTCGATGTCGTTGTATATGGAATCCCTTGAAACATTGAAGAGCCTCGCTATTTCAGAGATGTTTAAAGCCTTTGGATTCCATCCAAAGAGTTCAAGAGCCTTTCTTAAAATCGCCCGCCTTTCTTCTATGCTTGGATTCTCAAAGTTCCTTTCTTTTTTAGGCCTGTTTACCACAGCTACTCCAACAGCATATTTTCTTCTTGTCACTGGCATTGTATATGTGCCAAAAGTGAAGTCTACTATTTCGGTGTCCGTTATTCCGTTCTGCATTTTTTGTTGGAGTCTTTCTATAACGTCTTTTCCTGAGGTGTATTCGGCTATTATGTATTTTTCCGCTTTTTTTGTTGGGTCTATATTTAGAGCTATTTTTATTCCCATAAAAGCTCCAAAAGATAGCTCTATTTTAGCCTTCTCTATTGAGCCGGGCATCTCTTCGAGGATTTTAGCTTTTTCTTTCAGTTCTCTCAAACAACCTTCCACACTTACAGCTTCGCATTCAATGAAGACCAGCATTTCACTCACCGCAATTTTGAGACTTTTGTATACATAATTTAGTGTCCAAAATATTTATAGAATTTGGTTGGCTTATTTATTAATGCAAAAAGCTATGGCAGATTAGATTAAAAACTCAAATTATGGCAGATATCTAATGATTTGGAAATTTATTGATACATCTCCTAATGCTTACAATGGGCCCTGTTGTTATTTTGACTTATATTGGGTTTTATTCAATGGTAATATGGTGATATTGGAAAATTTCCAATCAATATTCATCAATTTTGAGGTAATAATAGACATAATTGGGGGGAAAGGTATTTATACAACTTTGATGTAAGTTATATTTGAAAATTTTCCATAGGGGGTGTTGATGAAATGATAAACTTGAAAAAGTTGTTTAGAAGGAAGAAAGGTCAGGGTGCGCTGGAGTACCTCTTCATGATCGCAGCAGCACTGATAATCATCTTCGTTGTGGTGAGGTACATCTCAAGTAGTGGGCAGCAGGCCACATCACAAAGTGATATAGCTGCTTTACAAAGTCAAGCAGAACTTGGAAAATCTTCACTACAAGCAAAAGACTGGTGGGGAGACAATTACGTAGTGGTAGTAGATTCTACTAACGATGAGTTAGAGATATACACTTCTGCTGGAGGTACTCTAGTAGCCACTGTAGATATCTCGGGTAGTGAGTATCTGACGGATATAGAAAACATGAATACAGCTACTGGTAACTATATTGATTTGGATGATGATGACGCTGCAGACACTCTAGACAACTTGTATGATGATTGTATGGGTGGTAATGCAGACGCTTGTAAAGTCTTAGCCGCTCTTGGTGGAACATGATTTTGTTTTCTTTTTCTTAACTCTTTCAAATTTGTGAGGGAATGTTAATGAAAAAAGCTCAAGGTTCTCTTGAGTATTCTGCTATGATTGCTCTTATCCTTGTGATGATATTGGTAGCGGTTTTTTACTTTGGTGAAGGTGTCGTTCCAAAGGCGATAAAATCTACCCAACAAAATGAAATCTTGCAATACCAGAATACTGTGGAAGTTATAAAATCTAACTATGAAGCTACAGGAGCTTGGAACTCCCTCAAAAATGAAACCATCTCTTGTTCAAACTCTCAATGCACCTTTAACGGCGAAACAAAAAGTATAGATGACCCTGCATTTTCCTACTCAGATACTCTTGAGAATGCCTATAATAAGTGCATCTACGAGAACGATATAAACTCATGCAAAGCGATAGTTTATGTTCTTGGAGAATGAAATTAATTTTCCTTTCTCGAGGGTTTGAAGTGGGTTGGGTTCTAAAACTTTGAGCTACTCCTTCTCACACTCACAAGGGTTCTTCCCACAGTAAGGGCAAACTCCAGGATACTTCTTCTTGGTGGCTTCCTCCACATCCACCCCTACTATGTTGGCTAAACTCACGAGCCAGGCTAAGACATCGGCAAATTCCTCCTCTATAGCCTTTCTATCATTTTTCCTTAAGGCCTCTGCTAGTTCACCAACTTCCTCACTAAACCAGAGAAAAGTCTTCTCCAATCCTCTTTTTTCATCCCTATGAAAGTAGAGATCCTTAATAAGTTCTTGGAATTCTTTGATGTGCATAATCTCACCTCTTAAGGGCTCGGACTTCTTTTTTCATCATAGCTCAGCGCAATTCGCTTTCCTCATAGCCTAGCTTTAAATCCTCCTCTTCTTTTTTAAAACTTAAGGAAAATGATTTAAAGTTTAATGCAGAATTGCAATAGGGTTGTGTAATGGGATTATTTTCATTTGGGTCCAAGAAGAACAAGGTTATTAAGATGCTTTCTCAAGGTGACTTGGAGGATATTATCATCTCCGCAATGAAGGATAAAAAATATGTAGATGCAATAATAGAGCTTCTTGATGAGAAAAATCCGGGTCTCAAGGGAGATGCTCTCTTACTCCTTGGTGAACTCGTCTCAAGACACAAGGATTTGATGATGGAGTATGTTGAAGCAGGTCTTCCATTAAAAGCCCTTCTTCTAGTGAACGATCCGGATCCATACGTTAAAGAGAATGCCATGCAGGCCTTTGAACTAATGCTAAGGTTTTTCCCATGGATTGAAGGGATGTTCAGAGATGAGATAGTAGAGGAACTCATAGACATCTTAGAAAAAGGCGATAAAAACAGAAAAGCATTTGCAATGTTGATGCTTAAAAAACTTAAAGTTAGAGGGGCCCTTCCAATGATTGAACAGTTCAAAGATGTTAATGAAGCCGTTATTTTACCGCTTGAGGGTGTTAAATGGGTTTCATTGGGCGAAATCGCCCGGGAAGTGATAAAAGATTTAGGAGGTGAAATGAATGATTAATGTCCTAATATTCATAATATTGTTAATAATTGCCGCAGTGATAGTTGTCAAACTGACCTTTGCAGTGCTGAGATGGATGGCTATGAATGCAGTAGTTGGTTTAATCCTCTTGGGAGTTCTGAATTATCTTGGTGTAGCACACATAGAGATAAACCTAATAAACTTCCTTATAGTGGCTGTGGGTGGAATTTTGGGCGTTTTTCTTTTGTTGTTCTTGTCTTATCTCTAACTTTTTTCCAAATCTTTATAAAGTCGAATTTTTTAAGAGGGTTGTAGTGAGAAAAGGGAAGAGTTGGTGAGGTGATAATCATGTCTCACAGGTCTGCTGAAATGTATGAACTTAAAAAGAAGGTAGATGAGCTTAAAAAGTTCCGAGGTCGAGCTACAGAATTAGTTTCCCTTTACATTCCAGCAGGTTATGATTTGAATAAGGTCATGCAGCAACTTAGGGAGGAGTATGGAACGGCCCAGAACATTAAATCAAAGAGCACTCGAAAGAATGTTCTTGGTGCTTTGGAGAGGGCTATGCAACATCTTAAACTTTACAAACAAACTCCTGAAACAGGATTAGCACTCTTTGTTGGGAACGTGAGCGAGCAGGAAGGTGTTTCCGATATCAGGGTATTTGCCATAGTCCCGCCGGAGCCCTTAAACATCAGACTTTATCGATGTGACCAAACTTTTGTAACAGAACCCCTTGAGGAGATGCTCCGTGTTAAAGATGCCTATGGTTTAATAACTGTCGAAAAGAATGAGGCTACAATAGGAATTCTCAGAGGGAAGAAGATAGAACTTGTTGAGGAATTAACCTCCAATGTGCCCGGAAAGACAAGAGCTGGTGGTCAGTCAGCTCGAAGATATGAGCGAATTAGAGAACAAGAGACCCATGAATTCATGAAAAGAATTGGTGAGCACTCTACCAAGGTCTTTCTGCCTCTTCTGGAAAAGGGAGAGCTCAAGGGCATTATTGTGGGCGGTCCAGGACCAACAAAGGAGGAATTTGTTGAAGGGGATTACTTGCATCATGAACTCAGAAAAAGGATTCTTGGAGTCGTAGATATAAGCTATCATGGCCAGTATGGTCTTAGAGAGCTTGTTGAAAAGGCAAGTGACATTTTAAGAGAGCATGAGGCTGTTAAAGAAAGGCTCCTCATACAAGAGTTCTTCAAGCACTTGGTTAAAGATACAGGCCTTATAACATACGGTGAAAAGGAGGTCAGGAATGCTCTAGAGCTTGGGGCCGTTGATAAGTTATTACTCAGTGAAGGTTATGATAGGGTGAGAGTAAAGGCCAAGTGTAACAATTGCGGATGGGAAGAGTTAAAAACTATGAGCGAGCCTGATTTTGAGATTTACAAGAAAAATCTCAAAAATTGTCCTAAGTGCAACAGTCAGAATATAAGCTTTGAGAAATGGGATGTGGCTGAGGAACTTATAAAAATGGCAGAAGAAAGTGGATCAGATGTTGAAATAATCTCCCTCGACACCGATGAAGGTCAGCAGTTCTATAGGGCCTTTGGAGGGATTGGTGCAATCCTAAGGTACAAGCTCCAATGAAGCTAGTAGTTGTTTTATTCTTTCTCTGGCGTTTTCTCCATCCATTATATAAGGTGGCCTGAGGATTGGTTTTATTGAAAAGCCTCTTATATTCATAGCAATTTTTATTGCAGAGCCGAATGAGGATGCTAGATCATAGACTTTTGAGACCTTTGCAAGCTTTTGGGAGTACTTCATGGCTTTTTCAAAGTTTCTCTCTTCAAATGCTTTATATACTTCAAGATGAAGCTCTGGGGCAAAGTTGGCACATGCCATTATTCCTCCATCCCCTCCCAAAAAGAGCGTGTTTAAAAGGTGTTGATCTAGACCTGTGAACACTTTAAAGTCTTTTCTTTCGCTTTTCACTTCAAATATTACATCTCTAACGTGGTTGATGCTATCTATGGTTTCCTTTATCCCAGCTATGTTTGAGTACTCGAGAGCAAGGCGTTTTATTAGATGGACACTCATTGGATTGGCACAACTGGGGATATTGTAGAGGATTATTGGAACTTCTGTTTTTTCTGCCACTAGAGAGTAGTGCTTAAAGAGGGCATCATCATTGAGGGGACAGTAGTAGGGAGGAGCTATGACTACATAATCAGCTCCTATGTCTTGAGCATGTTTGGTTAGCTCAATAACCTCAAAGGTATTTGTTGAGGCAGTCCCTACTAAATAAAATGCTGAGCTTACGAATTCTCGGCCTTTCTCTGCAAGGAGCTTTCTTTCTTCATAGTTTAAGCTCGTAAATTCTCCAGTTGTTGCATTTATGAAAATACCATGCACTCCAACTTTCTGAAGGTAATTTATGTGCTCTTCAAGACTGGCCAGGTCAATGGAATAGTCTTCATTAAAAGGTGTTACAAGAGGCACTATAACTCCGCGCATAGGATCACCAGAATAGTTTGGCTTTGGTATATTTTAGGTTTGTGGAGAATGGGTTCTACGCCAAAATGTATAGAAAAGAAAAGGGCTCACATAACCTCGGGAGCTTCGATTCCCATTAGTTCAAGAGCGTTCTTGAGAACTTGTTTTGTTGCTATCACCAATAGAAGCCTCATTTCTCTTGTTCCTTCTTCAGCCTTCAAAACTGGAAGGGCCATGTAAAATCTGTTGAATATCATGGCGAGCTCATTTGCATATGTGGCTATTAAGTTTGGCTTTATGTCCCTTCCGGCCGTTTTTACGATCTCAGGGAATTTTGCCATGGTCTTTATCAGTTCTTTTTCTTTTTGGTCCAATCTCGAAAAGTCTGCCTTCTTTAAGAGTTCTGTGGGATCAATTGTCATACCTGTCTCCATAGCCTTTTTCAGAATTGATGCACACCTAGCATGTGCATATTGAATGTAGGGTGCACTTTCGCCTTCGAAATTAAGTACGTCCTCCCACCTGAAAGTGATTATCTTTTCTGGGGAGTATTTCACGAGGTTGTACCTTACAGCGCCTACTCCAACGATCTCAGCTATCTTCTCTTTCTCCTCCTCACTTAAACCGGGGTTTTTCTCCTCTACAAGCTCTTTAGCCCGCTTAACGGCCTCATCCAGTACCTCGTCAACAGTGAACCCTATCCATGTTCCTTTCCTTCCACTGAATTTTCCTTCGGGCCTTATTACATGTTCATAAGCTAAGTGGTGGAAGTTCTTGTATGATTCTTCATACCCAAGAAGTTTTAGTGCGTAAGCGACGGCCTTTTGCTCATACCTTTGCTCTGAACCAATGACGTTTACCACGATATCTGCATTTGCGAATCTTCCGGGCATTTTTTCACCGTCTTTGGCAGTAGTCCATGTTTCGTGCTTTTCGACTTTGTCCCAGAGCTTGTAAAGCATATCTGCATTTACCTTTCCAAATTTCCAGAGGTGGTATGCTATGTCCTTTCCAGTATATGTTGCAGTTCCATCACTTCTAATAAGTACAGTGTCAGGATTTTCTAAGTCTGGGAAGAGATCGCCAAGTTTCATGATAAAAGCTCCCTTATATTTACCCTCTTTGGCCCACTCAAAGTGTGGATTGGCTTCAATCTTCTCGTAGGCCTCTTCGAATATTCCACTTCTTACAATGTCGCTTTCCCAGCTAAGGAGGTCATATGAGATGTTGAGTCTATATGTTGTTTTCATCTGGGCTTTAAGAACATCTTCAGCAAGTTTTCTTCCTTTTTCTGCTACTTCACTCTTTCCTTCTTCAAGCTCCTTCATTAGGGCTCGTATCTTCTTCTCTACTTCGGGGTCTTCTTCCATTTTCTTGTGGACCTCAACGTAAAGTAGGCCTAAGGCGTGATCAATTATATCGTCCTTTGAAAGTCCTTTTTCTTTGAGCTCTTCCATTATTTTCTCAAATTCCTCTCTCATATTGAGATAGCCCCAGAGGACCTGGGCAAACTGGACACCGAGATCATCAATGTAGTTTTGAACCTCTACATTGTATCCAAGAGCCCTCATTATTCTGGCTATGGTGTCCCCTAATACGGCGTTTCTCGCGTGCCCCATATGGAGGGGTTTTGTGGGATTAACGGAGGTGTGCTCAACAATAACTTTTTTACCTTCCCCAAAATCACTCTCTCCAAAATGCTCTCCCTTTTGTAGAATCTCTTCTACTGTGAACGCTCCAAATTTTTCATACTCTAAAAAGAAGTTTATGTATCCAGCCCCAGCTACCTCAACCTTTGCTATATACTCAGGAAGTTTTCCTTCTAGATTTGATACTATTTCTTGAGCTATCACTCGGGGGGCTTTTCTAAATACCTTTGCAAGTTGAAAGGCAACGGTTGTTGCAAAGTCTCCAAACTCCATGCTGGGTGTTTCATCAAATAATATCTCACCTTCCCATGATTTTTCTTCTTTTTTGAGCATTTCTGAGATGACATCTTCCAGTAATTCCTTTATACTCTCTTTAATATCATCGTAACTCATGATCACCACCAGACTTCCTTTTTCATAAACCTTTAAAAACTACCCGCTTTAAATTTGTTTGTGAGTGTCATGAAAAGGATTGGAGAACATAAGGCCAAAAAGGGCCTTATAAGGTTTGAGATTGAAGAGGAGAACAGTATTGCTAAAACTGTGAGAATTACTGGAGACTTTTTTATCTATCCTGAAGAAACCATTCTTGAGCTGGAGGATGCATTAAAAGGAAAGAGGCTAGAAGAACTTGAGAGTATAATAGACGAGTTCTTTTCTGTAAGAATGGATATCGAAATGCCCTATATAGATGTTGAAGACTTTAAGATGGCCCTTAAAAATGCATTGAGTGGTGGAAATGAAGAAAAGTAGAATTTTTTACGGGTTTGTAGCCTTATTTTTAATAGGATCATTCTTTGGTATCCTTTTTGCTCGGATAAATCCTAGTTCAGCTGAGATAATATTTTCAAATTTAAGGGAATTCTTGGGGGGCAACATTAACGAGAATATGGATAGGTTTAGCCTTTTCACGTTCATTTTCTTTAATAATTCTAGGGTTGCAATTATTTCAGCAATTGGTGGGGTTTTATTTGGAATAGTGCCAGCTGGAATATTGTTCTTCAATGGGTTTATAGTTGGAATAGTGATAGAGTACTTCCATTTACAAGGTGAGGATTTGTTAAGAATTGTGCTAGCTATACTCCCTCATGGATTGATTGAAATTCCAGCTTTTGCTGTTGCAGGAGTTGGGGGTGTTGAATGGTATTTTGAGCTTGTTAGAGGGGAAGGTACTTTAGGAGAGCGCTTTTTAAATGGATTCAGGAAGTCTATGAAAATGCTTGCCATAGCGCTTGTGATGCTTTTGATAGCAGCTTTTGTCGAGGCTTATATCACTCCAACTATTGCATCTGCTGTTTGAGTGCATACCCTCCTAAAATAAAGGATATTAGCAAAAGATATATGACTGAGAAGATGCTATTTGAGTCAGGGTTATTCATTTGGTTGTTTGGTATTGTTAAGCCGTGCTTTTCCTCCCATTTGTCTGTGATCAATACATCAACGGCTCCTCCAGATAGGAGCTCGATAGTTTCTAAATCCTTAAGATGCAGGACATAAGTGTCTCCTGGCCTTAGGTCTCCGATATAATAAGTTCTATCGTCTATTCTTAAGCTCACATTTTTTGAGTAACTTTCTCCTATTAGGAATTTTCCGTTTGGTTTGGATGTGCTGATGTCACTGGATAAAAACAGGCATCCAATTGAATACGTTGCTGTCCCGTTAAAGAGAAGGGAGAGTTTCACTGTTCCCTCAGCATCTACGTAAAAGACATAGTAAAAAGGCCGCCATTCATTGCTTACCTGTGCAAGGCCGCCATAAACATCTTTTTTTGTATAAATAGTAACATGTGCTGGGCTAATTTGGCTGTCCCATGGTTGAGAACTTTTGATGCACATTCCTAGGGTATACCACCCTTTTTTGAGATTTAATCCTGGGAGTTCTAGGACTGTGGGCGGCTTTGAGGCAAATATAGTTAAAATGTCTCCATCTCTCTGCAGGATTCCATTTATTGTTTTCCAGTCTAGTTTAGTAGAAAGGATATTTTGGAATTTTTTTCCTTTTATGACAATTGCAATTGGATATTTCGTGTGTATTGGAAGTATCATAGGTCTATTTTCAACAAGAGTTCCAGAAACTGGAAAGCTAGGTCCTTTTCCATAGATCAATTTTAGGGCCTCTTCTCGTGTGAATAATTTCATTCGTAAATTGTTCATGTAAAGATAACCGTTTGCTATGTGGATGGGATAGAGAATATTGGTACCATTTATTAGTCCTCCACTTATCTTCCTCCATACTATTCCGTCGAGGGATATCCAGAGATAATCCATGCCTTCTTTATGATAGTCCACACTTACTACATAATGAATTCCGGTTTCTGGATCTCTTAGAGCATCGTAGAACTTCATTTCTGCTTTATAATACTCCCCAAACCATGTTGCTAAGGGTTTAAGTTCGTCCTTTTTCTTGTTGTATTCTATTACCTGAGGGAAGTTATCATTATAGAAGAAAGCTCTATTTTCATCAGGATACGTGACAGCTAATGGTCCACTGTTCATTACATAATTGATTACATGGTTGTTAGTATTTCTAAATATCCAAGTGCCGTTTTTATAGATATACAGTCCTCTATATGGGGGATTATCGCCAACTCCAACGTAAACGATTTTATCGTAGGGATCTACGCTAACTAAGTGGATATGACACCCGTTGTCTTTGACCTGGTAGTGATCTTCTATGTCAAAGAAAACTTCAAAATGCCTCCCGTCAAAAGTTCTATAGACTTTCGCACTGTTGGACTTCTTCCCATATTCTCCTATAAGCAGAAAGTCTTCATTTCCTGCCCATGACCACCAGATGGCGTATTTGCCATCGTCGAGCCTCATAACCTCTTCAAAGGCTTGTCCATTCCACATAAATATTCTCCCTTTGATATCTGAGAAGAAGAGTGTATCCTTCCACAGATAGAGAGAAGTTACCTCAGTGTTGTGCGCATATAATACTTCCCAGTTTTCTCCATCCTGGCTTTTTAATATTCGCATTCTCTGATGTCTCAATCTCTTATACTCTACCCCATAAAGGTATCCTCTTGAGTCAGGCCCCACTACATACGTAACGGGAAGTTCTTGAACGCTTAAGGTGAAAGAGGGAGGGAGAGGATCGTCAATTACTTTCCCAATTCCATGAAGATAATATTCAAATGATCCTGCCGGAGAGGCGTAAATGAGTAAAAGAAAAATAATCGTGGCCAACTTGGCCCTCATTTTCTGCTCACCAGTTCTTCGGGAGCAGTTTCTTGGACAGGGAATGTTCCATATTCTTCATACGTTTCGATTTCGTTCAAAAATGCATCTATGGGATTTTCCATAGTCATAATCACGTTTCTAACATGCTTTCTAAAGGCTCCATTCTTTCTCATGAGCTCCCAGGCTTTTTCAGAAACTCCTATGGGGTCTGTGGAATGGAATTTAATCCCCAAGTTTATGAGCCACCGGGTTATTGCGAGTAGCTTACCTGGATATGTCGATATGGTTGGAGTTCCTAAAGCTAGTGCCTCTCTATTCATTGTTCCACCGGCTCCTATCATGAGTTTTGCGTAATATAGAAGCGATAGGCTGTCGGTAACATGGTCTGGGATTATAACATTTTCAAAGTGTTTAAATCGCTTTGCCTGACTTTCAGTTCTCGGGAAAAGGACAATGGGGATGTCAGGGAGAAGAGGGATGATATTCTCAAGTATGCTCTTCTCAGCATCCCCGTTAAAGTAATTGGCTTTTATCGGTTCAGTTCTCATGACGATATAGCTGTAGGCAGTTAAATCTAGCTCTTTTAGTGGCTTTTTGCTTGGAACGAATCCATATAGGTGAGCAAGCTCAGGTATGCCGTTTATAGGTCTTAAAGAATTTGCATCGGCTCCGCATTTTATAAGCTCGTATGCATCAATGGCTTTCGGATAAACAAGTCTCCTTGTGAACGGTAACATGAGTTTATTAACCGCTGTTGCGGTGTCATTATCTGCAAATCCTATAGTTGGAATCCCCAAACCAAAGGCAATTCTTGGAGCCTCTGGGGAATTTTTATAGAGGGCTAAATCGGGTTTTTCTTCAATTATTAATTTAGCGAGCTTATGCTGTCTTTCAACACTTGCTATAAGCTTTCCTTCAAGTGTAGAACCACCATGTTTTCCAACAATGTAGTAATCTATTCCCAACATGTCCAAAATTCCAGTTAAACCGTCAAATTCCCTTGTAGTGACCAAAACCTCATGTCCTCTCTTCTCGAGTTCCCTGATTATACCCTTGAAAAAGTGAGCGTGAGGTGCGTTGACAATGTCTATCCAGATCTTCACAGATTTCACCCAATATTATGAACACCTTTGTCCATTAAAAGGGTTTCCGTAAAATGGTTTTTTTGAGTCTGGATACTCATATCCCAAAAGCTTCTTTTTGGTTGCAAACGTTTATTACAATTTCTGTTAATGAAAACGATGTTTTAGAGGCAGATTTTGTAATTTCGTCTTATTATCAGTCTCCCATCTTAAGAAAAATCAAAAATTCTGGAGAAATCTTTGGGAGTTTTGGTTTGAAATTGTTGCGTGGAAAAACCTTAAATTTGGGTTTTCAGTCTCTTTTACTTAGGGTGGAAGAGATGAAAGAGAGAATAATTGAGAAAAGTGCAGAAATCGCAGTCATTGGATTGGGATATATTGGGCTTCCAACCGCTATAATGTTTGCAAATGCAGGTTTTAATGTGATAGGGTATGAAATAAGGGATGAAGTTGTGAAAAAATTGAATTCTGGTAATTCTCATATAGTGGAACCTGACATAGATGAACTTTTACATAGGGCCATAAAAAGTGGCAGATTAAGGGCCACCTCTGATAAGAATGATATAAGGGAAAAAGACGTTTACTTAATATGTGTTCAAACGCCATTAAAGGATGATAAGACTCCTGATCTAAGTTATCTTGAAAATGCTGTTAGAACAGTTGCTGAGACTATGAAAAGGGGCTCTCTAGTGATAATTGAGAGCACGATTCCACCAATGACCACTATAAGAATGGCAAAGCTCATAGAGGAAGTAAATGGCCTAAAAGCTGGAGAAGATTTCTACATGGCACATGCTCCTGAGAGGGTAATGCCTGGAAGAATATTTAAGGAGCTTGTTTATAATTCGAGGATACTTGGAGGTATAGATGAAGAGAGTGCAGAACTAGCTGAGATTTTATACCGCTCTTTTGTAAAAGGTCAGATATTTAAAACCAACTCCACAACCAGCGAAATGGTAAAACTGATGGAAAACACTTTTAGAGACGTGAACATAGCACTGGCAAATGAATTTGCTCTTTTAGCTCATCAATACGGTGTTGATATTTTTAAAGCAATAGAATTGGCCAATACTCATCCACGGGTCAAAATTCACACTCCGGGAATAGGTGTTGGAGGGCATTGTTTGCCAAAAGATCCTTATTTATTATTAAGCTCGGCTAAAGAAGATTTTGGATTGGTGAAGAAAGCTAGAGAAATCAATGAAGATATGCCCCTCTTTGTCAAGGATCTTCTAGTAAGTGCTCTAAAGACTATAAACTTACCTCCGGAGGACGCCATTGTCACAGTACTGGGGTTGGCGTATAAAGGAGATTCGGATGATACGAGGAACTCTCCAGCTTTATTCTTTATTGAAGAGATAAAAGAGGAAGTGAAGGATGTAAGGACCTATGATCCATATGTAAAAGGTACTCACGAAACTCTTGAGGAGGCTTTAAGAGGGAGTGATGTGGCAGTGATAGCAACAGATCACTCGCTATTTAAAAATCTTAATTGGGAAGAATTGGGGAAACTCATGAGAAATAGAGTTTTAATAGATGGAAGACACGTAGTGCAGACTCCCCCAAAGAGCTTTGTGTTTAAGGGGATTGGGAGGGGCGAGTATTGAAACCAGCTTTTGTTTTTGGAACAAGGCCTGAGATAATAAAGTTGGCACCTGTAATAAGGGCATTTGAGGAAAGGGGTATTGACCCATTACTCATTCATACTGGTCAGCATTATGACTATGAAATGAGCAAGATCTTTTTGGAAGAGCTTGAGCTTCATAGGATTGATTACCATCTTGAAGTTGGTTCTGGGACTCAAGCCTATCAAACTGGCACCGCCATGATAAAAATAGAAGAGGTTCTGATGAAAGAAAAACCGGATGTCAGTCTAGTTCAAGGGGACACAAACACTGTTTTAGCTGGTGCTTTGGCGAGTGTAAAGCTTAAGATCCCAGTGGCTCATGTTGAAGCAGGTTTACGGAGCTTTGATAGAACAATGCCTGAAGAAATAAACAGGATTTTGGCAGATCATGCTAGTGAGATTCTTTTTGCACCTACAGAGGAAGCAAAGAAAAATCTCGAACGGGAAGGTATATCTGAAGGAGTTTATGTTGTTGGGAACACAATTGTTGATGCGGTTCTTCAGAATTCGGAAATAGCCGAAAGGAAGAGTAAAATCTTAGACGAGCTTGGATTAAGACCTAAAGAGTACGCCGTTTTAACAGCCCACAGGGCAGAGAACACTGATAGTGAGGAGAACCTCAAAAAACTCGTGGAAATAATAGAATCCTTGCCGATAACTGTAATTTATCCGGTACATCCAAGAACGGAAAAGCGCTTAAAATCGTTAGATCTTTGGGACAGGCTAGAGCAAAAAGCTCATGTAATTTTAACGAAACCCTTGGGTTATCTTGACTTCTTAAAGCTTCAAAAAAATGCAAAGTTTGTGTTAACTGATTCAGGAGGAATTCAAGAAGAAAGCATAATACTAAATGTGCCCTGTTTAACGCTCCGCTACAATACTGAGAGACCAGAGACGATAAAAGCAGGTGGAAACGTCCTCGTAGGCCTAGAAAAGGGAAGAGTTCTTTACTATGTTGATAGACTCTTGAATGATAAAGAGTTTTATGAGAAGATGGAATCAGCAAAGAATCCTTTTGGAGACGGGAGGAGTGGAGAGAGAATAGTTGAGATTCTGTTCAATCTTTACAATAAAGGAGAACTGAAGGTGAGAAGCTCAAGATTTATTTAATACCGTTTCGTTTATTCTTTCTACTTCAGAAACCAATGCTTTTACCATGAACTTTACGAGCATGTCCTTATATCCAGGGTAAGTCATAATACCTTTGGATGTATCTCTTATCAAGATTATTCCGCCTGACATGGTCTGGCCTCTAATATATTTTCTTGAATCAAATGTTCGCAGAACTTGAGTCAAATTTGATTGGCTTGCATGCTTAACCTCGAAGTAATGCGCTGTGTCTCCAATAGTTGAGTGCACCATAAGAGCCTTTAGGCTTCCTTTGGAGTAGATGGGTGTGTATGTTATGTTATTCTCGAGAACTCTAACTGCTAAAAATTGTCCATCATACTTTTTCTCAAGCTCCTTAATTTCAAACGCTTCATACCCCTTTTGGGCAAACTCTCTTAGGAGAGCCTTTTTTAGAGCAATACTAAGACTATCATTTCCTTCAATATAAATGTATATCTTTCCTTGAATTAGGGTTGTGTTCTGAGATGAAGCTCCTCCAATCGTGGAGGTTACCTGAGTCTCTGACTTTACAAATGAGAAGGTTAGAACAAAAAACGACAAACCCAACAGCAGAATGATACACAGTATAACAACTTTCTTTGACATAAATTTCACCACAATGACTACTAAGATATGTAAAATATTTAAATCTTTCTTTGTGTATATTAAAAAGCCCTAAAAAACAGCTAGTCAAATAGGCATTCCAACATAAATTCCATGTCTTGTTCTTACTATTTTTACCTTAATTTCCTCACCAACTTTTGCATGGGTGTTTATAACTTCTATGAGTCTGTTTCTGGCAACAGCGAGCATTTCACCCTCAATTCTTCCCGGAAGAATTATTTTTGCCTTAACAACTTCACCAACGTGGAACTCTAATGGGATGAATCTTCTTTTATGCATTCCAAAGTGTTCTGGCTTTAGTACTAAAGGCCTCATACCAGTTTTTTCTTCGAGTTCTCTAAGCCATGTGTAGAATTTTTTGAAAGATAAAAACCTAACAGAGGGATGTCTTCCAAATTTGTATGGCACATAGTTCTGAAATCCTAGAGCAGGCCATCTTTTTCCTGCTCCAATTCTCCTTGCAAATTCAATAAAAGCCTCAGCTTCCATATCGTTTATTCCAAAAATAATTACTGGGGCAAAAAGGACATCAATTCCAGCATTTATCAAGGCCTCGGCCATTTCCAAGACATGATTAAGGTCGTAATTTTTCATTCCCATAAGCATTTTGGCTTTTTCTGGATCGAGGGAGTGAATAGAGAGGTTTACTCTGTCTAATCCGGCTTCTGCTAACTCTTCAATTAGCTTATCGCTGAGCAAAATTCCATTACTCTGCATTGAAATGATATTAACATTTGGATTTTCCCTAAGTCCCTGTACGAGTTCTACTATGAATGGGTAGAGTAAAGGTTCCCCTTGGCCATCCAAGTGGGCCTCAAGTCCTTTTCCTTTAAACTGGGCAACTTCGTCGAACCATTTTAGTAGATAATCTACATCTACGACGTAGTCAAGAATTCTAGTTCTTGAATACGGTCCCTCATCTACAGAACAGAAAATACACGAAACGTTGCACCCTGTAGAGCCTCTAACCTGAATTAAGTTTGTTCCTCGGTCTATCAACCCAAATGCATTATATCCTAAAAGCGGGACGTTCATCCCTTCGTGGATGTAAAGCACCTTTCTTTTTGTATATCTACTTCTTAGAAATTCCCCCAAATGACTTTGGATTAAAAATGTAATTAGTCTCTCAATCTCTTCATTTTCAGCATCTACAATGAGATATCCATCTTCAGCACTTATGGTGGTTTTTATCCTAAACTTTCGTTTAATAGCCCGCTCAAGAAGCTTTTTTTCAAAATCGGCATAGAGAGTTTCTCTCCAAATTAATCTTATAGTGCTTTCGTGATCTTCAAAATATGAGTTGGGAAGCTTTATTCTCATCATGTACTCCTTTGAAAAGAACGTCCTTTTAAAATTTTTAGCAAGATTTATAAAATAGATAATTGAGCACATTACCGCATGGAAACATTTTAATACTTTTGCAGCAAAGGGTCTAATGATGGACTATTGTGGACAGAGGTGAGGAAAATGTGGGGTAAGCTTGAACATTACTTTGATGAATATCCCGTGAGGAAACAAATAGCTAAACTGCTCTTAAAGTATGGTTTAAAGGTTTCGGATGACATGAAAATTAAGTGTGGGGAAATAGAGGTCCCCTATACAAAAATAGCAAAGGCACTTGATGTTGATAGGAGAGTCGTTAAAGAAACTGTCACAATGATTCTGAAAATTCCCGAACTTAAGGAGGTTTACGTTAATCTAGAACCTACTGTGCACATGAAGTTTGTTGGAAGGCACGTTGGTTATGGGGTCATAGAGATTGAACCAGAACCAAGGGCTATCGGAATCTTGGCAAAAGTGGCCTCTAAGATTGCTGATAGAGGCATAAATATTATACAGGTAGTTGCGGAAGACCCAGAACTTTATCCAGAGGCTACACTCACAATAATCACAGAAAAACCAATTCCTGGCGAACTGATAAATGAACTATCAAAGCTTGAGGGAGTTAAAAGGATCTCAATTTATTGACCTTTTTATTTTTCTTGAATTATTTAAGGAAGGATCCATTCTATATCTTGCCAATTAAATATGCTGGCTTTTTTAGCTTTTTGTGCCTCTTAAATATTGTAGATCTTGATTTTCTCTTATTCTCAAAGACATGTTTCTAATCTATAACCAATGGTTATTAACCATTTGCTCTCTTGGGAAGGTTTATAAATGTATATGTCTCAATAAACGTTAGAAACATTAGGTGTAAAAACTTTCAACCTTTGCTTACGGAGGGTTGTTAAATGGGAGAAGCAAGCAAAGTAAGCCGCTATCTATACACGGTTTTAATCCTGTTTATTATTTGGATGTTTTTGACAAGCAGTTTTGATCCACAAGAGCTAGTAATGGGAGTAATATTTTCATTAATCGTTGGAGCACTCACATACGAGGTATTTACTGAAAAAGGCCTAGCAAATCTTAATCCGAGAAGAATAGCCTACTTCGTAGCATACATTCCATATTTTGTCTGGGCAATGATAATGGCCAATCTGGATGTTGCCTATCGGGTTTTACATCCAAAACGCCCAATAAACCCAGGAATTGTTGAATGCAAAACAACACTCACAAACAACACTGGAAAACTCGTTCTTGCAAACTCAATAACCCTAACTCCGGGAACGATAACCCTTGACATCAAAGGAGATAGATACTTCATCCACTGGATTGATGTGAAAGATGAGAGTGTAGAAGGAGCTTCTGAGAGTATAACAAAACCGTTTGAAAAATTCCTAAAGGTGATCTTCGAATGATAGAGATTTACCTAATCCTAATTGGGATTGCGGTGATTTTAAGCATGTATAGATTCTTCAGAGGTCCAACAACAGCGGATAGAATTGTCGCTGTCGATATAATGACGACACTTACCACTGGATTAATGGTGCTTTTTGCCCTTTACTACAGGAGAGCAATATTCCTTGATGTGGCCCTAGTTTATGCGGTGCTTGCATTTGTAGGAGTTATAGCTTTTGCCAGATACATGGAGGGAGGACTATGAGTATTGCTTCTATAGTTGGGCAAGCACTTGTGTTGTTTGGAACATTCTTCTACGTACTATCATCCCTTGGTCTAATTAGGATGCCAGATGTTTACAACAGAATGCAAACTGCGACAAAGAGCGCTACTTTGGGCTCCCTCGGTGTTATTATTGGAGTTGGAATATGGGCAATTGGAGAAGTAAACAGTTACTCTTGGATCTCAAAAACTTTGATAATTGCCGTATTCTTGCTTTTAACTAATCCAATAGCAGCTCATGCGCTTATTAGAGCAGCATATAAGAGTGGAGTGCCTCTCTGGGAGGGGAGTATCATTGACAAATACAAAGAGGCGGAAGCTTCGTTGGAGAGAGTAGAGCAGATAAAGGAGGCCTTAGGGGAATCAGCTAAGGAGGTTGAAAAAAATGAGTGATTTGGTAGCCATTTTTATTGCTGCACTAATGGTTATCTCTGCAATTTTTGCAGTGGAATGGAGAGATCTCTTGGCAGCAGTTGTTGGAATGGCTGCAGTGAGTCTTTTTGCCTCAATAGCGTTCTTTTTCCTTCAAGCTCCAGATGTTGCAATGGTTGAAGCTGCTATCGGGGCCGCATTAAGCGCTGCAGTGTTTATCTTTGCAATAAAGAGAACTGAGAGATATGAAAAGGAAGAGGAAGGCACAGGATGGTGGGTGAGATGGTAAAAAGAGTTCTAGCAATAGTTTTCATACTTATCATAGGCCTTTGGATGGCAAAGGCACTTGATCAAGTTCCTTTTGGCGAAGACAGAATGCTCGTGGGTAAATACTACCTCGATCATGTGAAAGAAGAGACAGGGGCTGTAAATGCTGTAACCGCTGTAGTTGTTAACTATAGAGGTTTTGATACTCTTGGAGAGGTCACAGTACTCTTCATAGCTTCTACTGGTGTTGCAGCACTCCTATGGAAAAAAAGAAAAGAAAGGTCTGCTAAAACCGAAGGAAGTGTCGTCTTAACAACAGGTGCGAGAATTCTTTTGCCCTTCATAATGCTCTTTGGGGCTTATATCTTTATTCATGGACATCTTACTCCAGGAGGAGGCTTCCCGGGCGGGGCAACAATTGCAACAGCATTTTTGTTCCTCTACTTGACGTTTACTCTCTATGAAGTTGATCATAAAATCTTCGAGCCACTTGAAGGTCTTGCAGGAATTGGGTACGTTACAGTTGGTCTTATCGGTCTAGCAGTAGGTGGTTACTTCCTCTTTGACTGGATATGGCAAACATGGGGAGTAGGAAAGGAGAATATTGGACGACTCATTAGCGCAGGATTCATTCCAATAATCTATACCTTAATCGGAATTAAAGTTGGTACTGAGCTTACTGGAATTATTGACAACATGATTAAAGAGCCCGAGGAGGGAGGGCAATGAATCCGTACTACTTTGCTTCAATAGCTCTCATATTAATAGGGTTCTATGCGATATTAGCCAAGAGGAATGTTCTAAAGATGCTTGTAGGTCTGAGTATCATGGAGACAGGGGTTAATCTTCTGCTAATTAGTGTTGGCTATGTGAGTGGTAAAAGTGCCCCAATCTTAACGGAAGGAATAACCCCAAATAATGCGGTGGATCCAATTCCACAGGCTTTAGTGCTTACAGCAATTGTGATAGGTGTTGCAACGACTGCAATGGCCTTGAGCGTTGTGATAAACCTCTATGAAAAGTACAAAACCCTTAACGTAGAAGAGATAAGGAGGTTGAGGGGATGAATCAGTATGCTTCACTTCTCATTGCGTTACCATTATTTGGCGCGTTCCTTATACCTGTCCTCAAGAAAGTAGGCAAAAACCTCGTAATGCCCTTCCTGGTCTTGGTAACTTTAATACAAACTGGAATTGCAGCTTGGGTATTTAATGAAGTTTACACAAGTGGGAAGCCAATAATAATCATGGCAGGCGGATTTAGACCACCAGTCGGGATTAACCTCTACATAGGACATTTCGCAGCATTGTTCGTTCTTATAGTCGCAGTTGCAAGCTTTCTAATGGCTGTATTCAGTATAAAAGCTGTAAAAGTTGAACCACAGGATAAATACGCAATGCTGTTCCTTCTTTTGATGCTTGGTGCAACCGGTATGATTGCAACTGGGGATATATTCAATCTCTTTGTCTTTATGGAAATAACGGCAATAAGTGCCTATGCTCTAACTGCTTACAATAAAACAGGGGAAGCGAGTGAGGCTGCTCTCAAATATGTGGTTCTTGGGGGTATTGGTTCGAGTTTCTTCCTAGTTGGCGTTGCTTTAATCTATGGAAGCCTTGGAACACTAAACATGGCACACATCGCTCAACTGGCTTCAATGATTAATCCAACTGTTGCCAAGGCAGGATTGGCACTTCTTATCTTTGGTTTGGCGGTTGAAGCTGAACTATTTCCGTTAAATGCTTGGGCACCCGATGCTTATCAGGAAGCACCTCATCCGATAACTGCAGTATTTTCAGCCTTTGTGGTCAAGGCCTCTCTCTATGCAATAGGGAGGATACTCTATATTCTCAGCGCTTCAGAGGGTTGGAACTCAGTTTTGAGCCTTCTCATAATTATGGGAACTATTACCGTAGTGATTGGTGAACTCAGTGCTTTAAGGCAAACTAATGTTAAGAGAATGATTGCATACTCAAGTATTGCTCAAGTTGGTCTTATAGCTGTGGGTATAGCATTAGGAACCCAAAAGGGACTTGATGCAAGTATTTTCCAAATGTTCAACCATGCGATAGTGAAACTCCTGATGTTTCTGGCTGTTGGATACGCTGCTTTAGAACTTGGTGGGCCAGAGATGGAGAATTTCAAGGGCCTAGGAAAGAGAATGCCAATTACAGCATTCGGGATAACTCTTGGAGCCATAGCCATTATTGGAATTCCACTCTTCAATGTATTCTGGAGTAAGATGCAGCTAATCATGGCTGCATTAGAAGCAGAGAAAATCGGCGTCGTCGCTTTAATCCTCGGTGCAAGCTTGGTGGAGATGGTTTATTACGTTAGGCTAATTCACACGATTTGGTTCCAAGGGGATGGCGATAAGATCAGGGAAAACAGTGCCCTAGCTTTGGGGATGCTCCTCCTAATAGCGTTCATTATCCTCATAGGAATCTATCCACAACCCTTCTGGGATATAATGCAAAAAGCTGGAAGTGACATCTTTAACGTTGCCGAATACATTAAGAATGTTCCTCTAATGGGGGTGAGCCCATGAATGAACTTGCCATAATCATTTTCGCTCCTCTGTTAGCTGGAGCCTTAGCGTGGCTTATAGAGGTAAAGGGGATTAGGGAATTAATTGGAGTAACTGGAGCAGCATTACCTTTAGGATTTTCCCTTTTACTGTACCAAAAAACGACTGAGGGCATCAATCTTGCTCTCAATATTGGGGTTTTCAATTTGACTTTTGCCCTAAATCACCTTAATTGGTTCTTTATTGGAATTGGAACTTTGGTAGGATTTGCCTCAATACTAGCTTTAGTCTCAACAGCTAAAGACAGTTATGAATGGCTCTTTGCTTTAATGAGTCTCACTGGTGTACTGGGAGTGTTCCTTGCAAATGACATGATGACATTCTTCATCTTCTGGGAGATAATGACATTTGCAAGCTTTATGATGGTGCTTCGCTACAACCGCAGTGCATCGCTAAAGTACTTCCTATTAAGCGTTTTCGGAGCATATGCAATGCTGATTGCATTGGGAATCATTTATGCAAAACTAGGAACCTTTGACTTTGGAACAATTCAACAAGCAATGTACCAAGAGGCATATGCAAGTGCATTTGGCGCTGAGACACTACTAAGCAAGAACGAGAGTGCATTAATTTATTTGCTGTTCCTCATTGCATTTGGAGTTAAAGCGGGCATGTTTCCACTGCATGTATGGGCACCAGATGCATATGGAGAGACAAATCAAAGTTATACAGCGATGTTTAGTGGAGTTTTGAGCAAAGCGGGAGTTTATGGATTCATTTTACTTTACGTACTTATGGGAACCCGTTTGGCACTTGAATTTGGAGCATTCAGAAGCACAACGAAATTTGGTTATATCATAGCATTCCTTGGAGGTTTAACTATAATTGTTGGTGGACTGTTAGCTGCTCTTCAGGAGGATATAAGAAAACTCTTTGCATATTCAAGTATAAGCCAACTTGGATACATATTAGTAGGAATTGGCGTTGGCACAGCGTTAAGCATTCAAGCAGCAATGTTCCATGCTCTTAGCCATGCGTTGTTTAAAGGCCTTTTCTTCCTCATAGTAGCTACAATAGTATACAGGACTGGTAAAACAACCTTTGCAGACATGGGAGGGCTTGCTGAGAAAATGCCATTTACATTTGCAATGGCCTTTATAGCCATTCTTAGCCTTGCTGGAATTCCGCCTTTAGTTGGGTTTGCCAGCAAGTGGGTTCTCTTTGAAGCAGTAATAAGCCAGAACTTGCCGATACTAGGTGGCATGGTGTTCTTTGGAAGTGCAATTGGGTTTGTTTACCTCATAAGATTTGTATACGCAGTATGGTTTGGACAAAGACCCACTGATTTAGATGAAACCAAAGATGCACCCTTACCAATGGCCATAGCGATGGTAATTCTAGCTCTCTTCAATGTAATACTTGGAATTGCACCGGGGCTTGTTGCAAAGGAGCTTAATAAAATATTTGGAAAAGAAGTTATCGGTGGAGACCTCTTCATACTAGATCTAGGGTTTGGAAAGTACAATGCACTGGCAGTCACGATTTATCTTGTAGTCGGCATAATAATAGCGGGGATAATCTATTTCCTCGGTGCAAAGGTTAGAAAAGTGCCTGTTACAGACACCTACCAGTCTGCTAACCCTGTGACGATGGAATATAATCTTACAATAAGGAGAAACTTCTTCCTTCCACTCAAAGAGACATTGGCATTTTGGCTTAGGATAAGCTTTGACAGGCTTTATCGCACCATAGGAACATGGGTTGAAGATCTAGCGGAAGTTATGAGGACTTATATCTACAATGGAAATACTCAGAGCTATGCATGGTACCTTGCAATACTGTTACTAATACTAGCACTTTGGGGGGTGTGAAGAATGATTGAAATTGCTTTAAAAGCTCTCTTTATCTTAATTTATGCAACTTTCGTAGGTTTCATGTTCATGGGAATAATAAGAATAGTCACTGCAAGAATACACAGAAGAGTTGGGCCTCCTATCTATCAGCCCATCTTAGATACGATTAAGCTCCTTTCAAAGAAGAGCAATATAACTCATGGTTTAATATATGACTTTGGCGTGATCTACGCATTGGGAGCAACAATACTGGCTATAATGTTCATACCTCTTGGAAATATTGGTGTTCTCAGGGCGTACGGTGATCTAGTATTAATTACCTTCCTCCTTGAGATCCCAATGCTTGGGATAATGTTTGCAGCAATGAGTTCAGGAAACCCCTATGCTGGCATTGGTGCTCAGAGGGCCTTGTTGACGCTCTTAGCAATTCAAGTACCACTGGGCTTTGCAATAGTTGCCCTTGCTGAATATTATGGTACATTCAGCACCTATGAAATAGTGATGGCCCAGCAGAGCATGGGATGGAGTATAACAGCGCTTCCACTCTTGTTTGCAGCAATTGCTTACGATCTTGTACTTCAAGCAATGTTTGGTAAAGAGCCCTTTGACATCATGATTGCACCTGGCGAGATATCTCTTGGCCCAATGGTTGAGTTTGGCGGTAAACACATGGGAATACTTCAAATTCAACATGCGATAGCCCTCTTTGGAGAGACACTGTTCTTCTCAAATATATTCCTTGGAGGAGCAGCGATTACAATATTTGGGAGTTCGATACTCAATACAATAGCAACTTTGGTTGTACTCCTCATCAAGCAAACTGCAGTACTTTTGGTAGCAACTTTCATGGGTGCAATATTCCCAAGGTTCACCATAGATCAAGCTGCTAGGTTCTACTGGAAATGGCCTACAATAATAGCCGCTCTAGGGGCAATATTAGCGAGTCTGTGAGGTGAAGAAAAATGGTTGATTGGAGACTATATGAACCGCTTATTAACTTTGCGAGAAAAAGGAGCATGTGGATTGTGGCGTTTTGTACGGGATGTGGCGGTATAGAAATGCCTCCGCTAATGACCTCAAGATATGATCTAGAGCGTTTTGGTATGATGCCTAATCCAGCTCCAAGAATGGCTGATCTCTTCCTAATTACTGGATACGTGACTCCTAAGACCCTCAAAAGAATAATAATCACCTATGAAATGCAGCCTGATCCAAAGTACGTCCTTGCTCACGGTTCATGTCCACTAAATGGCGGAATTTATTGGGACGCTTACAATGCTATCAAGCACCTTGACAAGTATCTGCCAGTTGATGTTGCAATAGCTGGATGTATGCCGAGACCTGAGGCAGTTATGGACGGTATCAAAAAGATAATGGAACTCATTGATAGTGGGAAGGCCGATGGATGGAAACGCTACAAGGAGAACTACGAGTACTACAAGAAAAATCAGGACGAGCTCTTTGGTGAAGGGTGGAGAGAAAAGACTGCGAGAAGATGGATTCCATGGCTAATGGACAAAAAGAAGAAAGTTAGGGAGGAATGAAACATGACACTGGAAAAAGAGGAGAATATATTGAGGCAAATTCTTGAAAAGGCACCATATGCAGAAGGCAAGGTTAGAAGGGCTAGGAGAATAGAGTTTCGTATCCCTGCAGAGAGGATTAGAGAGTTTCTCACTCTGCTTAAGGAGAGTAACTTTGAAACTATGATGCAAATAACAGCAGTAGACTGGATTAAAGATGGGGAGATAGAGCTTGTTTATCAAATGTGGAGTTATACTCACGCTGTTCATGCATTTGTAAAGACGAGAATTCCAAGGGAAGTGGAAAAAGCGAAAGTACCTTCAGTGAAGGATATCTATCCAGTGGCAGAAACCTACGAGAGAGATGCTCATGAATTTTACAAGGTGTACTTTGAGGGTAATGAAAAACTGGAAATGCCGTGGATTCTCGAGGATGAGGATAGAGAAGCAGGAGTTTGCCATAGAAAAGACTTTGACATGCTCAATTACGTGAAAAGGAAATACAAGATTCTGGATAGGTTCGAAGAGGATAAGGAGGACTATGTGATTTGAGGTGATGGTGATGGTTTCACAGGAGGAACTCATTAGAGAAGCGAGAGAAAATGGGATGGAGCTCTTACCCCTGGATAAAGACACTTATGAGTTGTTTTTTGGTCCCCAGCACATGGCCACTGAGAATTACAGCTTAATTCTAAAACTGGATGGGCATAGAGTTGTTAAGGCCATAGCTAATCCCGGTTTCCTTCACAGAGGATTTGAGAAACTTGCCGAGCTAAGACCATGGTACACAAACATAGCACTCCTACTGAGAGTCTGTGTCC
Organism: Thermococcus argininiproducens; assembly: GCF_023746595.1. NCBI lineage: Archaea > Methanobacteriati > Methanobacteriota > Thermococci > Thermococcales > Thermococcaceae > Thermococcus > Thermococcus argininiproducens. The sequence continues at coordinate 445,554 of NZ_CP080572.1, read as the reverse complement.
CAGAGCCTGATGTTCCAGAGGCTATTTATTCCATGGCTGTTGATGAGCTTATGGGATGGGAGGTTCCAGAAAGGGCTCAGTGGATCAGGACGGTTGTTCTTGAGATGGCTAGAGTTACTTCGTACTTATTCTGGACAATGGGATTATCATTTAAGCTTGGTGTTTACACCGCAGGACAATGGGCTGCTGCTTATAGAGAGAGGTTTATGGCACTCTTTGAACAGCTTACTGGGGCGAGAGTTTACCATATTTACACAATCCCTGGTGGAGTTAGAAGAGATATCCCTGGAGACAAGTGGCTAAGGCAGCTCAAAGACACTGTGGAATATGTTAAGAATAAACTTCCAGACTTTGACAACATCTTATTTGAAAATTACATCACTTACAACAGGCTTGAAGGGATTGGAGTAATGGACAAAAAGTTTGCTTTAGCAGAAGGCGTTACTGGGCCAAACTTAAGGGCTGCAGGAGTAAAAGCAGATGTAAGAAGATTAGATCCCTATTTACTCTACCCCGAGCTTGATTTTGAGATACCTGTTCTTAAAGAGGGTGACTCTTTGGCCAGAGCACTTGTAAGGAGATTTGAAATTGAGCAGGATCTTTACATCCTCGAACAGCTTCTTGAGATGGGGCCACCGGATGGGCCCTATAAAGTGGAAGATCCAAGACTTAAGGCACTTCCAAGGTTTAAAGTCCCTGCAGGAGATGCTTATGCTCATGTAGAAGCTACTACTGGAGATTTTGGAGCCTATGTTGTAAGCGATGGAGGAAACAAGCCTTATAGAGTCCAGATAAGAGGTCCAAGCATATCCCATGGAATTAGGGTAATAGAACAGCTTTTGGTAGGGGCTAGAATAGCAGATGTGCCAGTTATATTGATGACCTTAGGAAACTGTCCACCCGACATAGACAGGTGATGAAAAATGAGTGAAGCTAAATTTAAAATTGCGCCTGAGGAGAAGGTTAAGAAGAGGCCCTCTTTCTTGAAACCTTGGCTTAGTCTAAAATATCTCTTCAAAAAGCCTGTAACTATAAAGATCCCCTATGAACCTACACAAATTGCTGAAAAATACCGTGGATTCCATACTCTCAACTGGAAGACGTGTATCGGTTGTAATATGTGTGGTCAGATATGTCCCGCAAGAGCTATAGAGATGACATGGATTGAGGGAGAAAAAAGAGCACATCCAAAGATAGACTATGGAAGATGTACCTTCTGTCAGTTCTGTGTTGATGTGTGTCCTACTGGAGCATTGGGCCATGTAGAGCACTATATTTTAACTACAGAGTGGAAAGAGGAAGAACTTGAGCTCTTTGACTGGGTTCCACTGCCAGAAGATATGGTGAAGAAATTCGAAGACTACAGGCATCCATTAGCCAAGATTGAATATCTTGAAGATGGGAAAGTTAGATATATCCTGAGAGATGGGAGCACTTTTGAATTTAAAATACTCAGTTATGGCCTTAAGCCACCAGCAAAGCCAAAACCATCTAAAGAAAAGAAAGAGTCTGCAGAAGAGAAAAAGGTTGATTAGTTCCCATTTCCTTTTTTCGCAAACTCTATAAGTCCTTCATCCCTTTCTATTTTGGTGGAAGCGTTGAAAGTTGAGGTGCTTAAAAATATCCTTATGGAACTGGGGGTCGAATGCGCGAGAATTATCGAAGAAAAAGTGGATCTCCAGTTTTTAGCATTAAAAAATCTCTATAAGAATCTTGGTGATGATGAACTCTTCATTAAGCTTGTTATAGCGAATTCTATTGTTAGTTATCAGCTCTCTGCTAAGGGTGAGCAGTGGTGGTTAGAATTCTCAAATTATTTCTCTCGAAATTATCCAAAGACTACCATCTTAAGGTCTTATTCTGAGTTTTTACCTAAATCTAAAACTAACAAAAGGCTAATTCCATCAAAGCTAAACCGTTTGGAAAGACTTGAACCATTTTTAATGAATCTGACATTAGAGAATTTTGAAGGTTATTACAACAACATGCTAAAATTTAGGAATGATCTTGTGAGGGTCATGAGAGCCAAGGAAGATGCTAAAACGATAGTATTTGCTGTTAAAATGTTTGGATATGCGTCTAGAATTGTTTTTAAAAACTTTGTTCCTTATCCAATAGAGATCCCTATACCCAAAGACTTTAGAATTGAAAATTACACAAAAAGGTTTACATCCGAGAATCCTGTGAAGTTTTGGGAGAGAATTTCAAAGGATGTTGGAATCCCACCTTTGCATATAGATTCTATTCTTTGGCCTGTTTTGGGGGGAGAAGAGGAAGTAAAGAAACGGCTTAAAGAGCATTGTGAAAAAGCTGAGTTAGTTTTAAGGCTCTCCTCTTTGTAAGAAATTTTTTCAGAAGATGTAGAATTTAGGAGAATAATGGAGACTTTTACATTTTTCCTTTGAAAGTCTCGTCCTTTAGGGCGGGGAGGAACTCAGCCCAGTTTGTACAACTGAATTCTACGGGATGCAAAAAAGAGTTGAACAGTTCAGAGAGCTTGGAGTTGAGCCTATTGGATTAAGTGTTGATCAAGTGTTCAGCCACCTTAAATGGATGGAATGGATAAAGGAGAACCTTGGAATGGAGATAACGTTCCCGGTTATCGCTGATGATCGCGGTAACCTTGCTGATGCTTTGGGCATGATACCCAGTGGAGCAACGAGTACAGCAAGAGCAGTTTTTGTAGTTGACAATAAAGGAATTATCCGGGCTATTGTATACTACCCGGCAGAAGTTGGCAGAGATTGGGACGAAATACTTAGACTTGTGAAGGCTCTTAAAATAAGCACTGAAAAAGGTGTTGCATTGCCTCATAAATGGCCCAACAATGAATTAATTGGAGATAGGGCTATTGTGCCACCTGCCGGAACAGTTGAACAAATCAAAAAACGCAAAGAAGCCAAAGCAAGAGGGGAAATTGAGTGCTATGATTGGTGGTTTTGCCATAAAAAGCTAGAATGACTTTTTCCAATTCTGTCTTTTTTCTTCTAAAAATCTTCTTTAATGGAGATCTTGTTATTAGCATTCCAAAAGAAAATTATATAAACCTAACTCACAAACCTTATTATGACGGAAGTCGAACTTAATGTGAGGGATTGAGATATGGTTGAGTTTAAAGAAGATGTTTCTATTGTTTTGGGTGGTGCAGCGGGGCAGGGAATTCAAACCGTAGAGGAAATCTTAACAAGAGTTTTGAAACTTTCTGGATACAATGTCTATGCGAATAAAGAATACATGTCTCGAGTGAGAGGAGGTATAAATACAACCGAAATAAGGGTTTCTTCTAAGAAAGTAAGAGCTTTTGTAAAGAGAATTGACATTCTAATTCCATTCAAGCGTGGAGTTTTGCCCTGGCTGGAAAATAGGCTCTCAGAAAATACAGTTGTTCTTGGAGAGCGAGAAAACGTTGAAGAGGAATTTATGGAGAAAATTACTTTTGTTGAAGTTCCTTTTAACAAAATGGCAAAAGACGTGGGCAGTCCTTTATATCTAAACACAATAGCCGCTGGAATAGCAGTTGGTCTCTTCCATGGGGATTTTGAGATTCTTAAAGAGTACTTAAGGAAGAGGTTTGGCTCTAAGGGTGAAGATGTAGTCTCTAAAAACATCGAAGCGGCTGAAAAGGGATATAGCCTTGGCGTAAAGTTGTGTGAAGAAAAGACCATTGGGATCAATGTGAAAAAAGATGAGAGAGTTAAGGAAGAAGTGCTCTTGAGTGGTACTGAGGCTATTGCTTTAGGGGCTATTGCTGGAGGAATGAACATTCTAACTTTTTACCCAATGAGTCCGTCAACTGGAGTTGCTGTTTTTTCCGCTCAACATGCAGAGGAGTTTGAGATAATTGTGGAGCAAGTGGAAGATGAGATTGCAGCAATAAACATGGCACTGGGTGCATGGTTTGCTGGTGCAAGAGGAATGGTTACGACTTCTGGTGGGGGATTTGCTCTAATGACTGAGGCCTTAAGTTTGGCTGGAATGGCAGAGAACCCAATAGTAATTCATCTAGCTCAAAGGCCAGGCCCGGCAACTGGTTTGCCAACAAGGACACTGCAAAGTGATTTGAACCTTGTTTTATACTCTGGACATGGGGAGTTTCCACGTATAGTTCTTGCTCCGGGGAGTATAGAAGAGGCGTTCTACCTAACAGCTACTGCGTTCAACTTGGCGGATAAGTATCAGGTTCCTGTGATAATTCTTACTGATCAATACTTCGTTGATACATACTATAACTTGCCAGAGTTTGATTTGAGTGGACTTAAGGTTGAGAAACATATAGTCGAGACAGATGAAAACTATAAGCGCTATCTCCTCACAGAAGATGGTATCTCTCCAAGGGGAATACCTGGTTATGGAAAAGGAATTATAGTAGCAAATGGAAATGAACATGATGAATGGGGAGATATTACAGAAGATGAAGAACTCTCAAGACTTATGCAGGAGAAAAGGGCCATTAAAAAGCTTAGGACAATAAGAAAAAATGCAATGATGCCAGAGCTTATTGGAAGTGAGGAGGCGAGGTACCTTGTTATTAGTTGGGGTTCAACGTATCATGTAATAAAAGAGGCTCTTGAGAATCTTGGAAGGGAAGATATAGCATTTTTACATTTTAAATGGCTTTACCCCCTACCAAGTACCGTTAAAGAGGTATTGGAAGATAAAGTGCTAATTGATATTGAGCAGAACGTTACAGCTCAGTTCGCAGAACTCCTAAAGAAAGAATTTGGAGTAAGCGTAGATCACAAGATTTTGAAGTATGATGGGAGGCCTTTCTCGGTTGAGGAGATTCTTGATGCTCTTAAGGGGGTGTTAGAATGACCTCTCCAATGCTTTTTGAACCAAACAGGCCTGGAAGTAAAGATGTAGCGTGGTGCCCTGGATGTGGGAACTTTGGAATTAGAAATATATTAAGGAAGGTTTTTGCTGAGCTTAATCTAACCCCTCAAGAAGTAGTGATCATAAGCGGAATAGGGCAAGCTGCAAAGATGCCTCACTACATAAAGGTCAATGGTTACCACACACTTCATGGGCGTTCAATACCTATAGCGACTGCTGTAAAGGCAAGTAATCCAAAGCTTACTGTGATAGCGGAAGGTGGGGACGGGGATATGTATGCCGAAGGAGGGAATCATTTCCTTCATGCAATAAGAAGAAACCCTGACATAACGGTTCTCATCCATGACAACCAAATTTATGGGCTTACCAAAGGTCAGGCTTCCCCTACAACAATGCTCGGAATGAAAACTCCAACTCAACCTTGGGGTGTCTTTGAAGAGCCATTTAACCCAATAGCATTAGCAATAGCCCTCGATGCATCATTTGTTGCGAGAACTTTCATGGGGTACTTCGAGGAAAGTGTGGGGATTATAAAGAAAGCAATTCAGCACAAAGGATTGGCTATAGTGGATATATTCCACCCCTGTGTAAGTTTCAACAAGGTAAATACTTACGAATGGTACCACAAGCATACATACTGGATGGAAGATCATGATCCGTACAATAGGGAGGAGGCTTTTAAGAGGGCAATAGAAACTGATCCTCTTCCACTTGGAATATTCTACATCCACGAAAAACCAACATTTGAAGAGCAAGTTATGGCTTATAAGAAGGATAAAACACCATTATGGCAAAGAAAACCAAAATTTGGGGAGATTAAGAAGATTTTGGGGGCAAAGAAAGGCTTTTAATTTTCTTTATTGAATTCTTGAAGTATTTGGATTTTTTGAAAGGTGAAAAACCTTTTTATATTTTTGATTTCTGAACTAAATTGGGGTGATGAAAAAATGTCAAAGGTTTGGATTGAGAAACTTTTAGAAGAGCCAGAGCTCTACCTTTTGAGAATTGATGATGACCAGATAAGGTATTTTGAGGCTACGTGGGACATCCCAGAGGGAATAACTTACAATGCCTATTTGATGAAAACAGATAATGCTGTTATACTCTTTGATGCTTGGAAAAAAGAGTATACTGAAGAATTTCTTGAAGCACTTTCTAGTATTGTTGATCCTAAGGAGATAACTCATATTGTAGTCCATCATATGGAGCCTGACCATAGTGGAGCACTACCGAAAGTACTTGAGGTCAACGGCTATAAAGCGAAAATAATTGGGACCATCTTTGCAAAAAGACTTCTAGAGGCATTTTTTGGGATAAAAGAGAATGTTCATGCAATTGAAGATGGAGAAGAGCTTAGAATAGGAAACAGGACTTTTAAATTCATAACAGTTCCATGGTTGCACTGGCCCGATACAATGATAACGTACTTGATTGAAGACAAGATAATCTTTGGCTGTGATGCTGGAGGAGGGTACTCAATACCTGAGGCAATAGATGACAGTGACGATAAAATCGTTGAGAAGTACCTCCCATATGTAACGAAGTATATTGTAACTGTCATTGGTCACTATCATAAGTACATCGTAGAAAATCTCGAGAAAATAAAGAACATGGGTATCGTGAACGATGTTAAAATGATTCTCCCTGGCCATGGTCTAATATGGCGTAAAAACCCCCAGATGATTTTTGAATACTATGCAAAAGTTGGAGCTGGAATTCCAACGAAAGGAAAAGTTTTGGTGGTCTATGATTCAATGTATGGATTTGTTGAAAAAAGTATCCAAATAGCTATTGATGAATTAAGGAAACAAGGGTTTAATCCAGTAGTTTACAAGTTTACAGACAAAGAAGCACCTGCAGTTGGTAATATCCTTGGAGAAGTTCCCGATAGTGAAGCCTTGATAATTGGGGCTTCCACTTATGAAGCAAACATACATCCCCGCATAAGGTACACTCTTTACGAGCTACTTGATAAAGCCAACTATGAAAAACCTGTGCTTATACTTGGTACTTTTGGATGGGCAGGAGTTGCAGGGAGAGAAATAGAGACACTCATTAAAAGATCAAAGTTTGATCATGTGGATACAATTGAGGTAAAAGGTCAAACCATTCCAGAAGATGAAGTAAGGATAAGGAAAGGGGTGAGAAAGCTCATCCAGAAACTTAGGAAATGACTCCTCTTTAAATTTTTATTTTCTTCTGAAAACCTAGCTCTTTAGGATGGGTAGGTCACTTGTTTTTGAAGGGAACTATTAGGATTGTTTTGGATACTCTTAAATAGAAGCTATGAAAAAATATTATTGAGGTAATGTCCATGGAAGAAGAAATTGTTAAAAAATTAGAGAAACTGCCTGAAAAGGAGATTTTGGGATATGCAATTGCATCTGAGGAGGATGCAAAACAGTTCTACTTAAAACTTGCCGAGGGAAAAGGTGAGTTGATAGGGGAATTCTTTAAAGACCTCGCAAAGGCCGAACAGGCCCATAAGACACTTCTCTTAAATCTCTATGGGAAGATCTTTGGGAATAAGGAGTATACAGTCCCAAAAAGCGTTCCGTTTGTAGAGAGTACGGTAAATATTGTAACTCTGGGAAACTTAGTGGAAGCGTTAAAAACAGCTCTTATGAACGAGAAGACTGCTGAAAGAGTTTATACTCTTTTGGGTCAAAAACTTCCCGAACATAAAGCTCTTTTTGATTTCCTAGTTGCACAAGAAAAAGCCCACTATAAAGCTATTGAAGCTCATAAGGAGTATCTTGAAGGGCTGATGAGAGGAAAGCCCGAATATGCTGAGATACCAGCGCATGTAATATTTAATCAAGTGGAGATATATTACAAACCTAGAACTCAGCCATGAGGGAATTTTATGAGGCTTTTGATTGTTGGAAATGGCCCCGGGGGAGTTGAATTAGCAAAACAGCTTTCTGACGAATACGAGGTGGCTATTATAGAGCAGGAGGATCTTCCTTACTATACTAAACCCATGTTGAGTCATTACATAGCAGGGGCTGTAAAAAAGGAGAAACTTTTTCCTTATTCATTTGAGTGGTATGAAAATAAAGGGATAGAACTAAGACTGGGGACTAAAGCAGAGGTTATAGATAGACTCCGTAAAAAATTGATAACGAGTGCAGGGGAACTTCCTTATGATCTTCTCGTAATAGCTACAGGGGCCAGCCCTAGGGAGCCAATGATAGAAGGAAAAGAGAATCTAATGCCACTCAGAACATTAAAAGATGCAGAGAAAATAAAGAAACTAGTTGAAAATGAAGGTGATGTTCTTATCGTTGGAGGGGGATTTATAGGGCTTGAACTGGCAGGCAACTTATCAAAAGCTGGATATAGGGTTAAACTTGTCCATAGAGGAAGTAATCTTCTTGGCCTTGATAATGAGCTTACAGAGCTGATAATGGAAGAGCTTGCATCTAAAGGAGTGGAGTTCTATTTAAATGCCAATGTGTTAAAAGCAGATAGAGAGGGCGTTTTTACTGAGAAGGGATATATAGAGGGAAGAGTAAAGATCTGTGCAATAGGGATAATTCCAAACAAAGAGCTTGCCCTGAAGAGCGGTATCCATGCAGGCAGGGGAATTTTAATTGATGATCGATTCAGGACTTCGGCTCGTGATGTCTATGCTATTGGGGACTGTGCAGAATATAATGGAATAATCTGTGGAACCGCTAAAGGTGCAATGGGACACGCGAGGGTTCTTGCAAATCTCATACGGGGGAAAGAAGATAGCTATGCTTTTGAGTTTCGTTCTACCGTTTTTAAGTTTGGTGACTTCCCCATAGCTATCATAGGAGAAACAAAGGGGGAGGGGCACTGGCTAGATAATAGAACAAAGGTATTTCTTAAGGAAGGAAAAGTTGTGGGGGCAGTTATCATTAAAGACGTGAAAAAGGCATTAGAACTTGAAAGGAAAATAAAGTCTAGAGTTAGCATTGACGAACTTTAATATTTCCTCTCCTCTTTATAAGTTTCGGATAGAAAACCTTTTATATTTCTCTATCGAATTAATAATGTCGTTTTGGGGTGGTAGCTATGGTAGTCGAAAGAAAAATGACCAAGAAGTTTCTTGAAGATGCATATGCAGGAGAAAGCCAAGCGCATATGAGATATCTAATTTTTGCGGACGTTGCTGAAAAGGAAGGATTCCCTAATATAGCAAAGCTCTTTAGAGCGATAGCTTTTGCTGAGCTTGTACATGCTAAAAATCATTATCAAGCACTCGGCAATATTAAGGACACTCCTAGCAACCTTCAGGTAGCAATAGATGGGGAGACTTTTGAGGTTGAAGAAATGTATCCAGTTTACAAAGCAACTGCTGAGCTTCAGGGTGAGAAAGAAGCTGTGAGGAGTACTCATTATGCTTTAGAGGCAGAAAAAATCCATGCAGAGCTTTACAGGGAAGCCAAAGAACTGGCAGAACAGAAAAAGGATCTTGAAATAAAGAAGGTCTACATATGTCCAGTATGTGGATACACGGTTATAGACGAGGCTCCTGAATATTGTCCAGTGTGCGGAGCTTCAAGAGAAAAGTTTGTAGTTTTTGAGTGATTTTTCATTTTTAACCATATTGGTTTGGAGCACAAACTTTTTAAGGTCGATCTAATAATATTAGGATGGTGGAAACATGGCAAAGTGGAAATGTATAGTATGTGGGTATATATACGATGAGGAAGCAGGAGATCCAGATAGTGGTGTTAATCCAGGAACAAAGTTTGAGGAAATCCCAGATGATTGGGTATGCCCGCTCTGTGGAGCACCAAAAGATATGTTTGAGAAGATAGAGGATTGAGGTGGTTTTTATGAAGAAACTTGGGGAAATTATTTATACTTCAGATGTGAGTGAAGGCCCAGCTGCAGGCAAAAGGGAAAGCCACGTGCCTAAGATTGAAGTTAAGAAAGAAGAGGATTACTACAAAATTAAGGTTTGGGTTGGTCCTCACCCCAATACCGTCGAACACTCCATAAGATGGATTGAAGTTTTCTTCTATGAGGAAGGAAGACAGTTCAATCCAATAAGCCTAGGAAGATTTGAGTTTGAACCTGGACTCGTTGAGCCTTTTGCCAAACTGAAAGTTAAGCTAGAGAAAAAGGGGATAATTTATGCTCTAAGCTACTGTAATATTCATGGCCTTTGGGAGAACAGAGTCCCACTTGAGTGATTTTTCTTAAACTTTTTTCAAGATATACGGAAGATTTATTTACTTTTCTGTATAAACATAATAGTCAAAGATGTGGATGATGAGAACATGGTTGACCAATATCAAATCTTCATGAGTGTTGGTGGTATTTTAGTGCTTGTGGGAATTTTTCTTACATGGAACTTATCACAGCAAATAGAAAAAGTAAGACTTGGAGGTAGGCGACTCTCTCGCTACATTCTTGTTGGGGGAATTTTAACGTCACTTGGATTTATCGCTACTATGTTTGAGATTCATGAAGCCATCATAAGTGTTGCGATTCTCTTAGGACCTGCCATGATAGCTTATTCCCTCTCCGAAAGTAAGCTTGTGAAAGCGACTTGGACAATGCTCTTACAAGTAGTGCTTATAATGGCCTCTACCATTTTTGTTGAAAAGAAGGGATTTTATGTCATTGAATTGGGTTCTTCAGTTTCTTTGATTCTACTTATTAATGCAATTGCAGGCTACATTAGAACGCCAGAAAATTACAAAACACTCGCAAAAATCTCCTCTTGGGTATTTGTGGTCTTTATCTGGCTCAATGCACTTCAATCTACTAGAACAATGGCTCCAGTAGTCTATTTATTGTCGCTCGTTATTTGGATTTATACTCTGGTGAGATTGCACTACGTAGCTAGAATCCGATTTAACAGTCTCGAGATAGAATCTCAGTATCTCCGTGAATAGTTTTCTGTTATTTAAAACCCTCATTAAATGGAAAGGTTTTAGTATTAGGGAGTTCTATTAGATAATGTCAGGTTTTTGAAATGAGGTGACGGAAATGGTAGTTGATATAGATATGGGAATCCCTCTTGAGAGGGTAAATGAATTCTCCCTTAAGGAGCTTCTGGGAATGGCTATAAAGGCCGAGATTGGGGCAAAAGAGTTTTATAGAAGCATGGCTGAGAATGTGGGTGTAGAAACCTTAAAAAAGAAGCTTGAGTTCCTTGCGGGTGAAGAGGAAAAGCATGAAGAGTTTTTAAGAAAGCTTTATGCTCAGTCTTTTCCAGGAGAGGATATTGTATTTCCGAAAGAACATGTGGGGCCTGAATTGAAACCGGTTTTGGAGAAAGTTAAAGATGTTCACGATATATTAGAGCTTATTCGTTGGGCGATGGAGGCTGAAAGAATAGCTAAAGAGTTTTACTCAAAGCTTGAAGAGATGACGGAAGACAATGCTAAAAAAGGCCTTCTTAGATATCTTGCTTCTATGGAAAATACCCACTACTTCATCCTGAAGACAGAATACGAGGTTCTTCTTGACTGGGAGATGTACTCTCAAATGATGCATGTCGGTCCATAGTCCTTTGTTTTTAGCAATTTTTATAATATTTCAACATTTTATTTATTAGGGTGGGCTAAAAGTGTTAGAGAACTCTATCGCAAGGCTTGGAGAATACCTACTCAACATATCTGGGGGTAATCTCATAGTAGTATCTTTCTATGCGGGTCTCTTTGTAGCAATAATGACTACATTGGGTTCTTTATTGGCCATATTCTCTAATAAACTGCCAGACTGGGGAATTGATGTAAGTTTATCTTTTGCTGCTGGAGTCATGATTGTAGCTAGTTTCACCAGCTTAATACTACCAGCGATTGAATTTACGAATAGTTTTACTCCAGCAGGAATTGGAATACTTTTGGGAATATTACTTATCTATGCTATAGACAGGTTTATACCTCATGAACATCTGGTTAAGGGATATGAAGGCCCAAAAGAGCTGAAGGATAAGCTTAGAGTGGTTTGGCTCATAGTTCTTGCTATTGTAATTCACAATCTTCCTGAAGGCCTTGCAGTAGGCACTTCAATAGTCTTTGATCTGAGGACTGGTATTATCACAGCTATAGCGATAGGCATTCAAGATTTTCCTGAGGGGGCTGTGGTTTCTCTTCCTCTTGCCACTCTCCAAAAGAAACGGCTCCAACCAATTCTGATGGGGAGTTTAAGTGGTATAGCGGAGATGGTCATGGTGCTTGTTGGTGCGGTCTTCTTTACAGCATTTCGTAGTCTCCTTCCTTATGGTTTGGGCTTAGCAGGAGGGGCAATGCTTTACGTAACTGTGAAAGAAATGATTCCAGAGATATACAAAAGGGAAGAAAATGAGCTCTATGTAACCCTTGGATTCTTCATTGGCTTCTATGTAATGCTCTTCTTGGATTCTATGCTAGGTTAGTTCGAACTCTATACTTTTACTTTTAATTTTTCGAAAAGTTTATTAAAATGCTCGAACAATATAGTAAAGGTGTATAAAAATGCACAAGGTAGCTGCTTTGATTGTAGGGAGCTTGGTTTTGGTTTCTTTTCTAAGTGGTTGCATAAGTGAAAAAGAAGAAGTCCCTACGATAGTTATTGGCTCTAAACCATTCAATGAACAGTACATTTTGGCCCATATGATAGCTCTCCTCTTAGAAAATAATGGCTATAAGGCTGAGGTAAAAGAGGGACTTGGTGGGACACTGGTAAATTATGAAGCATTAAAAAAAGGCCAAATTCATATTTATGTTGAGTACACTGGAACAGCGTACAATAATATCCTTAAACTTGATCCTCCAGAAAACTGGGATCCTGATTATGTATATGAGAAGAGTAAAGAGGAAATGCTCAGTCGCGATGGTATTTTAACAGTTGTAAAATTGGGTTTTAGGGACGACTACGCGATAGCTGTGAAAAAAGAGTTTGCTGAGAAAAATGGCCTTCAAAAGTTGAGTGATCTGGCCCCATACGCCCCTAAGATGGTTTTGGGTACAGATCCAGAGTTTGCTACGAGACCAGACGGGTTGCCGAGGATTAAAGAGGTATATGGTTTCACATTTGGAGATGTTAAGCAAATGGAGCCCACATTAATGTATGAAGCTATAAAGAACGACCAAGTAGATGCAATTTCCGCTTACACAACAGATGCCCGTGTTGATCTTTTTGATCTTAAGATACTTGAAGACGATAAAGGTGCTCTGCCTCCCTATGATGCGGTTATACTTGTAAAGAAAGATTTTGCTGACAAATATCCTGAAATTATTGAAATTCTTAAGAAACTTGAGGGGCTTATCGATACTAACACAATGAGATTACTAAACTACAAATACGATGTAGAGAAAAAAGATGCTAGGGAGATAGCAAAAGAATTTTTAGTCGAAAAAGGCCTTATAAGTGGTTGATTTTTCTTTTTCTTTTTGGTGGTGGATATGCTCTTTGATAAAATAGAAAATGTTAAACTCAAAAATGTCACAAAACGCTATGGGAATTTTAAAGCTGTTGATAACGTTAATCTAGATGTGATTGGAGGCGAGCTTCTTATACTAATCGGACCAAGCGGTTCAGGGAAGACAACACTTTTGAGAACCATAAATAGGCTTGTTGAGCCAGATGAGGGTGAGATCTTCATAAATGGAAAAAATGTGAAAGAATTTGATGTAGTGGAACTTAGGAGAAGTATAGGCTATGTGATTCAACAGATAGGTCTTTTTCCACATATGACGGTCAAAGAGAATATTGCCCTTCTTCCAAGGCTTGAAGGATGGAGTGAGGAAGAAATTGAAAATAGAGTGAATGAACTTTTAGATCTTGTTGCCCTCCCAAGAGAGTTTGCTAACCGTTATCCTCATCAGCTAAGTGGGGGGCAGCAACAGCGTGTTGGACTTGCTAGGGCTTTAGCTTTAAACCCGCCCTTACTTCTAATGGATGAACCATTTGGTGCTTTGGACCCCATCTTAAGGAAACAGCTTCAAGAGGAGTTTGCTAAGATAAAAGAGACTCTCGGGAGAACAATAGTGTTTGTAACACACGATATAGAAGAGGCCTTTAGACTCGGGGATAGAATTGCTATAATGAGGAAAGGTAAACTTATTCAAGTTGGATACCCCGATGAACTTGTTTTAAATCCCGCCAATGAGTTTGTGGCCAGACTTGTAAACGCTGATAAAAAATTTAAGCATCTTGATACTCTAAAAGTCAAGGATCTAATGATGCCTGTTGAATCTTATTTGGTAGAGGCTCAGGAGAAGAGTCAATTAATAAAATGGATGAAAGAAAAGGATGTTGAATTTGCTGTTCTCGTTGATAAGGGAGTGTTAAAAGGTATCGTAGAGCTTAAGACACTTTTGATCTCAGAAGATTTGGAGAAGGCAATTAAAGAGCCCATGACGTTTTCGCCAGAGGACTCACTAGCTTCTGCTCTCGCTGAGATGAAAATGAAAAACACCTTTTTAGGTATTGTAGTGAAAAGAGAGAGACCGGTAGGGATACTCCTTGCAAGTGAAGTGCTTCTAAAACTTTTGTGAGGGAAAGAAATGGACGTTCAGTGGGTGTGGGAGAGTCAAAAGCTAACTCAGAGAACGATAGAACACCTAAGAATGTTTAGTATATCTTTGTTATTGGCTATAGTCATAGGTGTTACTTTAGGTCTATTCCTTTATCGCAGACCAAAACTTGCCTCATTAACTCTGAACATACTAAATGTGGTCGAAACAATCCCAACATTGGCTCTTCTCGTGTTGTTCCTCCCTATCCTGGGTATTGGGGAAAAACCCACTATAGCAGCTTCTGTACTCTACTCTATCCTCCCTATAGCGAGAAACACTTACACTGGATTAACAACGGTTGAGAGAAGTTACTTGGAGGTTGCCGAAGCAATAGGTCTGAGTGATAGGGAAATATTGGTGAAGGTAAGGTTTCCATTGGCTTTACCTTTAATTGCAGCTGGGGTTAGGATAGCTGTTGTTTTTACGATGGGTGTAGTGACATTGGGTGGCCTGATAGCTGCTGGAGGTCTTGGGGCCCCAATTCAGACAGGAATACACCTCTATGATAAAGAGATAATAATTGTCGCGGGTTTGTGGGTAGGAATTCTTGCGTTACTCTTAGATGGTATTGCAGCTTTGATTGAAAAGTACTTAAGGAGGCGTTATCGTGGTGGGGATTGAAAGAATTTTAAGTGCTTTCAGTGAACACCTTGTTCTAACGTACGTCTCACTCTTTGTAAGTATCTCGGTTGGAATTCCTCTTGCAGTACTGGCACTTAAAAGCAAAAGACTTGCATCGATCATAATGGGATTTGCGAACTTGGTACAGGCCATTCCCAGCTTTGCCGTTGTTGCAATAGTAGTGCCACTTCTTGGCATAGGGTTCACTCCTGCAATCTTTGCAATATTTCTCAGGGCCCTGCTTCCAATAGTTAAAAACACCTATGTGGGTCTTAGTGAGGTAGATGAAGCCATGATTGATGCTGCTGAGGGTATAGGGCTAACTGAATGGGAGATAATTCGCCATGTTCGCTTTCCCCATGCCTATCCAGCAATGTTTGCAGGGATAAAATTCGCGGCAGTTTTGGCTAATTCAATAGCAATCTTAACGGCTATAATTGGTTCTGGAGGCCTTGGAAGGCTGGTTTTTGAGGGTTTGGCAAGCTTTAATACAGACAAAATTTTAGCAGGCTCTATTCCTGCTATTCTTATGGCGGTTTTTATAGATGTGAGCTTTTCTTACGTCGAAAAGAAGATAACTCCAAAAGGAATTGGGAGTGAATGATGCTCTTTTCTGAGTAACATGCGTTTGAAAACTGAAGAAAAATTAAGAGAAAAAACAAGAAATAAGTTAGAAGACTCTCTTATTTTTTCTTTTGAAAGTCTCACTATTCAAGGGGATGAGGTCACTCTTTGTGTTTTTCTATAAGTTGTTTTAGAAGCCTGTGGTGCTCTTCTTCATTTTTAACAAGGGCCTCTGCTAACCCCTTAAAGAGTGGATGGGTCATTTTTTCGGCCATTTTTTGGTATGTTTCGATCATATCTTTCTCAATCTCAAGATGCATTTCAGCAAATCTTTTAACAAGAAGGGCTTGTTCTTTACTCATCTCCATCTCCATGGGTTCTTTAACTTGTTCATATCCTTTTCTCACTTTTTCAAGCTCTTTTTGTGCTTCTAGAATAGCTTTCATTAAGTGTTTGTGGACAATTGTGTCAACAGCTATCCTACTTACAACCGCCTCAACATCTGTGTACTTTAAACCTTGCCCTCTTAATTTCGCAAGTCCTTCAGTATAGCTTTTAGCAGCTTCATTCTCAACATCAGCCGCTTTCTTTACAAGAGGTTCGACCATCGGAATCACCAGTTCATATTATTGTATTTGAAAGTTATATATTTTTCTCATTGTGGAATGAAGAAGGCTCAAAACTCGATGTAAAAACCCAATGTTGTTTGAGAAACTCTCTAAACAAGTTCGAGAATATTATCATATGCCGAGGCCCCGTCTATTAAAAAATAAATTACAAAAAGTCACTCCAAGATTACAATAGCTTCAGGGCTCTTAACTCTTAGAGCTAAAGCTTCACCGACCAAGAATGCAACGGCATCTCCTTCAGGTCCGAGCTCCTTTAACTCAACGTCTTGACCTATTACAATGTCCATAACTGCGGGGGTATTTGCAAATACTACAACTTTATCTTCCGAAATATTGGGGGTAACTAAAATACCTCCTTTGAAGACATTTTTTAGGACTTCTATTAGTATTCTACCTCCTTTTTCATGAACTCTTAGCAACTTTGCATATCTTTTTGGATTCAGGATTATTCCAAAAGGTCCAGCTGAGGCTTTTGAAGCTTCTTGGAGGGCATTCATGAGGTCATCCAAGGCTTCCTCAGTGTTCTCCCAAGACCTTAATGTTCCTCTCTTTATTCCTTCTGTAGATAGGAGTTCGTTGATAATTAGTTCTTCTTCATTTTTTACCAGAAGTTCTCCTGCTTTAACTGCTATTGCGGGGTCATAAGTGCCATCATCAAGTTCCCTTAGTCCAATATAGAACTTCTTTGTGAGCATAGGGATAGGTTTGTACTCCTGTTTTGTGACTTTTACTCCATCTTCATAACGTATTAAGTCCACTCTAAAAGATTGCATACCTATGATCTTTGTTTTTGGTAGGGAACTTACAATTATTCTGCCTTTGCTAATAACTTCGATTAAAGCCTTTTTAAGCACTTCAATATATCCACTTCGCACTTCTTTTTCCTCCGAGGGGTTTAATTCTGTTTTAATCCCCGTTAATTCTTCAACTTCTTCAAAACCCTCTTTAAGTTCACTAAGCTGTTCAGAGTCTAGATTAAGTAGAAGGGCCATAAACTCTCCTACATGAGCTTTTTCTTCTTTTGCTACATCTAAAAATACTTTCTTTATGTTTTCATCTTCTATTAATCTTGCAAATTGTTCATAGAATGTTATGGCATCTAGTTCTGCAATAGTAGCCCATCTTAGGGCCTGGGCAATTTCTTCTTTTGATAGGGATTTTTCACGAGATATCGAAATGGGGTTCAATCCCAACATATTTATCACCAATTTTATTTAGTTTTCAAACTAAATAAGTTTTTCTTCGGAGATTTATATTTTTCCTTTGAAAACCTCGCTTTTCAGAATGGGGTAGCTCGTTCTTTCCCTGAATTCAAAAAGATTCAGAGGAAAAGAGCTCATTTCAAAAACTTTGAAACATAGGGACTTTCACCAGGTCTACTCCTTCTAAAATGGCCGCTTGGTTTGCCTGTTAGGAGTTCCTCAAACCATGCTTCGTGTTCTATTTCCTCATGGAGTATTGCAAGTGCCAAGTCATACGTTCTTGGGTCTTTACCTATAGTATAGTTGCATATCTCCGTGTAAACCCCTACAGCACAGCGTTCTGCTTCAAGTAGGACTTTTAGGATATTTTCAATGGTGGGATCCTCTGGGAGATAAGCATCACGGCACCAAGCCATATCAGCAAAATCTTTTATGTCTCTTGGGAGGTCTCCTCCAAGCTCGTATATCCTAGGTACTAGTGCTTCAAAATGGTTTCTATCTTCTATGCGGGCATCTTCTACGATTTCCTTTATGGCTTCTCCCTCAAGTCCAGTGGTATGGTTTCTTAAAACTGTATAATAATAGTAGGTCGTAAATTCTGCGGCGGCAGCTTTAAGAAGCATTTCTAAAAGTTTTTCCACGTCTATTCCGGCTCTCTCTACAAGTTTTCTATTGTGTTCAGACATATTTTTTCACCAGAGGAAATTGTTTTCCTACCTAATAAAGCTTTCTATTTAGAAGTTATTTCTAAATAGGAAAATTTATAAACTTCTCTTCTTACGAGTATTCATGTGGAGAGAAAAAGCTGTGACGGCTCTTAGGAAGGCAGGGTATAAGTTAACCCCTCAGAGGCTTAAACTTATTGAGATCTTGGAAGATATTGGAAGTGAGCATCCTGCTCTAACAGAGGTGCTTAGAAGAGTCAGAAAAGAATTCCCTACAATGAGTTTTTCAACACTTTACTCCAATGTACTCACCCTTAAAAAACTTGGACTTATTGAGGTATTCTCACTAAATGGTGAAACAAGAGTGGAGCTAAATATAAATCCTCATATAAACCTGATCTTTGGTGATATGATTGTTGATCTTGATGCTCCTGAAATAATAATAATGATAGAGAATAAGGTTAAGAAAAATGTAAAATTGGTAAACGTCCTCTTGGACTAATCCACCTCAAGACTGAAGTCCTGATAATCCATCCAGATGCCAGTTTTCATAACAGAATCGTATTGAGCCTTAAGAAGTTCATAATGAGATTTTTCAACTTTTGCAAGTTCATCGAATATTTTTCTCACATTTTTATCCTTAGCTTCTTCTGCAGCTTTCTCATAAAATTCCCAAGTCCTTTTTTCCTGTTCCATTCCTATTTCCACGGCCTTGACTTCACTTAATTCTCCTTCATATTTTGGGATTAACTTTTCAAACATCTCTTTGGTAATGGAGGGAAGTTCACACTTTTCTACAAGTTTATTGATCAAATTTTTCTCAAAAATATCCCAGTGTTCAGCTTCTTCATGTGCCAAGAAGAGAAACATTTTTTTGGCCTTTTCATCACTTGCTTTTTTGGCCATCTCAATATAAAACTTTAATTCAGCTTTTTCAACCTCTAAAGCTATCGCTAAAGCTTCAAGTTCGTTCATAATACCACCCTTTCTTATTCTATCTTATCTCCTAATTAACTTTTTGACCTAACTTCTCTGTTTCATCCGTTGGATTTATTAGCCAGTTTTCTTAATTTTTACATGGTGAGAGCATGAAAATAACTAGGGTTAGAAATCCATTAGAATTTAAAGATGAGTTGATAAAGTTTGTTTTCCGCGTCTATCAAGGGACCAATGGAGCATATCCTGCCCTTGAATGGGTGGAAGATAAGCCAAGCATAGATGATTTTGAGGGTTTTAAGAGAGTATATGAGCCATTCCTTGAGTTTAGACTAGGAAAAGAGTTTGATGAACTGTATTTGGGAACTGAAGAAGAGAAAGTCATTGGTACCATAGCTCTCGTTTACAATCTTGAAGGCAAGGATGTGTGGTGGGTGCCAGAGGATATCAAAGGTGAAGAGACTGGTCTTATAGAGTTTTTCATGGTGGATCCCGCATACAAAGGTAAAGGCTACGGTTCACAGCTTCTTGAATTTGCTGTGGAACGTTTAAGAGGATTGAAAAAAGAGCCCTATATAATAACATTTCCAAATCTCGAAGCTTATAGTTACTATCTAAAGAAGGGTTTCAAAAAGGTCATGGATTACAAAGAGTTCGTAGTGCTGAAGAAGGAATAAATCCCTTTATTTTTTCTTTTGAAAGGTTGCTCTTCAGAGGAGGAACGAGAGCAGCGTCTGTTGGTAGGTCACCGGTGTCTTCGAATAAACTCTCCTATATCGGTAATATTTTTGATAAATTTTCTTTCGCTTTGGGGGTTTATTAGGCCTATCCCAAGAATTATGCCCTCTTCGTTCATAACGACTATTTTTTTACTGCCCTGCCAGACGTATTCTCTAACCCCATTCTTTGGAACATCCTTTCCTGTAGTAAAGAGAAATGCTGGTTTGGGCTTCAAAATTGCATAGTTTTTCTTTATATCCACGAAGTAAAAGAACTCAATATTGGGGTAGAATCTCTCAACGAGATTTTTATCCTTTTTAATTGTCCCAATAAATGTTCCAAAAGAATAAGGGTGCACTTTTAAGCTTTCTATTTTCCTCCAAATTTCTTTGTTTACAGCGTAAATGTCCCTGAATTTTCCTTCAACCACACCAAAGAATTCATGCTTCAGTTCCCCAAACTTCTCTGCTTCTTTTGTTATTAATTTAAGCTCTTGGGAGGATGCCCTTCTATACTGAAGCTCCATCTCTTTCACCGTCTAAGAGTTTGTTTAAACCATCTAAATCAGTTTTCTCAAACTCTTTTTGGAACTCCATGCCGAGTTCTGCTATTTTCTCTCTTGTTATAATCTCTTGCCCCTCTCCAACCCCAGGACAGTTTTTGTCGTAATAGATCCAGAGCTTTTCTCCTTTGTACTCAAACGGTTTCTCTCCTTCAATGCCGAGAGGTTGGTGAGAAACCATGAACGGATAGATCTGGCAGATTAATGGGTTGTAATCGTGGACTTTGCATTTTCCTGTTTCTGGATCGTGAAAGATGCATCCTAGATCCCATTCTCTGTATGCAAGTACGAAGCGGATTTTTCCCTCTTCTGCGGTTAAAAGAGTGAAGTCTTGAGGGTCGTGGCTATGTTTCATTATTTTCTCAATATCTGAAAGGGTTAAATAGATAAATCTACCCCGACAACAATCAAGGCAGAATTTACACTCAAAGTTTACATCCTTTGTTAATGGGCTTGGTTTGAACCGCACTTTTTAACCCTCATGAAAAGCTATCCTCGAAACTTTTAAATCTCTCGGAATAAAAGTAGAAATATGAAAGCACGTTCTGTTGTAGTAGTATTGTTAGTAGCTTTCATAGTTATGTGCATCAGTTCTTCATATACATTCGATAAGTTCCAATTCTCAAAAACAGATAATGCTAAGCTCCTTTTTGAAAGAAGTGGGGAATTTATTGGAGGTAATAGCAGTATTTCTTTAGATATAACCTTTGATGGTTGGAATGTCACAATTAAAGGAGTTCAGGAGATTGAGCTTTCTCTAAACTCTCCAGCTACAATTCCTTTTCTCTTTGAGAACTCATCCATTTTGAACATTAACCTTGAGAAAATTGAAGTATACGGTGCAAGAGCTGATGTAACGGCTTTTTATGATGACAAATACGGCCTTCTTCTGCTTAATATAACGCCTATTGAGAATGTCCAGCGAATTAAAATTTTCTATACCTCAAAATATCAGCCTCTTTTTGATATTAATATGAGAGATATAATAGAGTGGCATATGAAATCAACCAAGGAGCACTTCTACCTTCCACCTGAGGCTTATATGCTGCTTTCGAATCTGAAGGGAGATTTCATAATTAAAATTTCTTCTTATCCTTCTAATTACGCTCTTGCTGGTATTCTAAAACTCCCAAACAATAAATACAAGCCGTTCCTCCCAGAGGAAAACACTTTCCATACAGATGGCGGGAGGTTTTATGTTCTTTTGGGAAAGTGGAAGGTTTATGAGAAAACAACAAAAATAGGTGAGAAAAGCGTGAAAATTACAGCGCTCACTGATGAGTCAGATCCAACAGATGAGCTTGCAAAAATCCTAAAAATTTATTCCTCCTATTTAACTCCGTATCCATATGACGAGTTCATTTACATCAGGATCAAAGGGCATAGAAGCGAAATTGAAGGATTTGGGCTCTATGGAGGGGCGGTAGGGACACAATTTGAGAACGTTATCCCTCATGAAGTCGCCCATAACTGGTTTGGAATGTATGCGGAGCTTGGACTTTTGGATGAATCTCTCGCAACATATACTTCCTCCTTTTATAACATGACACCTGTGCAGCTGGACTACTGGGAAGGAATATGCCTCAGCTCAAGGGATAGGACTCCAGTAGTAGAGATTAACGCAGTTACAAGAAGACACCAAACCAATCTCTATCACAGGGGTGGTTTTATCTTCCGCTCTCTTCAGTTTGTTGTAGGAAATGAAACATTCTTTCAAGGGCTTAGAGAGCTCCTTGCAATTTGCCACGTTAAGGAGTGCAACAATACTGAAGAAACACTAAATCTGATCAAGGAGATCTACGAAAATCTGACTAAGCAGAATTTGGAGTGGTTCTTCAGGGAGTGGTTTTATACAGCAGATTATCCAAACTTTACTGTCTCCAGCTTAAAAGTAGCCCAAAATGACAGCTACTACACTCTAATGCTCAACATAACTGATAAGAATGGTTTTGCAATGCCTCTCGAAGTGGAGGTCGTAACTCTAAGCGAAAACATCACGA
Organism: Thermococcus argininiproducens; assembly: GCF_023746595.1. Lineage (NCBI taxonomy): Archaea > Methanobacteriati > Methanobacteriota > Thermococci > Thermococcales > Thermococcaceae > Thermococcus > Thermococcus argininiproducens. Next base: position 423,331 of record NZ_CP080572.1, on the reverse strand, counting down.
AGAGAATCTTTGTTAATGGTTCTGTCATCTTAAGGCTTGAGTTAAAAGAACAGCCATTCAAGATAATTCTTGATCCAAACGATTGGATTGCCAATATTAACGGATCTTCTTACAGGGTTAACTGGGAAAAGTTTACATTTGAAAAAATTGAGAAAAAAGAAAGGGAAATTAATGGAGTTAAAATAATTGTGAACTAACTCATGTGTTTAAGTGTCCATCGAACTCTCTGCTCTTGGCAAAGTTGGCGTATCCTTTCTTGTCAAGCCTCTTACTCACGTACGGTCCATCTTTACGGTAGCCGAACTTTCTGTAGTATCCTCTAACGCCAACGCCGCTTATAATAAGCATTTTCTTTCTATCAAATTCTTCAAAGGCTATTCTCTCAGCCTCGGCTAAAAGTTCCTTTCCATACCCTCTGTGCTGCCATTCATATTTTGGTTTTCCTCCTATTGGCACAAGCGGTCCATAAACATGGAGTTCTCTAACTATTGCAGATGGGCAGCAGTTAATCTCCTTTCTATGGGCCTTTTCACTTGGAATTCTAAGTCTTATAAAACCAATTAATATGTCGTTCTTCACATCTTCAAAGCTTAGGAATATTTCGTGCCCTTCACTTGCCTCATAATCCTCTCTCAAAAGTTTGATGTGTTCTACTTCAGGTTCCACCCCGAACTTCTGCATTTGATGCCCTACCTCTCTAAAGCGAATCTCTCTGGGTCTTATTCCTCTTTTAACGAGTTCATTGAATACAAGCTGACCCAAATTGGAATGTTTTACCCCGGCTTCCACAAGTTGTACAGGTATATCCCTCTGAATTCTCATAATTCTAACCCACTTTGGAAGAAGTTTATAAACTTCAACCAGGAGTTCTACGGCTTCTTCAGTTGTATAGGGCCTGTACTTGCCCTCTTTATACCATTTATAGAGGAGAGTATCTCTTGTAACCAGAGTAGGATAAATCTTGAGCATATCTGGCCTAAACCGATCGTCTTCAAATATAATCTTAAATGACTCCAGGTCTCTTTCAAAATTACTTCCCGGCAGGCCAGGCATCATATGGTAGTTGATTTTAAGGCCAGCGTCTTTGAGCAGCTGAGTTGCTCTAATTGTGTCCTCAACGGTGTGGCCTCTCTTAACTCTCTCATAGATGAAGTTAAAAACAGTCTGAACTCCAAGTTCAACTCTTGTGGTGCCGAGTTTAAGCATCCTATCGATTTGCTTTTCCATGGCCCAATCCGGTCTCGTCTCAATGGTTAATCCTACCATTCTAACCTTTGCCCTTTCATTTTTCCTCTGCTCTTCTTCGAGGTAGTAATAACGTTTTTTATGTGTTTTCTTCCATGCTGCCCTAAAAAGTGGATCCTCGTCAATGTCTCCAAAAAGCACGGCCTTCCTTATCTTTTCCTCGAGATTTTCAATGTCTTTGAAATGTGGAAAGTCATTCATAGCCTTAAAGGCCTCTTTGATAAACCATTCTTGGTAATCCAAATCTACTGCTGGGAAGGTTCCTCCCTGAATTATGACTTCTACTTTGTCAATATCATGGCCTATATCATAAAGCTGCTTAAGACGATTTATCATTATAAGATATGGATGGTAAACATTTTGAAGGGCTCTAAGAGCGGATGGCTCTTTTCCAGTATAACTTTGGGGGGAGCCTTCACTTGGTCCTCCTGGACAATAAATGCATCTACCATGGGGGCAGGGAAAGGGTTTAGTCATCATAGCTACAACGGCCACACCACTTATTGTACGGGTTGGTTTCTTTTTGAGGAAGTCCTTGAACTTCTCCCTATCCGCTTTATTCATTACTCTGAGAATGTCTGAATTAGTGGGAATCTTACTTAAGTGGTATTTTCTCGCGATTTTAACCTTAAATCTGTTGAGTTCTCTTCTATCTCTAATCTCACCACTTATTATTGCCTTTGCAATATCCTCACATGCTTTTTGATATTTTTTCTCCATACTTCTCACCTTACAGTTCATTTAGGAAAAAAGTAGGAAGCTTAAAAGTTTTTGCACAATGAAATAAATGAGAAGAAAAAAGGTCTCAAAAGAGCAGTCCTACAAGATACGGTGCAGCAACCAGCACCATAAAGAGTATTCCAATTGAGACACCGTTTCTAACAAATGTCGCTGAGATGAGACCCACTAATATTGAACCAAAGATTCCTGCAATTCCTGCATCATTGTATGCTAACACCAGTACTATTGCCAGGAATGTGGCATATAATGCTTCTGCGGGCACTTTTTTGAAGACAAACCGGGTTAATTGCTTTGAGTACTTGATCAATATGAAGTATGCAAGGAATGCTGCAAATACTGTCGCGTAGATTGTTACGAGCATTATGGTTGAAGTTGAATACCTCTGCAATAGGACATCTCTTGGTGTAGATCCTCCAAATGCTGCGAGTTCAGCAAAGAATGGATGTGCTGGACCAGCAGACATTGGACCAGTGGGCACTCCCAGTGCTATAAGTGGTATGAGGGTTCCCCCAATGTAAGTGGCGTTCTTTATAGCGTCTCTCACTGCGTATGCCATGAGAGATCCCTTGAGCTCATCTTTTTGACTTTCCTTTGTGAGATCTCCAAAGAGAACTGTTAATCCAACGGGGCTCATGAAAGTTGCTAGGATGCCACTTAATCCAGCTAAGACTGAAGAAAGAGTAACTTCGGCCTTTGTGAGATGGTGGAGTGGATTTAGTGAGATCTTTCCAGTCCTTACGAGTTTAATCCGTGCGTAATCCTCCCGCTTTAGACGGTGATTATCTTTTTGTGAAGACTCCTTCCGAGAGGGAGGGGGTGCAAGCACTCTAAAAGCAAACACCGAAAGACTTAAATACTTTTTACTCTGCTGCATAGTAATGAGTGATGTCAATGTACTTAACGCAAAAGAATCACTTGCGAGTGGACAAGAAAACGTACAAACACCTTCGTACTCTAACCCACCTATCCAAGGATCTCTACAACCTCACCCTCTACGTGACTAGACAACACTACGAGTTAAACGGTTCATTCCTACCATTCGTTAAAGCCTACCACTTGCTCAAAAACAGCATCCCATACAAATTATTGCCAAGTCAAGTTGCCCAACAAACCATGAAAATTGTGGAAAGAAACTACCGCTCATTCTTTAAACTCCTCAAAGAAAGGCAAAAAGGAACTACAATAGGCCAATTCACCCGCCAAGGTTTTTGCCCAAGGATGGACACTTTGTGTTAATTTTCCCCTACCAGTCCTTCAAGGTGGAAGAGGATAGAGTGATCCTCACTCTCGGGCGAAACTTTGCGAAAAAGTTTGGCGTAATGTACTTGGAAATTCCCCTCCCAAAGAATGTTAAGGGCCATAGAATAAAGGAAGTCCGTATAATTCCACGATACAATGCTCTCTGGTTTGAGGTGGAGTACGTTTACGAGATTCAGCCTGAAAAGAAGGAATTGGACTATTCAAAGTACTTGGCCATCGACTTGGGTGTTGATAACTTCGCCACTTGTGTTTCCTCCACCGGGACGGCCTTCATCATTGAAGGCCGGTGGTTAAAAAGCTTCAACCGGTGGTGGAACAAGAAAAAAGCCAAACTCCAGAGTCAGTACGATAAGCAAGGAGTAAAGTTTGGCAAAAGGATGGCTCGGCTTTTGAGGAAGAGGAAAAACGTGATGAATAACTTCATGAATCAAGCCGTGAATTACATAATAAAATACTGCTTGGGGAATAAAATTGGGAATGTAGTTATTGGAGAGTTGGAGGAGGCGAAACAGAGGGCCTCCTTGGGGAAAGTGAATAATCAGAACTTCCAATTCATTCCTTACGGCCTCTTCAAGCGAAAATTAAAGGCAAAGTGCGAGCGTTACGGGATTAACTTCATTGAAGTTGATGAAGCTTACACGAGTAAGGTTGATGCCTTGGCTTTAGAGCCTTTGGAAAAGAAGGAAAAGTATTGGGGGAAGAGGGTGAAGAGAGGCCTCTTTCAGTCTTCCACTGGAGTTTTAATTAATGCTGATGTGAATGGTGCTTTGAACATTTTGCGGAAAGTAGTCGGCGATTCGCCCGTCAGGGCGATAGCTGGTAGTGGCCGCGTGAACCGGCCCGTGAGAGTGAGGCTACCGGCAACGGGACGCCGAATGAACTCTCACAAAACCCCGTCCGCAAGGGCGGGGTAGTTCACGTATAGCAGAACTGAGAATGTTGTTAGAAAGGTAGCTTGGATTAAAAGGGTTGCAATCTCCATTTTATTCCTCCTCCACAACCCGTTTTGGTTCAATGGTTGCTGTTGATATTATAAAACCTAAAAATGCCCCAAGAGCACTCAAAGTAACCCTCAAGGCGTTTAACAAGTCCTCCCTTCCAAGCATTTTGACTATCTGGGGGGCACTGAAGTACATTAGAAATGCCAACATGCTTGTAATTAAAAATGCTTTTAGAAAGTCGTGTTCTGCTATAACTTCTCCGAAAATTTCGTATAGGTTTTGTCCCACTTTGTCCATAGTGGTTTCACCAAATAGCAGCTTTTACATTTCTGTATTTAAAATTTTCGGCTATAGCCGGTAAATTTTTAGATAATTGTCGAGTATTATGAAAAACATTTAAACACGTTAAAAGCAACTATTAAGAGGTGAAGAAAATGGTAACTAGAAATGATATTATTGCTTTCCTCGATGAGTACCTGGGAGTAAACTCCTTCCCCGACAAGTCTCGTAATGGGCTCCAAGTGGAAGGCAAAGAAGAGATAGAAAAAATTGCCTTCGCAGTTGACGCATGCATGGATACTTTTGTGAAGGCTAAAGCTCTGGGAGCTGATATGGTGATAGTTCATCATGGTCTTATCTGGGGTGGGATAGAGTACGTTAGAGGGCTAGTGCAAAGAAGGCTTAAATTCCTTCTTGAGAATGAGATCAACTTATATGCAGCTCATTTGCCCTTAGACGTCCATCCAGAGGTTGGCAATAATGCTCAACTTTTGAAACTTCTGGAGTTAGAGCCTATAGAACCCTTCGGAGAGTATAATGGTTTAAGCATTGGATATGTGGCCGAGTTTGAGGAGCCAAAACCTCTCCCGCTTATAGCCCAGATTCTTGTGGAAAAGCTAAAGACTGATTACGTGAAAGCTTATGAATTTGGAGTTGAGGAAATAAAAACCCTTGCCGTTGTGAGTGGTCGAGGAGGCTTTGCTATACCTGAGGCTATAGAAAAGGGGGTTGATCTTTTTATAACAGGTGAATTTTTACACGATGACTACCATAAGGCCAAAGAAGGAAGGCTCAGTGTTATTGCGGCTGGGCATTATGCAACTGAAACCCTTGGGGTTAAGGCCCTTATGCCCCTCTTAAGAGAGAAATTTGGGGTTAAAACAGTGTTTATTGATAATCCCACGGGGTTCTGACCTCCTCCCCGCCGTGAACGGCGAGGGTTCCGACGAGTTAACCCCTCGCTATTGACGAGAAGGTTTGAGGGGTTTCATTCAAACCCAGCATAAAGCGGGTCTTCGACCCCTCCGGGAGGGTCTTCCCCCAATTACCCCTACCCGCCGTTAAACCCGGCAGGCTCGGGGTTATCTTTTCAGCAACCTTCTTTAAAATGTTGAAGGCACCAACCAAGTCAGCATTCATTACAAACCCTTCCGCGGGACACTTAAACAAACCACGAACAAACCTAGCCCCTTCATGAGGCTTCCCGCAGAAGGGGCAAAGCTTTGAAGTGAAAGCCTCATCAACAAGCAAGACTTGAATACCAAACTCTTCCGAGACTTCCTTCAAGCGTTTGATAACGCTATTGAACCGCCAAACGTGGGAAAGAATGAAATTCTGCTTTTTGCCCTTTTCAGAATTTCGAGTGATTCCCTTTGGATAACCAACCACAATTCTGCTAACGCCTAATTGGTAAAGTTTCTCGACAGTTTGTCTTATTAAAGTGTTAACGTAGTGTCTCGCTTGAAGTTTGGCCTTTTCATGCATTCTCTTGAGTTTCCTACTCTTATTTGCTCCACTCTTATTGATTTTAGACTGGTACTCCGCAATCCGCTTTTGCCAGTAAAAGGCAATACTCTTGAGCGGTCTTCCATTAACTAAGAATGATTCACCATTCTCAAGGTAAACGGCCATTAAGTTGTTCACTCCCAAGTCAATGCCAGCAGTTAAACTTCCCAAGGATTGTCTTGGAATTTTAACCCAACCATTTCCATCCAATCTTTCTTCAACTTTTGAAATGGTGACGTGAGCGTACCACTTGCGTTTAACGGGATTGTAAATTAATTCTAACTTCCCTTGCTTGCCCTTCAAGTGAATCCTACCCTTGAATTGAACTTCCAACCGTTTAAATTTTCCAAGGCCTTTCAAAATCAGTTTGTTGTCTTCAATTTTATATTGAGTGTTCCTGAGAATTATGAGTCGCTTTTCCTCCCTTTTATAACCCGGCGGGTTTGGTTTTAACCACTTGGGAAGTTCTTTACTCTTCTTCATTCTAATTTGCGAGAAGAAGTCCCGCCAAGCTTCAGCATTCTTCCTGCAAACTTGTTGGACTGTTGCTGAGCCGATTTCACGCTTGTATTTTTCGTAAACGATTTTCTCAGTTTTGTTAAAATCCACAATTTCATGGTTAAAGAATTGTTGTCTTCTTAGGTAATTCACTTCATTCCAAACTTTAGCTCCAAGATCAGCTAACTCGAAGAGTGCTTTTTCTTGGGGTTTTGAAGGTTGTAGTTTGACTATTACTGTCCTCTTCATGTCAACTTGTAGTATGATTCTTAGGCTTTAAAAAAGTAACGCTTTCCAGCTCAAAAGCTTGCTTTAAAATTTCTGCATCCCCGCCCTAAAGGGGCGAGGCTTTCGAGAGAAAAAGTAAGACCATTGTTCCTAATTAAGGATCTCATACCTTAGAAGGTTGACTTCCTCCTGCATTAAAGGACGAGGCTTTCAAGAGGTAAGAGACTTTTTATTTTCCCTGCTTTCTTTTTCTGAAACCTTAAGCTTGAGTATTATATGTGGATTATTGAAAGAGGAATAACCCACACAAGCAGGTACCACTTGGCTAGTCTGGTAATTTCAAGTATTAGAGATTTTGTTACGATACTTACGAGAATTACAGGCGTGAAGTTGGCTTGGCAAGAGTTCAACAAATAGCAAGAAAAATGCTGAAGCTTGGAGGGATTTCTTCTAACGAATTAAAAAGAAAAAAGAGTAAAGAGTTACACTTTTGAAAGCCTCGCCTTTTGGGATGGGGAGGAGGTCAGCAAAGTGGGACTCCATCGAGTATTGTCACTACCAAAACAAATATTGAAGAGAGCAAGAGGAATATTCTCCCTATCTTTCTCATGCCCATCTTCCCTACATTATGGACCGGGATCTAACTCTTCGCAATATGGTCCCCCTCTTCACGATGATCCCGAGCACAATATGGACACCAAGAGACTACACAACTGGGACATATTCCATATGCTAAGCATTTCCTCTTGTATACGATTCAGCCGAAGCTTCATTTTGTTTATCTAACTCTCCTTCTTTTTATGAAATGAATGAGGATGCTGAGCGCTCCTGAAGCTGTTGCTACTATGCCATAGTACATTAAGGGAATTTTATTTTCGTTAGAGTGGAGTGAAGCAAAAATTAAAAGAAGCCCAAGTACAAGGACAAATACTCGAATGGTTTCTGACCTCCTCCCCGCCCTGAAGGGCGAGGGCTCCTCTCGGGAGTCATAACCCTCACCCTTCAAGGCTTTCATTGGTTTGCGGGCCCATCACCTATTCCTCTTGCGAGTTTCGGTTCGGCCCGAGGGCCGGGTCTTCGGCCCGTTACCCCTACCAGCCCGAGCTGGCTCGGGGTTATCGCCCCAAAGGCCACTCCTTAAAGTTTTAAACCACTTGAAGGCGGTTTTAAGGGGACGCCTAACGGCGTCTTCCCCCATGCAGGGGGACACGAGTGAAACCCTCACTAAAGGTTGCCCTTGGAGTGGCCTCTTCGAGACCCTATTACGTTGCAAGAGTTTAAAAAGGTTTCTACTTGAGGATCGAATTTTAGAATTCCTGCATCCCCGCCCTAAAGAACGAGGCTTTCACGAGGTAATGAAGGCACCTCAATCACCTCAATGTCCAGGTGGAAATTTCATTTTTTCATCCTCCCATTGTCCTTCATTAAAAATATCACCCCACAAGAGATCAAAATAATGAATCCACTTCCGCATACGGATTTTATATCGTTTTTTGTTTCAGTTACAATTATTGTACTCGTTTCTGTTTTGTTCAGAACCTCTGTTATGGTTTTGGTTACTATTTTAGTTTTTTCAGGAGTTTCTGCATACCTATTAAATAGAAGCTCGATCTTGCCGCTTTGTGAACCAATTACAATCAATTTTCCATCTCTTGAGATTTTACCGCTTGACCATTCCCCAACTTCAGACTCCCAAAGAGCTTTACCTTCTCTATCAAAAAGATAAATTTTGTTTCCAACAACAGTAATAATGAATTCGCCATCTTGAGACATTGACACCTCAAAATAGTAAAGCACCCCGCTTGCATCACTAATTGCACTGCTGAAAGAGTAGTATGAAGTCGGACTTAAAATCTTGGACCACAATAGATTCCCATTCTTGTCAAGAAAATATATATGAGTCGTTCCAACTGTTGGACTCCCTAAAATCTCCCCAATCTCGACAGATTCAACAGCTATATAATTGTTCTCAGAGAGTTTAACATCTACTACACTACCATCTACAGAATAACTCCACAGCAATTTCCCATTACTTCCAAAAACATGCAACTTTGATCCTATTCCAAAAACAATATAATTTCCATCAGCTGAAATCGAAAGAGGGTAAATTCTTCCACCAACTCGCCGAGTCCATATTAATTTTTCATTTTCAAAGAAATACAAAGTTCCGTTTTCCGTGCCTATTGCGATGTAGCTACCACAGGAAGATGTTGACAATCTAATTGATTCATTAAACTTGAACTGGGCAATTAACTTTCCATTTCTATCTAAAACATAGGCTTCCTTCTCCCCAACTCCAATCACTCTCTCTCCATATCTCGAAATGAAGATTCTATTTATCCTCGACGTATTATCATACTCCCACAAAAGGTTCCCATTTCCAGTGAGTAATGCAATGCCTTTTCCGCCAACAGCTATATAGTTGTTTTTTGAAAAAGAGATTGAAAATGCGTCATCGCGTTTCCAAAGCAAGCTCCCATTTGTATTAAATACATAAACTCTTTCCCCATTAGACGTCCCAATTGCAGCTATGTAAGAACTATTAGGAGATATTTCAACCTCGTTAATAAAGTCCTCTGTGTTATACACCCATTGAGACTCAAACTGAACTAGAGATATGAAAACGAAAAACAAAATAATGGAATAGGGGAGGATCTTCACTCAAATACCTCCTTACTTCTTTGCAAAATACTGAGAGGCAGTATCATCCGGTGCAAAGCATCCCCTGCAGTGTCCATTAGCCCATTCACACGCCAGGCCACAATCTCCCTTATATTTACATGCTAATACATATGGCCATACCATTAAATTAGTTACCATTGAATACGGTGGGTTTTGTGGATTTGTAGGCAGTTCTCTAAGCCAACTTGCTGATGGTTGACAATACCCCGTGCTCATATAGCAGTTATACTGGAAGATTAAATGAGTTTGTTGATATGTATGAACTTCTAGATTATATGCAGTTGCAGTATAAAAGAACTTTATTTGAATTGACCCTATATTAAGGTTATATTCTCTGCTCATGTAGTCAACATAAGGTTTATATGTTTCGAAAATCGCGCTTGGAGTATTACTGGAAGGAAATTCATATAAACAATAGTCTGCAACATGAGACTCTCCACTTGGGTAGGTATCTGAGTACATTCCAATCCATACTGCAGAAGGTCTAAGATTTGCGAAATTAGTTCCATCGCCTAATGGGTGTCCAAGTGGATCCGGACAACAGTTCACTACCTCCCCCTTTTCAATTTCTCTACAAACATATACGCCTCCAGATGTTACCCAACATTCCCACGGGGATGGAGAAGAACTTAAGGGCACTATGCCAAACATGCCAATACGAAGTATTTGTTCTCGTCGGGTTTTCTCCAATGCCGCATAGGTATACAGTTCATCTCTTTTCCTTAAATATTGGTAAATTTTATTCCAAAGTTTTCTTTTTTCTTTAAGTAATTGTGGAATACGCCCACTTAGATCTTGTTTATCGTTAATTTTTTTGAATATTGTTTGAAGATTGGTTTCTAAAGTCATTATTTCATTAAAAGTATCTTGAGCCAAGTCCCAATATAACTCAGCTAACTCGCTTGGGGTTTCTATTGTTTTATTCATCATGGGCAATAATTTTTGAACCTCTTTGGTATAATTATCAATAATGATCCTACTATCATATATAGTGTAAAGATTTTTTCCCGAGTATCTATTTAGAATTCTCCTTATAATCTTTTGTCTTTGATAAAACTCCGTTCTACTTTTTAAAAGTTGAATTTCATCTTCAAGCTTAACGATCTCTTCAAGAGTTTCAATGCTCTTAGTCCTGTTAAATTCGGCATAAAGCTTATGTAATTCTGCCTCTTTTTGATTAATTATCCTTGTTAAGTTCTCAATTTTCAAGTTCACTTCAACCAAAGCTTTCCCAACATCAAAATCCTGACAAAAACTACAAGCACCACAAGTTCCAGAACTAACTGGAACTCGAGAATCCTTGACTTCCTGGAACTGCCCAGCAAAACCAAAACTACTCAAAAACAACACTCCAACCATAAACAACACTACCCACCTTCGCATTCGCCCCCCCAAACAGGAACACTCACCAAATAATAAACACACAAAATATATAAACATTACTCTAAGACAACGTCAAGAAAACTCAACGACAATTGAGATGTTTGGAAAAATACCACTTGGTTAAAGAAGGAAACGCTACTTAGCAATAACAGTTAAAAATGTTCTTAATTCGTCTTCCACCTCTTTAGGATGAACAACCTCAACTTTCACTCCAAGCTCAGTGATATACTCAGTCACCCAGCTATTTCTTAATGGTCTGCCCCTGAAAGGATACACCACCCAAAGGTGCTTAAACCCATCTCTATGAGCCTTTATTGCGTTGTAAAGAATTCTCTGCTTTATCCACTTGTAGGAGTTCTCAAACTCAATCGCCAAAATTTTTTCATCCCCTCTCAAAATTGCCAAATCTATCCGGGCGCCATCTTTTGTAGAGAGCTCCTTTATGGCTCTAAATCCCATCATTTCTGAGATTTCAATTATATCATTGGTGAGAGCTTTTATCTTAATCTCAAAACCCTCCAAAAAGTTGAAAAAGTTAGAGAGCCTTTTTAAGCTCTTCAAGGGCTTCTTTGGCCTTTAGGATGTTCTTTATCTTTCCTTGGGCTAAGTCTTTCTTGCCTCCACCACCACCGCCAGCGACCTTTGTGAGTATTCTTATCAAATCACCTGCTTTGTAATCGAGATTTTCGCCTACGGTAACCACCACCGCACGGCTGTCTTCGCTTATCAACGCCACAATGCGGTTTGGTTTCTTGAGTTTAAGGGCTGCCTCTCTCAGGTGATCTATCTCTCCTTCGACCACAGCACCGATGAACTCTATTTCGCCTATTTTCTCAACTTTACTCTCGAGCTCATAGACTAAAAGCTTTGCAAGTTCTTTGTTAAGCTTTTCCACTTCTTTTCTTGCCTGTTTCCATTCTTCGAAGAACCTCTCCGCGGTCTCGGGTAATTTCTCTGGCGGTACTCTAAAGACTTCACTAGTTTTACTCAAAATCTCCTTTTCTTTCTGCCATTGTTTAATAGCCGCTTCACCACATGCAAAGATTATCCTCTCAACACCATCTTGTATTCTCTCTGTTCTTAAGATTTTTATTGGCCCAATTAGGCCAGTGCTTGATAAGTGTGTACCACCACATGCTTGAACGTCCCAGTCTTTGATGTTAAGCACCCTGATTATCTTTCCAGGCACAACACCACCTTGGTAGAGTCTGAAGCCATATCTTTGTTCTGCTTCTGTTCTTGGAAGCCATTCCCATTTTACCTCTCTATCTTCCATAACAATCTTGTTTGCTAGAAGTTCTATTTTCTTAAGTTCCTCCTCGCTGATACGCTTGTAGTGAGCTATGTCTAATCTTGCCCACTCAGTGGTTAACTGGGAACCGGCCTGCCATACATGTTTCCCAAGAACCCTAACCAAGGCACCCATAAGAACGTGGGTTCCGGTGTGGTGTCTCATATGTTGTATTCTCCTTTGCCAGTTAATTTTACCGTGGACAACTTCTCCTTCTTTGAATTTTTCTGGGTTCTTGACCTTGTGTAGTATTACCTTTCCTATTTTTTGGACATCCATCACTTCAACGTCATTTAGCTCTCCTAAGTCACACGGTTGCCCACCGCCTTCGGGATAGAAGGCTGTAGCGTCTAAGACAATCCAATTCTCGATCACTTTGAGGACTTTTGCGTCAAATTCTTTCATAAATGGGTCTTCATAATAGAGTGTCCTTGTATCTGGTAAATCCTGAACAAGCTCAAAGTCTACTATCTTTTGTTCTCCCTCTTCTTTTTTGGCAGTCTTCTCGGCTTCTTTTGCAATTAGGCTGTAGAAGTTATCTGGAACATGAACCTTCATACCCTCTTTTTCGGCTATTTCCTTTACAATTTCGGGAGTTAATCCATGGCTCTCATAGAAGAGCATGAGTTTATCAAGTGGAAGTTCTCCAATGTCCTGCTTTTTGAGTTTGTCTATTTCTCTCTTGACAAGTCCACTTCCTCTTTCTAAAGTTTCGGCATATTTCTTTTCCTCAACATTTACCATGTCTAGGATGACATCCTCCATCTCTTTGAATTCTGGGAATGTCTTGTGGAGTTCTTTTATGTGCAGTGCCATTATTTCACTAAGGGGGATCTCTAAACCAAGCTCTCTGAGATGTCTTATACTCTTTCTTATGAGAAGTCTTGCTAGATAACCGGCTTTTACATTTGATGGAACAACACCATCGGCTAGCATGAAGGTGAGAGCTTTTGTATGGTCTGCTATTGCATAGATGAGCTCGTATGGTCTAACGAGTCTTGTAAGTTCGTCTGGAGCAATTTCAACCTTTTTAGCAACCGTCTCTCTCAATACTCTCAGATCGCCCATATCTTCTATATCAAACATTCCAGCGAGGCGGGAGTTCTCCATTAGGATTCTATCATCTATCTTCTCCACTCCTGCCAGTCTCTCGAGCGGCTCAACGACATATCCAAGAACGGCATCATAGGCTGTGGGTGTCCCTTGGCTCATCCATACGAGCCTCTCTAGGCCGTAACCGGTGTCAACTACCCTCGTATCCATGGGAATGTATTTGTCTCCTTTTATCTCCACTATTTGAGATGGATCTGCATCGGGTGGGGCTAATTTATATTGCATGAAAACGAGGGTTGCCACCTCTAGGCCGCGGTAAAGCACTTCGAAAGCGGGCCCGGCATTTCCTCCTCCAGCCCATGGGTTTTCTTTGAAAGTTATATCCTCTCCTTTCATACCTAGATCTTTAGTAAAGAACTCATAAGCGTACTCAACAGTCTCATCCATCCAGTATATTGGTTTTCCAGGATAGTTGAAAGTGTGATGTGCCATCATTTCGAAGATTGTGAAGTGTCTGCCGGTAATACCCACGTTGTCAATATCAGTAAATCTAATTGAGGGTTGCGAAATAGTTAGGGGGTTTGCTGGGGGTTCGGCTTCTCCACTTATAACCCATGGTTGGAAGTCCATAATGCTTGCACCAACTAGAAGAACGTCATCTCTCCATCTAGGGAGTACTGGATAGCGTTTTACTCTTCCATGTCCGTTTCTCTCAAAAAAACCTAGAAATGCCTCTCTCATCTCGTCTAGAGTATATTTCTTTGGAATTCCTGGATTCCCAATGAACTCGTACTCATCACAGGGTGGGTCTCCACATGTCTCTCTATCCGGATCTAGAGTCCAGAATGGTTTCCCACATACTTTACACGTTTTTCTTATCCATCCTTCCTCTTTGAACATTCTAGTACTCATGTCCATGATTATCACCATTTCTAATTCTAACCTAAAAGTTGTGCTTTATGTTAAAAAGCCTTTGTCTGAATGAGGCTTCATAACTTTGGAGTAGAGATGAAAAATACGTTATTTGTCAACTTCTATATCTTTGAATTCGTCCTCATCAATTACTACAAATGGTATTTTCATCTTCTTAAGCATTTCAATGAGCTGGTTGTGTGTCTTTTCTAGTCTTTCTATTTTGTGCCTTAGGCTCTGGTTCTCAATGTAAAGACTAGTTGCTTCTTCTGTTTTCATGTTGAGTTGGGTTTTTAACTCAATTATTTCTTCTTCAAGCTCAATAATAGAACGTTCAAGTCTCTCTATTTCCTGATAGAGGTCCTTACAGAGGATTCTTTTTATCATTACGGTCAGCCCCGCGAAACTTCCTCATCACTCAGGGGGCTCCAGATTCATCATTCCGATTTTACATAATTTTCTATGTTTCTTTGGCCTTTTAATTTTTTGTTTATTTCTTCAATCAAAATTTTTATTCTTCTTTCCATGATTTCTGGCACTTTGGGGTTTAGACTCCCCAAAATCGCCATCAATTCCCTTAGTCTTTCCGTTTCCTCTGGTGGGATGGTATCGATAATGATTTCTATGATTCCTAATGCCCATATTGCAGTTTTCTTTTTTGTGAGTAATCTAGGCAAATATTTTAATATCAGTTCCCATGCATTCTTGTCCCACTTGTTTTTTAGATAATATTTAAAGAAAATTAGAGCTCTCATTTTGTGTTTATCTTCTAAAAACAGGAATTTGGCGATATCATTTGTATATTCTTGTGAATTTGGGAGGATACCTAATATTTTTGCAAGAATTTTCGCAGTTTTATCTACCATCCATTCATTATTTGTGGAAGAGAAAATTCTAAGCAGTTCAGGAACAAAAAGTCTAAACTCCTCTACGTTCTGGGAGTTTATCTCATCAGAAAGTTCATAAAGCTCCCAGAGAGCATCTATAATTTCTACACTATCACTGCTCCTTAATTTTGTCATGAGGTTTGAAAGATCTTTTTTCATTTTGTTCAATTCAAATTTACTATTTACATTCCCATCATTTCCAACTGTCTTTTTTCTGAGTGCTAGAGAGCTTAAACTGGGTATATAAATTGTTTTTTCTGTTAGGTCGGAGGGGATATTAAGGTACTTGGGCCCACTCACTAATCTGGGGAGACCTTCAATCCCTTTTTCTTTTTCTCTTTTGTTTTCTTTTATCTTCTGAGAAACCCATTTGATAATGTCTTCATTGCCTATTATCCCAGCTAAAGTCATGGCGTCTTCATACCTTTCTTCTTGAATTAAGTCCTCCAGTACTCTAAATG
The DNA here is from genome assembly GCF_023746595.1 of Thermococcus argininiproducens. Classification (NCBI taxonomy): domain Archaea; kingdom Methanobacteriati; phylum Methanobacteriota; class Thermococci; order Thermococcales; family Thermococcaceae; genus Thermococcus; species Thermococcus argininiproducens. The sequence continues at coordinate 407,964 of NZ_CP080572.1, read as the reverse complement.
ATTCGTTTATTCTCATACGATAGTATTCACGGATAAGCTCAATGAGATAATTGATAGTTCTTTTCAGTTCGCTTCTTATAAGCCAGCTTCCAGATTTTTCAATTTCTTTCATGACTTTTATCCATGCAAAGGATCTTTTGATAATCTCACCTGAATCTTGGTATTTTGTTGCAATCTCCTTGATAAGTTCAAGTGTAACTTCCACCACAGTTTCATCCTCACTCTCTAATAGACTGGGGATCTTTGATAAAATCCCTTCCAGAATCTCTGTTGATCTGATATCTCTAGTAGAATTCAAAAACCTCCAGAGGCCCCATGTTCCCAAGACTCGTACTCTATCATCCCCTGAGAGTGTCATTTCAGTAAGGTAGTTTAAAATAGACGGATGAGGTTTTATGAACTTCAAAGCTTTGAATGTATTTGCAAGCTGTAGGAATACAAAATCATTCTCTAGTATGCGTGGAATGCTAATTGTTTCAAAAATTTTTAAGGAAGCGTTAACTGGTAGTGATATTCCCTTTATTAATGATTCCAGCACTCTCAGGGTTAGTTCTTGGATTCTTTGATTTTCATCAAAGAGGTTTTCTAGCAGTGTCTCCAAACCTTCTTCTAAAAATCTCTTTCGTTGTTCTATATCAGTAAGTTTAACCTTTTCATTCAATATCTGAAGTGTTCTGATTTTTATGGGGAGATCTCCTTCTTTAATTCGCTCTAGTAATTTATTTAGACTCTCTTTGTCCACTCCTTTTTGAATAATTTCTTGAGTGTGTGAAGGCTGTTCTTTTATTACATAATCATTTTTGAAGAGCCCACCCATTCCACACCCCTTCGGACTTAAGGGGCATAATATTCGGGTCTTCTATCTTTAAATAGATCGTTAAATTCATTTAATTTTTTATTCCTGGCTTCTTCAACATTTATTTCGACGACACCAACTTCTTCTTTATCTTCACTTGCTCTAAGTAGGATTTCTGCTTTTGGTGAGTTTACCTGACTCATTCCTATGAATCTCAATCCTCTCTCTTGTCCAATTCTGTTTGCGGTTATGCTGAATACCCTGTTCTCGAGGCTCCTTATTGGCATGGCCCTTGGTGCATATGGGAGAACAAGGTTAGCTGGATGTGCTACAATGTCAGCTCCTTTTAGTGCGAGGGCCCTCATGGCCTCAGGGAAAATCCAATCAAAACAAATCATTATTCCAACTTTAGCAATTCCAATATTAAATACATGAAATCCAAGATTGCCTGGTTCAAAAAAGAGTTTTTCTCTGTAAAAAAGGTGGATTTTTCTGTATTTTCCAATGTAGCCTCCTCCAAGGGGCCCTACAATAACGGCAGAATTGTAAAGTTTTCCCTTTTCATCTTTTTCTGCGGTGCCGGCTACGATGAACATTTCATGTTCTTTTGCCTGTTCGACTAAAAATTGGGTTGTTTCACCATCCGGGACTTCCTGAGCTATTTCTATAACCTCATCTTTTGTCTCAAAGTTATATCCTGTGTCAAAGAGTTCAGGTAGCACAATAAGCTTAGCATCCTGTTTTGCAGCTTCTTTAATCAGTTTTTCTGCCTTGCTCAAGTTGGCATCTAAGTCTAAGAGTTTTGGCTCCATCTGAATGAATCCAACTTTCATTTTTCTCCCCCACAATTATTAGGTTTAATAAACAATATAATAATTTATCGGGAGTGCAAGGAGAGGCTAGGCGGGGATAATTGAAAAAACAAAATTTTAAGATCTTTTAATGACCTTAACATAGTTAACAACTCTTTACAAGTATAGATCGATATTGTGGGTATCACAAAGATGTTAAGGAGAGTTTTTGTTTCTATTTATCAATTATCAACTCTTTTCGTGGCTGTGGTATATTCAAAATAAGGGAAAAGTTCTGATTGGTCAAAATCGTTATTTATCTCCTTTATTTTGTCTTTTTTATTTTTGCTATACTCTGGTATCTTTTGATGGAAAAGCTTAAAAACCAAGCAAAGCGAGGATACTCTGGAACGATCATAGAGGTGATCATCATGAAGAGGAGACCAAGGAAATGGAAAAAGAAGGGAAGAATGAGGTGGAAATGGATTAAAAAGAGAATCAGGAGACTCAAGAGGCAGAGAAAGAAGGAGAGAGGACTGATCTGATCTTTCTTCCTTTGCCTTATCACTTCTATTTTTAAGTGATGCGTATGGAACCATTTTCTCTTTATGAGGAGCTTTCTCTTGAACTTAACACATCCTTTGGGAAAGTTCTTGTTTTGGGTGATCCTCACATAGCATTTGAGCTTTCTAGAGGTTTAAGGGTGAGAACTTGGTTTGAAAAGACCCTTGCAGAGTTTGTAAAATCGAAAAGACCGGATTTACTTATTGTTCTCGGAGATGTTAAAGAGCCTATTGGATTGGGAACTTTCACTAAAAAGCTGTTAATGGAGTTCTTTTCTGAGCTTACTGAGTTTAGAATTGTTATCACAAAGGGAAACCACGATGGGAAGATAGAAGAAATAACAGCAAAGTTTGAGAACATAAAAGTTGTGGATTATTTTATTTTGGATAACATGCTTTTTCTTCATGGGCACCAATCGCTTCCAAAAGTTGAATTCAAAAGAGCGATTTTAGGTCATATTCATCCTGCAGTTAGTGTAAAGATTGGGAATAGGACTAAAAAGGCCAAATGTTTTTTTAAAATTGGTAACTTCTTAATTCTTCCTACAGTAAATCCATACATAGAGGGGTTTGATGTAAGGGAAGGAATAAAAATGGTGCCCTTTTTAAAGAGATCTTCAGAGGGGGAGGCTTATCTTCCAGATGGCACGTACCTCGGAGTGATTGAACTAGACCCGAAACCTTAAAATATTATGAAGATAAATTTTCATAGGTGTGAGGCAAAGATGGGAGAGATTTATGATAAACTGGAAGGGCTCCTAAGAAGCTTGGGTTTTAAAAAGAATGAACTTAGGATATATCGTCTTCTTCTTGAGAAAAACAGTTCTATGAGAGTTACGGAAATAAAAGAAGAGCTGGGAATAAGTGAAAGGAGTGTTAGGGAGCATGTGCTTAATCTCTATAGGCGTGGAGTTCTTAAAAGAGAGCTTATAGAGAGGGGTTGGCTTGGTTACGCTTACTCCGCAGTTTCTCCATCGGAACTCTTGGCAAAACTTAGGGAAAATGTCGTGAAGAAAATAAATGAAATTGAAAAGGAACTAAAAAGAGACAATGTCGAGTGATTTCAATATCTCAAGAGCCTTCTCAAGTTTTTCCCGGTCTATTTCTCCAAATTCCTCTTTCAACACATTGTAGGTTTCCTCTTCTGATAGCATTTCACCAAGCATTAAGAGTTCGTGGAGGAGGATTCCTATTTTTCTATCTTCGAGTATTTTAGCCAATTCTGTTCCTTTCTTTTCGTCTAACTGTCGGATGGAACGGGTAGAGATTATCCCCTTTCTTTGCCACTTTAGCCAGGGGGTTGATTTCAATTCATGTCCTAAATTTATTCCTAAAAAGTCCGAATCTCTGTTTAATCCATTCATGACGAGTTTCTCGGCAACTTCAAGATCTTTTTCCATATTCAGCTCTCCTAAGTACTTCATTGTATATGCCCTTGCAAACCGTTTGAGTTGGTTGATCTCTCCTTTAGAAAGTGCTAATGAAGTTGCTAGAACGGCTTTTCCGATAATTTCGAGGATCTCTTTACTAATTTTCTCAATGCTGTCTTCACTTGAATGATAAAACTTATCAGGCCATGTTATAGGCATCACACTTGGAATCCCAAAAATGTTGAAGACATCATGATCACTTCCCATCTCGTAGGGATAGCTTTTCGCTTTCATCTTTGGTAATGGACTTCCCCCAAAACTTTCTCCCTCGGAGTTTGCCAAGTTAATGAAGTATTCCAGTAGTCCTGATATTATAGAAAATCGTGAAAGAGGGGTTTTTATTATCATTATAGTCGATCCAGACCTGTCTTCGCTACCGCCAACCATGTCTAGATTTATCACTGCATAATACTCTTCAAGACGAGCCCAATTTTCTATAAAAGCCTGAGTGCCATAGTGCTCTGGAATCCAGAGAAATGCAAATCCAAATCTGAAGGAGTTGTTGTAGAACTCTTTGAGAACTCTGGCTAGCTCTATTAACATGGCCGCGCCACTTGCATTATCATTTGCTCCGGGTTTGGGATGGCACATATGTGCCGTAAAGAGAATGTAAGGAGGACTTCCTATTTTGGCATATACAAGGGGTAAGGTTTGTTTCTCTGAGATAACACTCTCAACTTTGAGTTTCACTTTTATTTTTTCCCCTTTTTTGAGTTTTTGAATAATCTTGTTTGCAATTTTTTCGCTGAGAGTAACTGCCGGGATTTTTGCCCACTTTAAATCATTTTTGGTCAAAAACAGCCCTATATATGGAAATGCTTTTCCGGTCCCTTTTTTGTATGCTATGAATCCTATGGCACCATTTTCGTTAGCTTTTTTATAATTTTCGTACCATTTTTCTCCGATAAGGACTACTTTTCCTTTTACTTCTTTCCAATCTTCTTCTTTATCGACTGCTATAACTTCGCCTTCAACGTCACCTGGTGGTGAATGAGCCATCACGATCAGAGGGGTTTTTGATGTGGTTATCTGTTCTTTATCGATCTTTATCTCTCCATAAACGAGATCCCATGGAATCGGGGAGGCTAAGGTTAAATGCCATTTTTCCCCATCGTAAACTTCTTCTAAGAGTTCAGCTTTAATACCATTTATTCTGAGTTCTTCCAAAATATATCTTGCAGCCTCAACAAGCTCTTTAGAGCCCTGGATTCTGTGAAATTTGCTGATTTCTCCAATATAATTTATGACATTTTCTGCATCAAAAACATCGCTTTCTTTCAAAAACTCCCTCATTCCCAACACCAGATAAAATGAGTTAGAAAAAGCAATAAAGTTTACTATTCGGATTCTTTTCTTGGCTCTAGAGAAATGACCTTGTAAAAGATAGATTCAATTTGAGGATATGCTTGTTGGGGCGATGGAGAAATCATTCTTCTCCACCGAGCATCTTAGGGAAAGAGAGCATTTTTGGGGCTTCTATGGACTTTATGAGTTTGAGTATCTCAGGAGGTTCCATTATTTTTGGTGTTTTTGCAAATGCTTGGTATTCTTCTTCAATTTCTTTTTTTTCTTTGGTTTCGGCAGCTTCTTTTGTACTCTCAGGAATGATCTCAGATTCTAATTTACTGAGTCCAAGTTCTATTTCTTTTAATCTTCTGGCCTTTCCATCTTCTAGCCCCTTTTCATATGCTGTTCTTACTTCATTATATATACCAAAGAGCTTTGCCTTTTCGTAGATTTCTCCTTTTTTCTTGGAGACCCAGGAGACCCATTCTGTATGTCCCTTATACCCAACAAAGTATCCAAACCTATAAGCCTCTTTTATAAGTTCTTGCTTTTTGGTTGCTTTTTCACTCATCTCAGTCACCAGGGTGCTTCGTTATACACCTCTATGCCATTTTCCGTGATTTTTATTTTCTTCAAATTATTGTCATGTGAGGTTCCTCTCATTTTTAGTATTTGAAGCGCTCTTATCATGTTATATTGTCGCATAAAATGATGCATCATTATCACTCCACTGGCCACGTAGTAGTCATCTGTGTATTTTTCAGACTCCATCATCTCTGTTATTATGATTGCAGTTATTTCCATGGTAGAAAGCAGTTTTATTAACCTCACAACCTCTTTTCTTTTATTTTCAGGATCTTTTACCATGAATTCTAATGGAGTAAAGGAATCTATGACAACTCTTTTTGCATTTTCATGCAATATGATACTTTTTATTTCCTCTAAAATCTCTGCCCACGTTGGTTTTTTGCTTCCTTGGGTTAAAACAGCTCCTAAGTCATATATCACAATTCTTTTGCTCCGAATGTGGGAGAGAAGGTTGAACTTATAATAGAGCATGTCCTGAATTATAGTCTTGGGGTCATCAACTAGGGAAATATAAATCCCCTTTTCCCCGTTCTTAGCTCCTTCAACTAAAAACTGAATTCCCAAGGTGGTTTTACCACTACCTGGGGGCCCAGTAACAACGTAGACTCTGCCGGGGATAAGTCCTCCTCCGATGAGACTATCAAGCCCCTTTACTCCAGTAGAGACACGGGTATATATTGGGAGTGATTTATTTTCCATCATGTTCTCCTCCACTTATATTTCAGCACGGAAATATTTATTCTTTTCTTTCTCCTTAAGGATAGGGCGGATCATCCCCATGTAATGTTTCGATTGAAGATAAACCGAACTATAAAGGAGAATCCGATACCAATGAGGTTTGCAATTAAATAGTGGAGTCCCATGTAAAGGAGGATTAAGTAAATAACCCATTGTACTAGAGCTCCAGTGAGAGCAGCAAGATGGAAGTTTAGGAGTCTTAAGTGAAAAGGTTTTCTTTTTAAGTCTTTAAACGTCCAGATGTCATTCCATATAAAATTGTTGAGTATTGAAAGCTCGGTAGCTGGAAGAACGGCCAGTCTTTTGTCCCAACCTAGAAACTCGACGAAACCTAGGAGTGCTCCCTCATTTACAAAAATCCCGCTTAAACCCACAAAAGAAAATTTAATCAATCGATCTATTTCCCCTTCCCATCTCATCAGGCGATAGATGTGCCTCAGGTAGTTAATGATCTGTTTTTGGCTTAGCTTGCTTTCTCCGGCTCGTCGCAGGCCAAATGTGAACGGGATCTCAACAACTCTCTCATATTGTCCTTTTATGAGTATTTCAAGAAGTATTTTGAATCCCACTGGAGTTAGATCAGTTTTCGCAATGACATCCTTTTTGAGGGCAAAGAATCCACTTACCGGATCTTTCACGTTTCTTATCTTCGGTAGAGCAACTCTCCCAATCATTATGGCTCCTTTTGATACGAGCTTTCTCCACCAGTACCAATTTTCAACTTTCCCTCCTTTTGTATACCTGCTCGCTATGGCGATCTCTGCTCCGTTTTCAATAGCCTCAATAAGCTTGGGAATGACTTCAGGGGGGTGCTGAAGATCTGCGTCCATAACTACAAATATATCTCCTTTGGCTTCTTTAAATCCTCGTATGACTGCTGAAGATAGGCCTTTTTCTCTTGTTCTCCGTATAACTTTCACAGGATATATCTTTCCGAGAGTTTTTGCTTTTTCCCAAGTTTTATCGGGGGAATCATCATCTACCACGATTATCTCGAATTCATGGTCTCTTAGGGCTCTTGAAATTCTCTCAAAGAGTTCCTCAAGGTTTTCCCGCTCGTTGTAAGTTGGTATTATTATGGATATCATAAAAACCCCTCAATTTTATGCGAATATACCTTTATATTGTTTTTTGAAAACTTCACCCTTTAATGCAGGATCTATCCCATTTGTTTGTTCTTAGAAAGATTTATAACTTGGCTCTTGGAAGTTAGCGCTGGGGGGCCGTGGGGTAGCTTGGCCTATCCTTCCGGCTTCGGGAGCCGGGGACCCGGGTTCAAATCCCGGCGGCCCCACCAAAGGTTTCTGGGTGAGACCATGCCCTACCTTGTGATTGAGCATCTTGAGGAAATAAGCGAATGGCTTTGGTTAGAATACTCCCACGTTTCAAAGTGGTGGGGGAACAAGCTTATTTTTACAAATGTAAGGGAAGATGAGAGGGAAAAACTTGCAAAGCTTGGGAGCGTTGTCTCAGAGAGTGTTGTAAGATTTCCTTTTGACCGCTCAAAGATTATTGTTCTCGATCTCCAAGCTGAGGAGGAATTAAAACCTGAGGATATAGAGGAGGACACTATAATAATAGTCGGCGGGATTCTTGGTGATGCTGTTCCAAAAGGAAGGACAAAAGAATTTATTACATCGAGAATGGAGGGTGTTAAAGTCAGACACATTGGGAAACCCCAGTATTCAATTGACGGTGCCTCAATTGTCGCTAAATTAATAGCAGATGGTAAATGTTTGAAGGATATAGAATATGAAGAAAACCCAACAATAAGGCTTGATGAATTTAGTGAGATTACCCTCCACTATGCTGTTCCAAAACTTGATGGGAAGCTTTTGCTTACACCTGGATTAATTGAGCTACAAAAGAAAATGCTTGGATTTGATGAGGATATAGGTGATGAAGAGCTAATAAAGTTTTTTGAGGGGAAGATAGAGCTTTAAAACCTTTTTTCTAACTTTTCCAAGATATTAACTTCTGTTTTCTTAGGCCAGACTTTATTGATCGAACGTATCCTTACTACCGCAAATCCATTATTTATCCTAATCAGGCCTTTCAGGAGTTTTTTGAACTTTTTGTTCACAGACTTCATCCCAGTTAATTAGAATTCCTAAAAACTATATAATATTTTCCAATACTGCTCTCGTAAAAGGCTTGCTTCGTTCCTCATATCTACCCACAACTATCTTTTCATGAGTGGAATCAACTCTTTCTCCATTTCTCACTAATTTGAGCTATCTCTCTGCTAACGTCCTCTCTGTCTTCTTTGTCTACAATAAGAAATATTTCTTGAACACTTCCATCACTCTTTGCTAGAAGCTTTAGGCCGGTAAGCGTTTCTCTAACCACTTTAATCTCAAAACCTCTTGAGTCACTCGAATAAATTCTCCCTGGAATGACTTTTTTAACTCCTTTTAACGCTGAAATCTCCTCGAGAACCTTCTCAATACCCTTGAGTAAATGGTGTTCTCGTTTAACACCTCTTTTGAAGTACTTTGGCATGCTCTCACCAGGAGCTATGCTTTCTTTCTAACCTTAACAGCAATTCCTCTTCTCGCTTTTATCATTTCTTCTCCACTTAGAACAGCTTTACCGACACCAACCACTTTTTCGTCTCTTACAACACCAACAATATCGTCCGGCCTTATCTTGGTATCAGCCTCGTTCACCCCGATAGCAAAAACGTCTCCCCTGAGATCGAAATCTATCTTTACGTAATAGCTTTTTGTTGCTTCATAAATGAGCTGCATACCAAACGGAGTCACACTTATTACTCCATCCTGATATGTCCCAGTTTGATTGTTGTCTACCATGAGGCGAAGCATTTTAGATCCAATAATTCTGGCGCTTTCTGGTAAAACAGCATCTCCTGCTCCGATACCAAAGTAGAAGTCAAATACTTTTCTTATATTTTCATAGAAACGATAAGTTTTGTCTTTTTTTCCGCCTTTTGGCTCGAGAGTTATTTCTCTTATTGTTTCCTTTAGGGAGCTTAAACTTTCCTTGCTTGTTGTTCTATTTTTAACTTTGGTAAAAACTATTTCTCTTCCACTTATTTCGCTCGCTCTCTCTGCTACTTCTACATAGGCCTCATCCAGGTGTGCTATGATGGGAATGTGTTTTGGATACTTTTCGAGGGTTTTAGCTAATAACTCTGCTGCACTGCTTATTTCTTCCTCACTCCAGTGGCCAGTAACAACAATGTCATATTTAGCCAACCACTCCCATTCTCGTGGCACTACGCCATAGGGTGACGTTAGGATAAGCTCATGTATTCTATAAATCCCGCTTCCAAGAGTTTCTTTAAGTGCTCTTCTATACAACATGTGGCTCCTTGAGTGCGAGTATGGCTTTTTAGCCGAGCAAGGAAATAAAAAGAGTGCTTCTATATTTTCTGGAGGAGTAAATCTCTCAACTACTCTTTCCCTCCATCTTATGACCTCTGGTCTATTCTGAGATGCATCACTTATGAAGTACACGGTTTCTTTTTGGATTGGTGTGTATTTTTCCAAATAATCTGCGTGCTCTTTGTCAGCTATCCTCAATATGCCCATGTGAGATTGAGTATAGAAAAAGTTTTCAACAAGATAGCGAAGTTTATTTTCTTCAAGAGCTTTTCTAACTAATTCTATTGTTTCTTTTGCAAATTCTAGAGAATTTGCTCCATCTTTCCATAATATTGGTGAAAATTGAGTAAAACCTATATTGCGAAAATCGTAAAGTTTTAGAGAACGGGTATCAAAGGCGTCTATTCCTAAATACACGGCTAAGGGGTAAAAGATGGGTTCTAGATCAGCGATAATCATTAGATTTGGGTCTTTTTCTCGGATTAGGCGAATTATTTCTACAAATTTCCGATATTCCCTTATCAGAATTTTAGAATTCCCAAGGTAAAGAGCATCAAAATTCTTTTGAGAGAAAAGTTCTTCAAGAAATTCTTCCATGTATCTTGTATCTCTTACTGTAGGGAGGTAGATAGCATTAAATTTTGAATAATCAACATTATAGAGTCTTTTTAAAGCTTTCTCTATTATTTCTCTTGGAGTGTAAAAGCTGAGGGGAATCGACGGTGCAAGGGTAAAGTCATAGTCTTCAAACTCCTTAGGGTAGAAGTATGAATTGAAAGGAGAGAGTGTAAAATCAACATTAACAAGTGCAGGAGTCTTAAAACTTCTATCTTTAACTCTAACCAGGCCAAGTCTTCCAGGGCCTTCGTGTTTTATGATTTCCATATTTCACACCAAGTTGTATCTCTGCAGGAGCAGTAGCTCATCGAGAGTAAGTTTTTCGCCGCGTTTGAACTTTTCGAGAGCTTCTACAGCTCTTTCAAAGGTAGCATCCTTCTTTGATCTCATTTTTGCTACCATTTTATATGCTATGAGCTCCTTGTGTTTCTGGTCAAACTCAAGTATCTTCCTTTCTACTTCTCTTAGTTCCCTTCTGATTTCTATGATCTTTTCTCTTAGTTCAAGGACTTTCTGGTGGTATTCATCCGCCTCCTTTTTAATTTCGTCTGCTTGTTGGTATGCCTTGAGCATTTGTTCATGGAATTGTTGGCTTTGGTTTGCTAGTTTTTGTATTTCCATACCCATGGCCCGTCTAGCTCTCTTTAGACTTTCGATCTTTTTTCTTGTCTCCTGTAATTTTTTGTGAAATCTTTCAGCTTGTTGGAGAATCTCAAGCTCTGTAGCTAAAACTTGGATTTGATCAACTATTTGTTTCTCTCTTTCAGGGGTGGTTGGGTTGGTTTGCAACTCCCATTCTAGCTTTTCTATCCTTTCTTCAATTTTCTCCTTTGGCATCTTAAGTCTTCTAAGTTGTCTGTATTCATCCCTCTTAGCTCTGTATTCCATGGCCTCTTGATATAGAAGATCAAGCTTGGCATTTATGTCCTCCCTGTTCTTTTTAAGTTCTTGAATTTGTTGGTTAATCTCATCTCTCTTACCCTTATATTCTCTGGCTTTTTCCCTTAGTTGCCTTACTTCGTTATTCTTTTCATCTCTCTTTTGAATCCATATATTTAGCTCTTTTTGAAGCTGGTCTAATCTCTCTTGAATTCCCTTTTTCTCTCTTTCTAAAGCCTCTATTTCGGCTTTTATCCTTTTAATTTCTTCTGGGTCTACTTTCACTTGCATGGTCTCTTCCCCTTCCTTCATTTTAGAATAGTTAATCATAATCTCACCCTGATTTAAGCCTCACTAAGTTGAAGTAAAAACCAAATAAAAACTTTTTGGCTAAAATGGGAAATCATTCAATGAAATTGAGAATATTTGTTTAACTTTTCTAAAAGATGAAGGAAATAAAAACAAACCCCTCACTTATTCTTTCCCTTGTTGTTTTACTGGATAAGGCATGAATTCCACAGTCCCTCTTTGCTTAACTGGCTGCTTATATAGCTCCATTAATGCGTAAACCTCTTCTGGGACGTTGGTATCTATGTCGAGTCCTAGTTCCTTGGCATGTTCAACAGTGATTGGATAATCATGGGTCCATCTACCTTCCGTTAAAATCTGAGCTAAGTTTTTAGCTTTTTCTTCTCCATACTTATCTTTTAAGAGATTGTATATGAAATCTTGGACTTGAGTTATTGCCTTCTTAGCAACATCCGCTAGTATCAAAGTTTGATCTTCTACCTTTTCTTTTCCTTTTTGCTCTACTGCTCTTATTATACTTGGAGCAGGATATTGGCCTAACTGGGGATCAACAGGACCTAAAACGGCGTGGGGATCCATTATAATCTTATCTGCGGCAAGGGCTATTAAAGTTCCACCGCTCATAGCATAGTGAGGTATTATCACCCTCGTCTCAGCTGGGTGGTCTTTTAGGGCTTTTGCTATTTGTGTTGCCGCCAAGACTAGGCCTCCTGGTGTGTGAAGAATTAAGTCTATGGGTTTATCCTTTGGTGCCATTCTAATAGCCCTAAGTATCTCCTCGCTGTCCTCTATGCTTATGAACTTATAAACTGGAATTCCGAAGAAACCTATGCTTTCTTGTCTGTGTATCATTGTGATTATTGTGGAATTTCTTTTTCTTGCTAGTTTTTCTAGTAGCTTTGTTCTTGCTACTTGTAATTGCCTGTACTGGATTTGTGGCCCCATGAGTAGGAAAAAGAATAATATCCACCATATCAATGATCCTATGAATCCACTGAATGGATCCATAGAATCACCTCACTCAGCTTTTTGTGGATTATTATAACTTGAAGTTTTTAAAAACTTTTGGTAAATGAAAATTGAAAATCTCGCTTGATTGAACTAAAATAGTGAAAATAAAGTTAGGATACGATTATTTTATAACTTGTGTCCCTGTTTTTCCTTCTAAAGCTTCAACGGCTTTATCTAGAGCTGCTATTATTGCTCTTTCTCCTCCCCACTCGATGAATCTTATCGCTGCTAGAACTTTTGGCCCCATACTTCCTTTCTTAAAGTGTCCTTCTTCATAATACTTCTTCATCTCATTAACGGTAACCTTCTCAAGCCATTTCTCTTCGGGCTTGCCATAGTGTATGGCTGCACCATTAACATCTGTGAGGATCATAAAAATATCAGCATTAACTTCTTCAGCAAGCTTCTCTCCAGCTAAATCCTTGTCAATGACAGCCTCGACACCCTTAAGTTGTCCATCTTCTTCTATAACAGGGATTCCTCCGCCACCTGAGGCTATTACTATAAATCCCTTATCAACTAGATCTTGAATTATTGGGGCTTCAATATGGCTGATTGGATCTGGTGATGGTACTACTCTTCTCCATCCTCTTCCAGAGTCCTCTATTACTACCCATCCCTTTTCTTTAGCGAGTTTTTTAGCAGTTTCTTCATCATAGAAGGGTCCGACTGGTTTGCTTGGGTGTTGAAAAGCTGGATCGTTTTTGTCGACAAGGGTTTGAGTGACTATCGTAGCAACGGGTTTATCGATACCTCTTCTCCTTAATTCGTTCTTTATTGCTTGTTGAATCATGTAACCGATTTGACCTTGACTCATTCCTCCACAAACATCCATGGGCTGGGCTGGAATTCCATGTACGTGCTCTCCAGCATCTTGTTGGAGGAGAAGTGCTCCCACTTGGGGTCCATTACCGTGAGTTATTACAACTTCATACTCGTTATCAAGGATAATATCGACGATTTGCTTTGCAGTCTTTTTAACATTCTCCATTTGTTCATTATAAGTACCCTTTTGGCCTCTTTGAAGAATAGCGTTCCCACCTAATGCTATGACAACTCTCTTCCTCATTCTTATTCCCTCCGTCACTGGTGCATAAGATTAGACATCAGAGAATTAAAAGGGTTTCTTAGTGTCGTAATGGATTTTATAGAAAAAAATTTTGAATATTGCTTCAATAATTTTGCAAAAGTAAAGGAAATACATCAAATCAGTTTCTAAAAGATTTCAAAGGTACCACTCGCTAAAGTTTCCAATTCCCAGACTTTGTAGAGTTTTCATTACTCCTAGGGCGATGCCTTCTACCTCAATGCCCCCTTGGCCTTTATTAGCATCTCCTACAATGTAAACGTTTTCCATCGGAAAGTCCACGTGATTACCTGAGGCAACCCTATTAACAGGGTTTTTATCAAGGTATGTTTGCACCATTAAAATCTCTCCATTCCTTTCAAGCTCTGGGAATAAGTAGTACAGATCCTCAATTCCAAGTTGTTGCTCCTTTTTTATGTTTCTGCTTTTTATAGCTTGGTGAGTCATTATGAGAGTGTAACCTTCTTTTGAAAGTTCTGGACTCAAAGCTGAGGGCTCATTGTATCCGTTTATCCTCTCTGTATCTAGCGTAAAGACCACGGTATTTCCAATTTTTGACTTCCCTTTAAGGGCAATGTTGATTTTAATGCCTTCTGCAGGTTTTAAGGAATCAACTCTCCTTAAGTACTCTCTATCAAAGTTCTCCCTCCCAAAGAGTTCCACAGTTTCCTTTATTCCAATGTTTGAAATTAGTATATCGTAAGGATACTCTGTTCCATCAGCTGTTATAATTCTCCCCTTTTCCGCTTCAACAACTTTCTTTCTGGTAATTATTTTCCCTCCATTTTCTCTCACTATTCTTGCTAGCTCTTCACTAACTGCCTTGCAACCACCCTTTATGAGGCCTGGTCCACCCCATTTAAGGGTTGCTTTGATTTCTTTGGCTAACTCTATTGCAGGAACTTCTTCTGGGGTCAAACTGATTGCCCATCCAAGGAAGCTCTTTATGAAAAGATAGACAAACTCATTGTCTCCTACTTTCTCCTTCAGCCAATCCCACGAATTAAGAGATGCCTCTTCACCTTTTGGTAGTCTATTGGCTCTTATTTCTGCAAGGAGTTTCATAGCCTTGGCTTTTTCCTTTAGACCCAAATATTTCCATCCTTTTCTATAGTGGTGGATTCTCCCATCTATAAAGAACTTCCCTTTAGGGTTTGAGTTTACGATCTTAACGTTTGCATTAAGAAGGCTTAACAGATGTGCAAGAGGACCATCTTCACCATGTGGAATCATGTGCAATGCTCCAGTTGATAATTGAAATCCCTTGTAGTTTAAATTTGTGAATCTACCACCTACAAATGGGGCCTTTTCTAAAATTGTTACATCATAACCCTTTTTAGCTAAAAATGCACTTGTTAAGAGGCCTCCAAGTCCTGCTCCTATTGTTATTACTTTCTTCATTTTATCGCCTCCTGGGATTACCAAAAGGATCTATCAATCCAGCTCTTATTAGGGAGGAACTTATTTTGCCCCCAAGTTTACTCTTAATTAGCTTTATGGTGACTATCTCAAGGGGCCTTAATCCTTTCTCCATTCTTGCCCTGTTAACAAGTAGTGCACCTTTATATGTTTCTTCACTCACGATTATAGCTTCTAAATCTCTTATTTTATCTGTAAATCCTATGGCTGTATTTATTTTTATTATCCGATAGTCTTTATATTCGTTCACTTCAAAAAACTTTAGGAGATCTCTTAAACGAACTTCATATGGGAGTATCTTTTCAGCATAAGGCTTGGTTTTTATCATTTCATCAGAAGTTACTCCAATATAAACGTATTTTCCTACCTCAAAAGCTTTTCTAAGAAGAGCTTTGTGTCCTAAATGAAGCCTATCGAACGTTCCTCCCACAACAACTTTTTTGTATCTCTTCATTTGTATCACTCGGCTTATTCATTCTATACCAATAAATTTTTTTATCACTGTTTGAAAACTTTTTGGAGGTGAAGGTATGAGGTTCTTTTTTTACCCTACATCAGTGGCGGTATTCGGGTCTTTCAAAAAAGGTGCGATCGCATATGAGATTTTAAAAAATATTGTAGATGGAGGGTTTGAAGGACAAATAATACCCGTGAATCCAAAAGGAGGAGAGATAGAAGTTGCAGGCATAAGTTTTAAAGTAGCCAAAAAGTTGGAGAAAAATGTTGATGTTGCGATAATAGCGATTCCTGCGAGATTCGTGCCTTCCCTAATTGAGGAAATCGGTGATAAAATCAAAGGAGCAGTAGTAATTAGTGCTGGTTTTAGCGAGATTGGTAATTTCGCTCTTGAAAAAGAACTTGTTGAAAAAGCTAGGAAAAAGGGAGTAAAAATTATTGGGCCAAATTGTGCTGGAATTTTTGGGGTTCATGCTAATTTCTTTGGATCATTTGAAGTTCGGGTTAAAAAAGGGGGCCTGGCTTTAATCTCCCAGAGTGGAGCCTTTGGTGGTGCTGCATTAGCAATGGGTGATGAGGAGGGGATTGGGTTTTCTGCCTTTGTTTCTTATGGAAATGCTGCTGACTTAACCGAAAGCGACTTCTTGGAGTACTTTGCAGATGATAAAAACACAAAGGTTATTGCCCTCTACATAGAAGGGGTCAAAGATGGTAAAAAATTCATCAAGGCCTTGAGGTATGCAACTAGCAAAAAGCCCGTGATAATATTGAAAGCAGGAAAAAGCAAAAGTGGAAGTAAAGCGGCTCAAAGCCACACTGGTAGTCTTGCAGGAAGTTATGAAATTTATAAGGCAGCCTTCCAGCAATTTGGTGCAATAGAAGTAGAAGAGATGGAAGAACTTTTTGATGCTGCCAAAGTGTTTGAGATGTATGAAAAAGGAGGGAAAAAAGTAGCTATAATAACGAATTCTGGAGGCCCAGGGGTTCTAGCCACAGACAAAGTTGAAAGATTAGGGTTAAAAATTGCAAAACTAACTGATAACACAATAAATGAGCTTCGAGAGTTCTTGCCTCCTCAATGCTCACTTAAAAATCCGATTGACCTAATAGCAGATGCAGATTATGAGAGATATAAACGAACAATAGAGGTAGTCTGCAAAGATGAAAACGTTGATGCATTGCTTGTTATTTGCGTTCCCCCAATATTCATCTCCAGTGAAGAAATTGCAAAAGCCATAATTGATGCAAAATGTAACAAACCGATTATAGTGAACTTTATGGCTGGTGAGCTTGTTAGGGAGGGAATAAAGGTATTGGAGGAATGTGGCATTAAGAACTTTCCTACTCCAGAGAGAGCTGCTAAGGCACTCCACTGGCTTAATCTTAGAAAGGATTTTAATGAATAGGGGCTCATATTTTAAGGGGTGGTGTGGTGGTGTATCACTTAATATATCCAATGAGAACGTACCTCATAGTTTCGGGCCAAGGAGAAGAGAGTAATGTCATGGCAGCTGATTGGGTAACTGTACTTTCCCATAGGCCAACTTTGATCGGGGTTGCGATCTCTCCGAAGAGGTACACTCATCGCTTGATCTCTAAATATAGGGAGTTCGTAATAAGTGTCCCAAGTTTGGAGATGCTTGAGGATGTGTGGATTGCAGGAACAAAGAGTGGTCCTTCTAAGCTTAGGGAGATGAATATAACTTTAGTTCCTTCAACTAAAGTAGGAACACCAAGCATAAAAGAAGCTTTAGCTAACATAGAGTGCAAAGTGATTGATGCCAGAGAGTATGGAGATCACACATGGTTTGTAGGTGAAATTGTAGGTTACACTTATAACAGGGAAGTTTTTCCACGTGGTAAGCCAGACATAACCAGAGCAAATTTTCTTGCCCATGCAGCGTGGACAGATTTTGTTACATTTGAGAAAAAGATTCACAAGGCTGAATAGTACCGAATAATTTTCGTTACTCTTTTAAAAGCCTTATTTTTTGGTTTTCTCTTTTTTGAGTGTTTGTTTTTGGATTTGAGGTATTCTGGGTAATTTGGAAGTTTTTAGTAACTAAAAGTTATTATCGATTAAGTTGTTACAAAGTTTTTAGATTTTTGTAACGAATTTTTTTCGAAGTTTTGAGTGGAGGGTTCTTGAGACTTCTTTAATACTTTCTCCTAGTGGAAATTGGACTTTTTTGTTTTTAAGGCTTTTTGAGTTCTTTAATTTTACTTTACTCTCTTGTTTGCTCATTGGAAGTCTTATGCATGGGTTTGTGCATTGGAAATTTTGAGGTTCTTGAGGTTTTTAACAGTACTTTTGAGTTTTTCAGAGTCTCGAATTGAAGCTTTTTGAGGGTTTTGTTATTAGTCCTTTGGAGAAAGGGTTATAAATTTTAAACTCTCTAATAGTTTTGTAGGGGATTTAGAGGAAAATTCGCCCCTGTTCCAATAAGACTATAATAGAATTGAAAGATGTAAAACAGTAAAAGGGCTGAAAGGCTGAGGATTAGTTCCAATAAGACTATAATAGAATTGAAAGAGAGATAGAAAAAATCAACGAAAAATTGCTTTTCAGGTTCCAATAAGACTATAATAGAATTGAAAGAGATATAGGAATGCAAGAACCGCATGGAATCATTTTGTTCCAATAAGACTATAATAGAATTGAAAGACGAATACAAAGACATCAGACGGGCTGGCTATCTTGAGTTCCAATAAGACTATAATAGAATTGAAAGACATCTTACTTGACGCTTACACAGGGATTCATTAATGTTCCAATAAGACTATAATAGAATTGAAAGGAAATCTGCTGTATATGTTAGCGAACTATATGCAGTAGTTCCAATAAGACTATAATAGAATTGAAAGGAAATCTGCTGTATATGTTAGCGAACTATATGCAGTAGTTCCAATAAGACTATAATAGAATTGAAAGGAAATCTGCTGTATATGTTAGCGAACTATATGCAGTAGTTCCAATAAGACTATAATAGAATTGAAAGCTCAGTTACGCTTAAGGATAATTTCTCTATTGTTATGTTCCAATAAGACTATAATAGAATTGAAAGTTGTCCTGCCGTTCATAAGCTCTGATTCATATATCCGTTCCAATAAGACTATAATAGAATTGAAAGTCAAACCTCGTGCCACAAGGCCTTATCATCTTTGGAGGTTCCAATAAGACTATAATAGAATTGAAAGCTCGGAAGATGCTATGGAAACAGCTACTGGTGGGAGTTCCAATAAGACTATAATAGAATTGAAAGTTCCCTGCCAAGCTCATCATAGCACTTGCCGCTGACAGTTCCAATAAGACTATAATAGAATTGAAAGTGGCCGTAGGAAACAGATCAAACGGGGCTGGAATTATGTTCCAATAAGACTATAATAGAATTGAAAGTTTTGACATCGAAAAGCTTGTGGAAATCCTCAAGCACGGTTCCAATAAGACTATAATAGAATTGAAAGTGACTTAATTAAAATTCTTGATGACTATGATGACCTTGTTCCAATAAGACTATAATAGAATTGAAAGTAGTCTTTATTTCGGGCTCAATTCTCATGTCATACTGGTTCCAATAAGACTATAATAGAATTGAAAGAATTTTCAGGATTTATAAGGTTCTCAATAGTTGCAGTTCCAATAAGACTATAATAGAATTGAAAGGTTTTGATGAGATGGTCATCTATGCATTGACAGCGGGTTCCAATAAGACTATAATAGAATTGAAAGTATAGCGCTTTCTAATCATTTTCGCTGTCTTCTCGTCATTCCAATAAGACTATAATAGAATTGAAAGACTATTCCAGCTCTATCAACTACTATAGTTCCTCTCGGTTCCAATAAGACTATAATAGAATTGAAATAGAAAAACTCTATTATCTTTATTGGATAGGAGGCCTCCTTCTGAAAGGGCAGGGCAGTTCACCTTCTATATCACTTGAATTGGATGGGAAAACTTTAACCTGTTAAGTAGAAAATTCGAAAGGAACAATGCTTTTAAATGCTTTTCTGTATTCTCTTTTGATGCTCGCCTTAGGAATTGAAGGAACAGCTCATACTCTTGGCATAGGGGTTGTTACAGAAAAAGAAGTTTTAGCCAATGTATTTGATACTCTTACGACTGAGAAAGGAGGAATACACCCAAAGGAGGCTGCGGAACATCATGCAAAGCTTTTAAGGCCCTTATTAAAGAAAACTCTTAAAGAAGCGGGAGTTTCTATAGAGGATGTAGATGTCATAGCTTTTTCTCAGGGCCCGGGATTGGGGCCAGCTTTGAGAGTGGTAGCCACAGCTGCAAGGGCTTTGGCTATAAAGTATAACAAACCTATTGTGGGAGTTAATCACTGTATTGCACATGTTGAAATTACTAAAATGTTCGGTGTAAAAGATCCAGTTGGCCTTTATGTTAGTGGAGGAAACACACAGGTTTTGGCCCTAGAAGGAGGCAAATACAGGGTTTTTGGAGAAACCCTTGATATAGGAATTGGGAATGCCATAGATACATTTGCCCGAGAACTTGGCCTTGGATTTCCAGGTGGTCCTAAAATCGAAAAACTTGCTCAAAAGGGAGAATTCTATATAGAGCTCCCTTACGCAGTAAAAGGGATGGATTTGAGCTTTTCTGGGATCTTAACTGAAGCTGTTAGAAAATATAAGAGCGGCAAATATAGGGTGGAAGATCTAGCTTATTCCTTCCAGGAAACAGCGTTTGCAGCTTTGGTTGAAGTTACGGAAAGAGCGGTAGCCCATACTGGCAAAGAGGAAGTGGTTCTTGTTGGGGGAGTAGCAGCCAATAATCGCCTGAGAGAGATGCTCAAGATGATGACTGAGGATAGAGGGATAACATTTTTCGTCCCTCCATATGACTTATGTCGGGATAATGGGGCGATGATAGCATATACTGGTTTGAGAATGTTTAAGGGCGGAATAAGATTTAATCTTGAAGAGACTATTGTTAAGCAGAAATTTAGAACAGATGAGGTGGAAATAACCTGGGATTAAGTTTTTATTAGAATTTCTTCTTTATTTTTAGAGTATATTTCGGATAGATTCTTTTTGAGAACCTTACGAACTTCGTTTTTCGTGGGGATTTTTCTATCCTTATTGTTAAATTGGGTAGGAGTTGAGTGTAGAATTGGCCATCCACTGTGAGAATAATTTCTCTTTCTGTTGACACTTCTATATCTATTGAGGAGGAATCAGGTACTACAAGGGGTCTAGCAGTTAAAGCAACAGGCGCTAGGGGGACTAGTAATATAGCATGGAGCCTTGGATCTACTAATGGGCCTCCGGCAGAGAGAGCATAAGCAGTTGAACCTGTAGGTGTCGAAATTATCAATCCATCCGCCCGAATTTCTTCAGCAAGTTCTCCGTCTATATAGTATTTTAACTGTGTAACTTTCCCTGGAACTCCAGAAAGTATTACCACATCATTGAGCGCATCAGGCACTGTGATTCCCTCTACAAAAACCCTTATTTTCATCCTTTCATCGATAAAGTAATCTCCTTCGAGCACTCTAGAAATTGCAAAAAATGTCTCGGCCGGTTCTACCTCTGCCAGAAATCCCAAGGTGCCCATGTTTACTGCTAGAATCGGGATATCTTTTGAGGTTTTATGTTCAACTCTAAGTACCGTTCCATCTCCCCCGATTACAATGATCATGTCAACGTCCATCTCTTCTAGGGGTAGAACATCCTTAGGTGAGAAATGGGGGAAATTTTCGTGAGTATCTTTATCCACATAAACCCCATAATTACTAACCCTAAGAAAATCATAAACTCTATATGCTAGTTTTAGAGCTTCTTCACGATCCCTTCGGGCCACAATCCCAAACTTCATTTTCTCACGCTCTCTTTACTGAATTTTACTCCTAAGTATATGCTTAGCCCACCGCCAATAATTGTTGGGAGCCAGAAGGATATAAATCTATCTAAGACTGTTGCAGTAACAGCGAGGCTCTTATCAATTCTTAAACTTAAATAAAGTGCAGAGTTTACAGCTTCAGTTATTCCAAGCCCTCCTGGAAGGATACTTATCATTCCCAGTGCAATACCTGCCATTTGAACCATAAGAATTTTGTGAAGCTCAAGGGTATACCCAATGCTCTCAAAAATGAAATAGGCTCGGAGGAGCATGAATCCCCACAAGGCTAAGGAATAAAAGAGTGTTTTTCCCATTACGACTGGATCTTTAGAGAGCTCCAAAAATGTTTCTCTAAATTCTAGGACAGACTTTTTAATTTTTTCTTCTAGTGTCTCTTCTATTCCTACAAACTTTTCGGGGAAAATACGTCGGATAAGGTTTGTTATTTTATCCAATACTTTAAAGGCGAGTTTCTCATTTAGGGAGATTAAAAGACTTATAAGGACTATCATAAGGAGTACTGCAGTTGATATGGAGAGAACGGAGAGTAATAGTTTAATCTTTAATGAAAGAGCGTATTTAAAGGCAATTAGGGTGAATAGCAATACGGGTATTACATCTAATATTCTATCGGCCATTATTGTGGCAAAAACCTGTCCATAGCCACTTTTTGATCTTTTGGTTATTACATACATTCTCGCTGGTTCTCCACCTGCTCTTGCTCCAGGAGTTAGATTATTTGCAAACACACCTATTAGAGTTGCTATTAGGATGTCCCTCATTCTTACAGAAACATCAGCACGTTTTAAGAAAATTCTCCATCTAAGAGTCCAAGCAATAGTTGCAAAAGCCTGCATAAGTACAGCTAAGAGAAAATATCTCAAATTAGCTTGCATTATAAGAGCTAGGGTTTTTTCTACCCCTGCCCACCAAATTAGGAGCAAGATCACGATAATTCCTATTCCAATTAAAATGAAATCCCTCCCCTTCATTAGTTCACCTTCCTCAGCCTTGCTATAAAGAATCCCTGAGTTTTGTGTTTGTGAGGGTAGAAACGTTGAACTTCTTTGATTCCAATACCGGGAGATCCAATAAAGATTTTCTGCTCCTCTAGCTTTAGGCCTTTCTTCAGCATGTATTTGACGTTTTCTTCATTCTCCTCATAACTCAGAGTGCAGGTTGAGTATATCAATACTCCACCTCTTCTAAGGCTTTTTATGGCTGCATTTATAAAGTGTCTCTGATACCTAGCGGTTGCCTCTATATCTTTTGGTGTTTTTGTTTCCCAGAGTTTTGGTCTAACTCCCAAGGCTGTGCATGGGACATCCAATAGGATCTTATCAGCCTGAATTCCGAGATCTGGCAAGTTCCTTGAGTCCATATGTATTAATTTGACATTCTTAACTCCAAGCCTTTCTAGTTCTAGTTTCATCTTTGATAGTCTGTTTTTGGACTTATCTAAAGCTAGGATTTCTCCTCTGTTTTCTAGTAGTTGTGCTATGTGAGAAGTTTTTCCTCCAGGAGCAGCAGCCATATCTATTATTAACTCTTCTTCTTTAGGCTCCAAAACATGGGGAACTATCATTGAAGGCAAACTTTGGGCATAGAAGTAGCCCTTTTCATAGGACTTTAACTCACTTAAGCTTGGGAGCTTGAACTTTGGAAGAGTGACCTCAACGGCAATTCCCCGAGTTGCTAATATCATCTCCTTGGAATTCATTTTGGCAACTCCTATCCCAACTAAAAGTCCTTTGGGGTCTCTGATCTGGACTTTATCTCCCTCTCTTATGTTTTTATCTGCTTTTAGGACTCCGGGGGCATAAAGCTGGGCTCCTTGATAAACGCTTTCAGATGCAAATTTATTTGCAACAACAGTGGGAAGCTTGGGGTTATAATCATCTGGAAAATTAGGCCCTTTTCGCTCAAAATATATTCCTTCTTCTAGATATGGGCTTCGTTTTGGTTTAAGACCCTCTTTTTGAAGTTCTTGGATAAGTTTGTCTCTACTGATCTTGAGTGTATTTGTCCTTATGTAATACTTTTCCACAGGCTCCCTTAATTTTTCCATGAGGCTCTCTGCTTCATTTCCAAAGAGTTTATAGTAATATCTTTGGAGTTCTTCGGGGAATGCTTCTTTATACATGAGATCACCTTAGATTTCCAGAACCTTGTGCTCTTTTGCCAGTTCTATAAATTCAAAAAGTTTTTTCTCAATTTCTATCGCGTCGTTTCCCTCAATTTCAAACTGGAGTATCTTCTCTTCACTCTTTACAATGTGTTTATAAATATCATCTGGAGGTTTTGGGTTGTTGTGATTGTATATGTCCTCTAAAAAGTTTTCGGTCCCGTAAATATAGCTTTGGGGGAATTTTTTCAGGAACTTGAAGATAAACTCTTTACTCACCTTTTCTCTCGGAATACCAAAAACAAAGTAAAAACTTTGAATAGTTGCCCCCACTTCTCCTTGTGGCTTTATTTCAAATGCGGGGTGGGGATAGAGCATCTCCCTCCATTCTCCCTCTAAATAAATGTATGCATTGAAAACTTCCTCAACATTTTCTACTTTGAATCCCAATGGACGAAGTTTCTCCCTGAGTTCTTCATTCAATCTAAAAATCTCGCCCCAAATTTTATTTAGATGATTGTGAACTTCGAGCATATTCATAGTTATCACCTCCAGAAAGAAATATAGAGGAAAGTTTAAATGTTTATCCTGAAAGCGCCCAATTTAGCCCTTCTACAATATTTGTTTCAACGGTTTTTTCAACTGTTGGCAGATCAAGGGTAATTTCTCTGCTAAATACATTAACATTTAACGATAATTTTAGGGCTAACTTGCTTCTTTCTCCTCTTTTTATATGT
The DNA here is from genome assembly GCF_023746595.1 of Thermococcus argininiproducens. Lineage (NCBI taxonomy): Archaea > Methanobacteriati > Methanobacteriota > Thermococci > Thermococcales > Thermococcaceae > Thermococcus > Thermococcus argininiproducens. The sequence continues at coordinate 383,919 of NZ_CP080572.1, read as the reverse complement.
TCTGCGATCACTTTTGGTAAGATATCTGTGTCGATCACTGTTCTTATCTTGGCAGTTTCTCTACCATTGGCTGGGATTGTAACATGCTCTAGAAGTTCTCCTTGGGCCACTGAATAATCATTGGCGTCTATTGTATACTTGATTCCAAATAGGGGGAGTGGGAATGGATTTGGATTATAGAGTTTCACATCACTTAAAATTTCAATGGTGTTCCCACTGATTTCTCCCCATTTAGAAGGCATGCCTTCCACGGCAGGAGTCTTTATCAGATCCCCGCTACTTTCGATACTTATATTGCTAATGTATGAGAGTAGGTCCGTCTCTATAGGCTGGGAAAAGCTTCCTCTCAAGAATGGCAATCCAAATATTGAGCCACGTACTCTTATCTCAACTTCACTTTTTTCCCCATTTTTAATGTGTTGCTTTAGGGCTTCAACAATTTCTTTACTGTTGAGAATGAGCACACCTCTGGCGCTATCCTTAAAGAACCCTATTTTTAGGTCTTTCAATGTCCCAACTTTTATGCCTGCCCAATATAGCTCTGCTTCCTCTATTCCTCCAGATATTGGTAAAGGTTTTCCAAAGTAAACGCTTATATCTAGTTCAATACTTTTTTCGTCTACATAGCCCCATGCTCCGCTTATTTGGGGGGTTAGGGTGAGGAAGGCATAACCTAAATAGAGACCCCATAAAACAATGAGTAAACTGATGACTGCGAGTACTTTTCCAAGAATTCCCACTTCTACCACCTATCAAAAAGAAAGAAATAAAAGCTTAAAAGGTTTTTCAAGTTAGCTCTTTTTTCTTCTCCGGTATGTCCATAGGATTACTATTGCGGTCAAAATTCCAACTATTACTCCTGCTATTCTTAGAGTATTTCTAGCTTTAATATTCTCTTCTACTGGAATTGTGATCGATTTTTCAAAGACATATACATTATCATCTCCACTTTCTTTATCTCCAACAGCTCTAATTCTTATCTGTATTGTATACTCTTTAGGGATTGCATTTCTGTCTATGCCTAACTCAAGAACTCCTTCTCCTTCTTGCCCGGGATCTAATGTGCCTACATAATCCGATCTTTTTGGCAATGTGAATGGCTGATCGGCTTTTACAACTCCTTCTATTACTACATTTTCCGCTTGTTCTCCTCCAGTATTTTTGAGTCTTATGTAAACTCTGATGTCTTCACCTTGTATTGGGGACTTATCAAATCTTACACCCTCTATTTCGATTTTTGGCTTTTCTTTCACTATTACTGGGATTTTTATTAATTCTTCTTTGCTCTCCCCAGAAGCGTCTTTGTATTCTATTTTTACAGGAATTTCATAAGTCCCACCTTTTGTGTTTTCTTTTACATTTATTTTAAAACTGGTTTTTGCAGAGTCGCCTTGTCTTAGAGTTCCCAAGTTTATTATTTGTTCACTCGTTTCACTAAGTTCAAAGGGATCATTTGGCATTGGTTTTAAAATAACATATCGTGCACTTCCACTTCCAATATTCTCTACTTCAAAGGTAACTTCTACATTATTAGTTCCAGGCAAAACCCTAGTTGGAGATGTTGATATTTTAGATACAATTATGTGCTCTTTTCCGAGGATATTAACTCCAATAATTCTTTCGTCACTTAATTTTTCATCATTTGGCGTACTTAAGTACTCTATTGAAATCTTAAGAGGGTATACTCCATTTTCGAGTCTTTCATCGGATTTCAGTCGGAATTCTAGAACTTTTTCTTCATTTGGTTTTATTTCATTTACGTATTTGGTATTGTCCTCTCCGACGGGAAGGAAGGGATTTATATTCTCCTTTGCCAGTTGTTCCATGATCTGGTTTAAAGCAGTTTGGAGATTTTCACTTATAGCTTGGCTTCCTTGTATGGGGAGGTTTTGAAGAGATGATAAGTCAATTTTTGTAACTTCTCCGGGTATAGTGACTTTATTTGGTTCAATTTTAAGAGAAAACGCTTTTGCCGCTTCATCTCCGACGTTTTTTATCTTTACCTTTAATATAAATTCATCTCCTGGTTCTATGGTGCTTGGCTCAAGGTCTATGTTTTCAATCTCAATAAAAGCCTGATTTCTTTTTATTATCTGAATTGAAAACTCAAAGGTTTGTTCTTTTTGTTCTTTTGAATCTCCACTGAAATAGGAGACTTCCAGACTAAGTGGATAACTCCCCGTATTAGCATCTTCGCTTGCATGGAGTCGGAATTTGTACTCTACGGTTTTATCACTATTTATCACATATGTAAAGTGCTGATTTGTAGCGTTATCTATTAATATTGCTTCCTTAGTAAGTTCAATTGGAGAATTCATCTCAACGAGAACACTTTTCGCAGATTCGAATCCCATATTTCTAAGTCTAACTGTGATCTCAAAATCTTCTCCAGGGTGAACAATCTCAGGCTTTTTTACGTATTCTAGTTCAAAACTTGCATCACCTTCTCGAATTACAGTTATAGAAAAGTAGTTAAATCCCTGAACCATCTGCATGGTACCTTCACTTTGGATGTAGTATGCCATTGATATATAGAGGGGATAGATTCCAGGATCAATATTTTCATTTACTTTAACCTTGAACTCTAAAACTCTCTCCTCTTTCCCATCTAAGTACTCCACATACTTTACAGCAGTGTCTGCAGGGAGAAGGGCGCTTTGGAGTACCCCACTTTGGGATGCTACTTGAACCAGTACGTCAGTACTCCCACTAGGAGAGGGAGTTAGAGATACGGGTGTTGGTGAGAGAACGACCGTAATGTACTTGGCCTTTAAAGCTCCTTCATTTTTGAGATGCACTCTTATTGTTATCTCATCTCCAGGTCTAATCCTTTGTGGTGTCTCAACCCAGCTTGTGAGATATGCCGATATCATTGAGGCCTTCCATTCTTCTGGTCCGCTGATGCTTATTCTTGCTCCATTAGGGTAAACCTGAAGGGCCGTAACGAGAACTTTCTCCCCATCCACCTCTACTTCAATAGTTTCATTCTCTCCTACTAGTTCTATGTTTGGATAGGTTATAGTCGTTAAGAGCTCATCTTTGCTAATTCCAAGTTCTGGATGTTCCTCAATTGTCTTAAAGACAGCATCAATTATTTCTTCTTCACTTGCGTTCTCAAGCCATACCAAAAACTGTGCAAATTCTATTGGGTTTAGGGGATCATACCCTAAGGTTTCTGCCATGGCTGCCAAAAATGTGGTATTTGTTAGAAGCTCTTGGATTTTTTCTCCATTGGGGACTTTAATTGAGGCATATTCCATGTTGAGAACCTTTCCATCTTTTAATATTAGAATCATTGCCTTATACTGGTTGTCTGAATAGTCTTTTTGTACATCTTGAAGCATGATCACAAGTGGTCCTACTAAGATCGAGTCTCCTTTATTGAGGTAACCCTCAAATAAAAGCTCTTCTTTGGCTAGGGTAGCATTAATTCCACTTAAAAGTACTAATACACCAATCAATACCCCAATACTCTTACGATTCATTTATTATCACCTCTCTCTATCTCTCTTCCATAGAATATCTGGAGTAATGCAGGGGTGACAGTAAAAGCAGCAAACATTGAGGCAAATATTCCCACTGCCAGAGTTTTTCCAAAGTCGTGGATAGCAGTGAGTTCCCCCGCTAAAAGTGCTAGAAATCCTCCAGCTGTGGTTAGTGCTCCAACTAGAATTCCTGGCCCTACACCCTCAAGGGCCGTTATTATGGGATGAGGATTATTTTCCTTAAATTCTTCTAGAAAGCGATGTGTTAGGTGCATTCCATAATCAACTCCAAGGCCTACTATCATAGAGATCACTCCAGCAAGAGTTTGGGTAAATGGAATTCCAGCAAGACCCATATATCCGACTGTCCATAAAGCTCCCAGAAACATTGGCAAAATCATTGCTAACGAGATTTTAAAGTTTCTGAACAGGAGTACTACTATGAAAATGACCAGAAATGTTCCATATGTGGATATTTTACCTAGCTCTTGGTTTGTAAGTGAATCAAGGACATAGTTTAGGTAGTTATCTCCAGCTGGCCGAATCTCAACAGTTGGTGGAAAATCTGCACTTTTTGCTTGGTTCTCAAAATATCGCATTATTTCTCTAAAGTCATCTGGTCTAACACCTCCAAAATTGCCTCTAAATTGAATTATTGCTAGGGAATAGTCATCATTCACTAAATTTTGCCCCTGAGCATTTGCCAAGACATTTTTTATTTTTTCTTTGTCTTCAGGTATGTATCCGTATTCCTGAAGAATTAGATCCGCAATACTATTAGCTTCGAAGACGTTGTTGTAATGAGAGTCTGCCATTATGCTCTTTTCAAAGCGATACATTGCTCTAACTATAGTAGGATCTCTAACATCCTCAGCTTTAATTAGCATGTATACTTCATCCTGGCCTCCAAACTCATAACGAACATCTTTCATGACCTCTATTTCTGGTATCCCCTCCGGGATCATTTTTTCTAATCTTACTTCTGTGGTGACTTTAGTTAGCCCATATCCGAATACAATGGTTATTAAAAAGACAACCCAAAGAACGGTCTTTGGGTGCGTTTTAACTCTTCCACCTATACAATGAAATATCCTAGCAATAAACCCAGAATGGGCCCTGATTTCAGGGGTTTCATAATGTCCTTTGAACTTTTTCATAAGCTCTTCTTCAACCATTATGACTGCTGGAGTTATCACCACAGCATTTATGGCTGCTAGACTCAGCCCCATTATTAAAACAAAACTTAATCTCTGGAGACTTGGAAGAACTGAAAAGCTTAATGCAGCAAACCCAGCCATAGTTGTCAGTGCAGCCCCTAATAGAGCTTTCCCAGTCTCAGCTATTGCTTCTTCTGCAGATTCCTCAATACTACGGCCCTTCTTTCTCTCCTCATAGTAACGATTTGTCACATGGACTCCATAATCTATACCCGTTCCAATTATCATAGCTCCAATAACTGTGGTAACCATGTCTATTGGGATATTTAGTAATCCCATAAATCCAAGAGTCATGGTTACTCCGAAAGTTAATGGAATTAGCGGGATAAGAGCCTTTATTGGAGAGCGATAAAAGTATATTAGAAGCAGCACAACAAATAGGAATGCAATTGCCATGGTTCTAGTTAAATCGCTCTGAAGCATCACGAGAATACGATATGTTATCCCAAGAATACCTGTTTGTATGGCTTCAACATTTTTTGGAAAACCGGCTTCTTCTATATCAACTTGGATGTCTGTGTGAACTCTTTTTATTGCAGTAGATCCAGAAACACCAGTGAGTGTTGCCATAACAAGTGTAGCTCTATAGTCGGAACTTATTAGTCCCTGTTTCATGTCCTCTGAAAGCATACTCAAAACGAATTTAACCTCTTCTTCATTTTCGGGTAGTCTACCTAAGACTTGAATACATATGTCGGCAATACTCATTGTACTCGTTACATATTCATGTTGTCTTAACCGCTCTTCTAGGTTGTAAATGGCTTTAATCACTTCTGGATCTCTAATATCATAAACCCCTCCCTCTTGAATAGAGTTTACTCTAACAATTATGATAGCAGAATCCCCACTTTGGAACTCATTTTGAAGTGTTAAATAGTCCTTTACTGCAGGTAAGTCTTCTGGGAGTTGTTTTGTTATATCGCTTTCAAACCTTAGTTGTTGTATCCCATAAAATGAGACTATGAGAAGAAATATTGCTATAAGGGAGAAAGCACTTTTGTATTCTACTATGATTCTCGCTAATCTTTTGAGCATTTTCTCACCTCAAAACTTTTGGAATTTTCCGAAAGTTTTATATGAATAGAATCTTAAAAACCTTTGGGAAGTTACGTGAATGGGGGGATCATATTGGGTGTGGAAAGGGCCAAAAAAATAATGATGGATCATTTTGCAAATACAGCACGAAGATTTGGCTTAAGTGAGCTCTATGGGTACATATATGGGGTTCTTTTCTTTGAAGATGAACCGTTAAGTTTGGGGGAAATAGCAGAACGTACTGGATATTCTCTTTCTCATGTGAGCACTGCTTTAAAGCTTCTTGAAAATTTAGGATTGGTTAAGAGAATAAAAAAGCCAGGAGATAAGAGAGCATATTACACGGCGATAAAAAATATAAGAGAATGGAGAAAGGAAGCATATTATAAGAAAATTGAGGAAGATGTCAGACAAACTAGAGAAAGTCTCCTTAGGGCACTTAAAGCTATAGAAGATGAAGATAGTGAAGAAGCTATTAAACTAAGGGAGAGGATAGAATTTGCCCTTCAAAGAAATGCCATTACAGAAAGGATAATACATATCTTTTTGAAAAATGAAGAGGAAGAGGTTTTAAGGGTGCTCCTAAAGTGTCTTGAGGAAAGATTAAATGGTACAAAGACTTAAAAATAAAGTAGAGTTAATTACGGCGGTGGTTAAATGAATGAAATAGCCGAGGCCCTTTGGTATATTCTTCCTGCATACTTTGCAAATGCTTCTCCCGTGCTTTTCAAGGGGAAGATTCCAATGGACTTTGGTAAAAGATTTATTGATGGCAGGAGAATACTTGGAGATGGAAAAACGTGGAGAGGCTTTTTTGGTGGACTTTTTGCTGGGGTCTTAATATCACTTATTCAGTATTATTGTACTCCTAGTTTCTATGGTTCATTCTATTCTGCCTTAGAGCTAGGATTTGCTCTCTCATTTGGAGCTCTTTTTGGTGATTTGGTGGGAAGTTTCGTAAAAAGAAGGGTAGGGATGGAGAGAGGATATCCTGCAGTTGGTCTTGATCAATGGGGTTTTCTTGTCGCCGCTCTTATTTTTGCCTACCCAGTAAGAACTCTTTCAACTAAGCAAGTACTGTTTTTACTTGTTGTTACTCCATTTATTCACTGGAGTGCTAATGTCTTTGCTTATAAAATGAAATGGAAGAATGTTCCGTGGTAAGCACTTTGTTTCATAATAAATTTTTATAAATTCAGGAACCTTAACTTAGTTGGTGAAAATTATGAGGATAAAAGTGAGATATTTTGCTCGTTTTAGAGAGCTTTCCGGGGTTAACGAAGAAATTATCGAGCTTTCTGAGGGTAGCACAATAAGTGATCTAATTGAACATATAAAAAATCTTCATCCAGAGCTCGAAAAGGAGGTTTTTGGTGAAGATTACAATGATGAAGCAGATGTAAATGTGTCGAGGAATGGTCGCTATGCTTCTTTTGATGAAATGTTAGAAGATGGAGATGTGATAGCTTTGTTCCCTCCTACAAGTGGTGGATGAAATGTTAAGTAATAGAGAACTTGAGAGGTATGATAGACAAATTAGGATATTTGGGGTTGAGGGACAGGAAAAACTAAAGAAGAGTAAAGTTGCTATTATAGGAATAGGGGGATTAGGAAGTCCTGTTGCTTATTATCTAGCTGCTGCAGGAGTTGGGGAACTCCTCCTTATAGATGAACAAACTCCAGAACTAAGTAATCTAAATAGACAGATTCTCCATTGGGAGGAGGATTTAGGAAAGAACCCTAAGGCTGTTTCTGCAAAGTGGAAGCTTGAACGCTTTAATCCTGATATAAAGGTAGAGGCTTTTACTGAAAAATTAACTGGGGAAAATATCGATGAGATTATTAAAGAGGTAGATGTGATGGTTGACTGTTTGGATAACTTTGAGACTAGGTATCTTCTGGATGATTTTGCTCAGAGAAGGAGTATTCCTTTTGTACATGGTGCTGTAGAAGGACTTCATGGTCAGCTAACAACAATAATTCCAGGTAAAACAAAAAGTCTTAAAGAAATTTTCCCTATACCTCCAAAGAAAAAAGAGAAGTTTCCAATTTTAGGTGCCACTGCAGGGGTTATTGGCACAATCCAGGCAATGGAGGTTGTTAAACTTATTACTGGGTATGGAGAGGTATTGGCCAATAAATTGCTTATAGTTGACTTACTGCATAACTCTTTTGAGGTGATAGATCTTGAAGATTAAACTTTTCAAGAAACCGGAAGATTTCGACATTGACAAAGCAATAGAGCTTATATCATCATCCAAAGCAGGAGGAATAGCTATTTTCTTAGGGAAAGTGAGGGATGAGAGTCATGGGAGACACGTGAAAAAACTAATTTATGAGGCTTATGAGGAAATGGCTATTAAGGAAATGGAACGAATACGGGAAGAGGCATTAAGGAATTTCCCTATACTTGATATTTTAATATGGCACAGGTATGGTGAGCTGGATATAGGAGAGAACACAATATTAATAGTTGCTGTGGGAAAACACAGGAAAGAGGCCTTTGAAGCATGTATGTGGACAGTTGATGAGGTAAAAAAGAGGGTTCCTATATGGAAAAAGGAAGTTACCAATGAAGGTGAGTTTTGGATTGAAGGGGAGAAGGCAGTAATGTACAAGAGGAATCATTAGTCGTATAATGTAATCATAAATTCTCGTAAATAAAAAACAACTTAAAATAGTAAGATTAATAAAGGAGCTTATTTTCTCTCTTTTTTGGTGGTTGAATGGAAACAGTTCGAAATAATATCTTGTGGCCGAGGCCCAAGAATATCACCGCCTTTGGTAAACCACCATGGGTTGAAAAAGAACATACAGGAAAGCTGGAGAGACTCATAGTGCAACTTGGAGCAGGAAAAGGGAAATTTTCAGAAATAACTGGAATTCCAAGATCCATAGGCTGTATTGGTAATAATAGATTCATACTAAGAGAAGATCCAGTGGAAGTGGATCGGATAAAGGAAATACTCTATGAGTTCTCTTTGATCTCAGGTGGAGATTTGTATCTTACCAATTATGATGATCTAAGGACTCTTGAGGAAATAAGCAACTATGCGGCTTCCTTAGATATTAAGAATGTATATGCAGTTGTAAAGCTTGAGGATTTTAACAAGATTTCTCTTTCTCCTGGTGTGAAGCCCATTGTGGAGTTAGAGTATTCAAAGGAAAATGTCGAAAAAGCTATTATGCTGGAAGATGCTCACGCTTTGCTTCTTATAGTGCAAAGCAAAGATGTAGAAAGGGCCTTTGATATTCCATTTTATGGTGAAATTTATGTAGATCTGCTCTTTCCAGGTTCTCTAAGAAAAGTTGACTTCGACCTCATGGAGGTGAAAAGGGTATATACTCCTACACCTAAATACCACCCATGTTTGAGTGGTACTCTCGCGATTACGGGAGAGGGGTTTGTTCTTCCCTGTCCACTTTTGAGGAACTTTATCGGAGGGAATATAAAACAGATGACTCTCAAACAAATGCTTAGAAAACGCAAACTTAAGAGATTCTGGAAACTAAAAAAAGCCTCTTTAGAGGCATGTAATGGGTGTCCATTTGCTTCTATATGTCATGATTGTCGGGCTTTGGAGTATAGGGCATCTGGGGATATTTATGGAATTGAGTATTGTCCGCTTGATGGAGAATTTTTTAACCCCTCGGGCGGGAAGTCCTCTTCCGAAAGGGAGGGGATGAAAGCCCGAAACCCTTAAATACTTCATATGACGCTTGACATTCTCAAAGCATACGTTGAGAGCCAAGGTGAGAAAAAGTGATGCTCGCCTACCGCTTCCGCATTTACCCATCAAAAACCCAGCAGGAAACAATGCTCCAGCATATGGAACTATGCAGATGGCTCTACAACCAACTCTTGAAAGCCAAACGAGAGAATCCAAATCTCCGGAAGTATGATACTCAAAGGCTCATCGTCGAACTGAAAAAGGAAAACCCCAAGCTTAACAGCGTGTATTCAAAGGTTCTTCAGATGGTGAACCATCAACTCTGGTCGAACTTAACGGCTCTAAAAGAACTCAAGAAAAAAGGCCACAAAGTTGGAAAACTACGCTACAAAACGTCTCCAAACAGCTGGAAGATTTTAAACTACAACCAGAGCGGCTTCAAACTCGATGAAAAGCGGAAGAGACTGCACCTATCAAAAATCGGGGAAATCCCCATCAAGCTCCACCGTAGGATTAAGGGGAAAGTAAAGGGCGTCATCATTAAGAGGACGAGAAGCGGAAAGTGGTACGCAATCTTTCAAGTTGAGGAGGAACCGGAACCGCTTCCAAAAACTGGAAGGGCCGTGGGAATAGACCTTGGAGTTAAACACTTCGCCGTGGACAGCGACGGGAACGCCTTCGAAAACCCGCTCTTCTTGGAGAAGTCCCTTGAGAGGATTAAGAAACTCCAGAGGCAACTTTCAAAGAAGCAAAAGGGTTCAAAGAACTGGGAGAAGGCGAGGGTAAAGCTGGCTAAAGCTTATGAAAAGCTCTACAATCAGAGGAGGGACTTCCTCCACAAGCTTGCCCTCTATTATGTAAGGAATTATGATATTATCGTTCTTGAGGATTTGGGCGCTAAAAACATCGTGGAGAACAACTCTTCCCGGAGTTTTAGACGCCGTTTTCTGGATTCGGCTTTGAAGGAGTTCGTTAAGATACTTTCCGACAAGGCTGGGAGAGCCGGTCGGAGGGTTGTTTTCATCAAGTCAGCCTACACTTCAAGGACTTGCTCCCGCTGTGGTTTCGTCGTTGAGAAGTTGAAGCTTTCTGATAGAGTTTTCGCGTGCCCGAAGTGCGGGGTTGAGCTGGACAGGGATTTGAACGCTTCGTTCAATATTCTAAAGAAGGGCTTGGATGAAGGGTTGGGACGACCTGGATTGCCTGTGGAGGGAAGACCTCTACCCCGTGTCGTGCCTTATCAGGCTGTCGTCACGGGGCAAGTCTTCCCGATGAAGCAGGAAGCCCCCAAAAGAGTGGGGTAGTTCACATAATTGTGCAAAAAAGTTTTATGTATAGAATGTTATGTAATAAGGGGTGGGTGAAATGGTCAAGATTGAAGTTGTTAATGTGGAAAAACCAGAAGGCGCTGAATGTATAATTGGTCAAGGGAACTTCTCAATATTTACTGTTGATGACTTAGCTCGAGCACTTTTAACTGCAGTACCAGGAATAAAGTTTGGAATTGCTATGAATGAGGCAAAGCCTCAGTTAACCAGATATACTGGGAATGATAAAGAACTAGAGGAAGTGGCAGCAAAGAATGCTTTAAAAATTGGGGCTGGACATGTATTTGTTATAGTTATGAAAGATGCGTTTCCAATAAATGTGCTAAACACAGTTAAGAATCATCCAGCAGTTGTGATGGTTTATGGGGCTAGTGAAAATCCATTGCAGGTTATAGTTGCTGAAACTGAGCTTGGTAGGTCCGTTCTTGGAATAGTTGATGGAAAAGCTGCCAATAGGATTGAAACTGCTGAACAGAAGAAAGAAAGGAGGGAATTAGTGGAGAAGATAGGATATACCATTGATTGAAATCCTTCACTAAGATGAGGAGCACTGAGCTCAATCTTTTTAACTTTCTAATTCTTTTGATGAGTAGGTGGAAAACATGAGGATGATTTTTGTAACATCTAACAAAGGAAAATTAGACGAGGTTAGAAGCTATCTTTCCCCCCTTGGGATTGAAGTTATACAAAAAAAAGTGGAATATCCAGAGATACAAGCAAATACTCTTGAAGAAGTTGTGGCTTTTGGGGTTAATTGGTTGAAGGACTATTTTGATGAACCTTTTTTCATAGACGATTCAGGCCTTTTTATTGAGGCTTTTCATGGTTTTCCGGGAGTTTATTCTGCATACGTTTATAGAACTCTCGGAAATGAGGGGATACTAAAGTTAATGGTGGGGCTAGAAAATAGGAAAGCTTATTTTAAAAGTGTAATTGGATATTATGATGGAGAGTTACATCTCTTTAAGGGCATTGTATATGGAAGGATCATTGATCAAAAACGAGGGGAGCATGGGTTTGGGTTTGATCCAATCTTTTTGCCAGAAGGAAGTACTAAAACATTTGCTGAGATGACCACTAGTGAGAAAAACAAGATTTCACATAGGGGTAGGGCATTGACAGAATTTGCAAGATGGTTAAAAGAAAACCTTAAAAAGAGTTAATTGACAATACCTATCGGTAATTTGTTGGAAATATGACAATTATGTGGGGGATTTGGATGAGTGATGCAATTGATGCTGTGGATTTAAAACTGCTTAAAGAGCTTAAAGAGAACTCAAGGGAAAACATCGCTACTCTAAGTAAAAAACTTGGAATTCCAAGGACGACTGTGCATTATAGAATTAAGAAACTCATTAACGAAGGAATTATAGAAAAATTCACAATCAAACCTAATTACAAAAAGCTTAACTTGGGGACTACAGCATTTATCTTAGCTAGGTATGACCCGGAATTTGGACTTTCTCAAAGAGAAGTGGCTAAAAAAATTGCACAGATTGAAGGAGTTCATGAAGTTCACATAATTGCTGGTGAATGGGATCTCTTAATAAAGATTAGGGCACCCTCAGCTGAGGAGATAGGAAAAGTTGTCGTTGACAAACTTAGAGAGGTTAAAGGAGTAGGGCAGACCGTAACAATGGTTTCGTTTGTAACAGTTAAAGAAGAGCTCTGAATTTTCGGGGCGATGATTACCGTTCTCCTTTCTGATTTTATGATGATGCGAGGAATTGTATGAGCCCCCTAAGTTTTCTTCTTAACTTTTCTCAGAAGAGCGTGGGATGGTGGGGGCGCGGGGATTTGAACCCCGGTCCGCGGGTTTCTCCGGGTCAGAGCTCCAAAGGCTCATCCCCAAATCAGCAAACCCGCTCGTCTTCACACCTCTGGAGCCCGCGATGATAGACCAGGCTACACCACGCCCCCGCCAATAACACTAAATTAGGTCTCAATTTATAAAGTTTGCGATAAAATTAGGAAGATTGATACATCATTTAATGTCCTTTCTGCCCTGAAATGGGTCTTTTGGATATAATCTGGGCTATTTATAGTTGTTCATCATTTCTAAGCACCGTAAAATTTAAATACTTTTACTTAATATAATACCAAATGGTAACTAAAATCACTGTTCTCTTGAAATCCTATAAAACTTATCAACAATCTCCATAGGAGGTGATAGAAGTGATAAAAAGGGTTGAAACAGGGATACCAGGTATGGATGAAATACTTCATGGTGGAATTCCTGAAAGGAACGTAGTTCTGCTTAGTGGAGGTCCAGGAACAGGAAAGACGATTTTTAGCCAGCAATTCCTGTGGAATGGGCTGCAGAAAGGAGAACCAGGAATTTATGTTGCATTAGAGGAACATCCAGTTCAGATTAGACAGAACATGGCCCAATTTGGTTGGGATATTAGGCCTTATGAGGACCAAGGAATGTTTGCTATGGTGGATGCTTTTACAGCAGGGATTGGGAGATCAAGGGAATATGAGAAATATATAGTCCACGATTTGACAGACCTCAGAGAGTTTATTGATGTTCTCAGACAGGCCATAAAGGATATAGACGCTAAGAGGGTAGTGGTAGATTCTGTAACAACCCTTTATATAAACAAGCCGGCCATAGCGAGAAGTATAATTCTACAGTTAAAAAGAGTTTTAGCCGGAACAGGGTGTACAAGTATATTTGTGAGCCAGATTAGCGTTGGAGAAAGAGGATTTGGTGGGCCTGGAGTAGAGCATGGAGTTGATGGTATTATAAGGTTAGATCTAGACGAAATCGATGGAGAACTCAAACGTTCTCTTACAGTATGGAAAATGAGAGGTACAAGTCACTCAATGAGGAGACATCCCTTTGATATAACAGATAAGGGAATTATAGTTTATGCAAACAAAATACTGAAGAGAGGTGGAATCGTAGAAATCTGAGGGGGTGAGGGGATGGAAATAGAAATACCCCTTAATCCAATCGGAAGACAGGAGATTCACCAATTAGAGAGTATTCTTCTCTTTGCAACTCTCTTTAGGCCAGAGGTTATCGAGTTAATTAAGGACTCAGCAGAGAGGTTGACGTGGGTTGATAGTCTGGCAGTTGCAGCTGGAGCGATAGCAAGAGAAAAAGCAGGAATGATAACAAGTGAAATCGCAAGGGAGCTTGGAAGAACGGAGCAGACCATAAGAAAACATCTTAAAGGTGAAAGCAAGGCAGGTCAGCTGGTGAGGGAGACTTACGAACTAATCAAGCAGGGAAAGCTGGATGAATTAATAAAAACAATTGAAATAATTGAGAAGGGCGGACTAAAGGAAGTCATTGCAAAAGAGGAGTATGAAAAATTGATGAAAGAGTACGAGAAGCTCAAATTAGAGTATGAGACTGTCAAAAAAGAACTTGAGAAGATGAAAGAGATTGCAAAACTTGCGGAAGCTGAAAAGGCCCAAGAAGAAATAGAAAGATTAAGAAAGGAACTTGAAAAAACAAGGGTGGACTTTGAGAGACTTAAAAAAGAGAAGAAAAATATTGAGAAGGAGTTGATGGAAACTAAACTAAAACTCATGGAGCTCCAGAGTAAAAGAGTGGAGGAAGAAAAGCTTAAACAGCTCGAAGAGGAAGTTAAAAGGCTGGAAAACCAGCTTCGCGAAAAAGAGGAAGAAATCAAAAGATTAAATGAAGAAAAGAGGTCTTTAGTTCAGAAAATCGAAGAGCTTGAGGCTTATAAGATCAAGTTTGAGAATATCAAGGATAAGATAGAGAAAATAAGGATGGAACTTGAAAAGCTTCTTGAATGACTACCTTTCATTTCTTCTATCAAGTTTTTCCTCCCAAGTTAGTATCATATGGGTAAAAGTGCCTTCTTCTTCCTTAATACCTCTCTTGACTTCTGAGACGTGAGCATATTGGGCCTTGAATTGTTCAAGAATATAGTCCACGGCTTTCTCCGGGTCTGCTTTCTCTCCACATGTGTAAACATCTAGTGCCGCATAACCTTCTTCGGGCCATGTGTGGACTGATATATGACTCTCAGCGACAATGACTACACCACTAACCCCAGTCGGAGAGAACCTAAAGAAGTAGCTGGCTTTTATCTCCATGTTTCCTGCTTTCGCTGCACCGATGAAAATCTCTCTTATTTTGTTAGGGTCTTTCAAAACTTCTGGATCACATCCTGAAGCCTCAACCACGTAGTGATATCCAATAGTGTCCATGAGCATCACCTAATCCAGTTATTCACCTTAGGTTTTAAAAGTTGCGTGTCTAGTAAGTGCGCTATTGAATAGATTTTTAAATGCTACGGTGGAGTATCTAAAAAGACAATGCCGTACATTAAAAACCACGTAAGAGGTGAACAGGATGCTTGAGAATACTCTCAAAAAGCTTGCTGCTACTGATCCTAAAAAAATGATAACCTATCCACTAATTGTTTTTCTTGTAGCAGTTTTAATACTCGCAGTTCACTTTCCAAACCTTGGAATAGATCTTGGAGGAGGAGTTGCAATAACAATTTATGGAGTTGATGCAAGTGCCTCTGAAGTCGAGGTATTTCTTAAGCAGAATAATTTTGATGTAACTGCTAGGGCGATAATTGATCCTACCGGAAAAACCAAAATAGAGATAAGAGCACCTTTAGATACAGATCCTCTTGAGATAATGAGTATTTTACGTTCTGAATATCCAAATGCAGAAATGCATCCTGTGAAAGTTGGAGCAGCAATCTCAAAAACTGCACAACACCAGGGATTAAAAGCAGTAATATTGGCATTTATTGGAATGGCTATTATTGTTTTTATTTTCTTCAGAGATCCCATACCTTCTCTGACAGTGGTATTCTCGGCTCTTTCAGACATGACAATAGCACTTGCACTAATGAGCATTTTTGGACTTGAATTACGTCAAGCCACTATAGCAGCTCTCCTACTACTTATAGGATACTCCGTTGATAGCAACATTCTGCTCACTACTAAACTTTTAAGGAGAAAAGAAGATACTATAGAAGATGCTTACTTTTCAGCAGTTTCCACAGGATTTACAATGAGTACTACAACGCTTGGAGCCTTGGCTTCGTTATGGTTGCTTTCTCAAGCTGAAGTCATAGATATGATAGCGAGTGTCCTTATTTTTGGACTTCTCGCGGACTTTATGAACACGTGGATACTTAATGCTGGAGTTCTGAGATGGTACATCTATAGAGGTGAGAAAAAATGAACTGGAAAAAGGTTCTTTTAAAGACAAAAGTAATCTTTCTTATACTTACTGTCGTTGTTTCATTGACTCTCATTAGAGGATTTACCATTGGTGATACAGTTGTTGGAGGATTGAGCTATGGGACTGATATTAGTGGCGGCGTTGAAATAACAGTTGTTCTTGAAGAAAACAACACAGTACTTCTAGAAGAGGTCAAAAATTCTCTTGAAGAAAGATTGAATATTCTAGGAGTTAAAGATATCAAATTAGAACCTTGGGGGAATAATACAATTAAAATAAGTGTGGCTAGAGTAAGTGATAAAGAAGTGGATAACATTATAAATACAATAACTCGTCAGGGTGTATTCTATGCAGAGTTTAATGGAGTAATCTTTGCTACTGGAGAGGACATTAAAAGAGTTGACCAGGTGGGTTACGATGCAAGTAAAAGTGCTTGGATAGTTCCATTCTCGATTTCAAAAGAAGCTGCAGAAAAATTTGCTCAACTCGCCCTTGGAAAGGTCGGATATCCGGTAGATATATTCCTTGACCCTCCTGTGAACTCGGTTTTAATAGTTTCCCAAGATGTCTACGCGGTTATGGTTATGATAAATGAGTTTCAATTTGTACCAGATGCTAAATCACTTCCCCAGAGACTCAAAGAGGCATTTAATATTGATGTTATCGCATATGGAAATCAGACTGCAGAAGAAATAGCTAAACTTGCAGAAGGCAAAGAAAAGGTTATCTTAATTGGGATTAATGGTAATCTCGAATCTCAGTTGAGAAACTTTGGAATAAAAGTAGAAAAAAGAGAACCACGTGCAGGAGAGGCTATAGACGAGTTTATTAGGAGGATTATAGGTTTGTATGGTCCATATAAGCTACAAGAAGGCCTCACAACAGGAGAACCACGGACTGAATTAGCAATCTCAATTGGAGGAACTCGTCAAGATGTTTTTGCCATAGAACAGGCGAAAATTGTCAGGACAGTTCTTGAAAGTGGTTCTCTTCCAGTTAAGGTATCTCTGGAGGGAGTTAATTATATATCTCCGACGTTAGGGGAACAATTCAAAAAACAAGTGGTACAAGCAGGTATGATGGCTCTTATAATGGTGGGAGTTATAGTGTATTTCCACTATAGGAGAGCTAAGATAGCAATTCCAGTAGTTTTAACAAGTTTAAGCGAAGTGCTTGCGATTTTAGGATTTGCTGCACTTATTCGGTGGGATCTTGATCTTCCAAGTATAGCAGGTATAATAGCTCTCATAGGGACGAGTGTAGATCAACAAATTGTGATAACTGATGAACTTTTGGGAGGAGTAAAAAGGGAGAAAATAACAAAAAGAAGTGGTATCTTAAAGAGAATGGGAAGGGCATTTTTTGTTATATGGGCATCTGCAACAACTACCATTATTGCAATGCTCTTTTTGTTCTGGTACTTTATTGGTGGACTTAGAGGATTTGCATTCAGTACCATTGTAGGTACAATAACGGGAATACTAATAACAAGGCCAGCATATGCTGAAATCGCGAAAATACTCCTCGCTGAGGAGAGGTGACGTTGAATGTTTGTTGTGATAATGGGTGCTGGAAGGGTTGGTTATCTTGTGGCCAAAATGTTGGAAAATGAAGGGCACGATGTTACGATAATTGACATAAACAAAGAAAGAGCTAAGGAACTATCTTTCCTTATTAATGGGCTTGTACTCGAAGGAGATGCAACAGATCAGAAAACTCTAGAAGAGGCTAATGTTAAGCAGGCAGATACGTTTGCGGCTTTAACTGGTAGGGATGATGCAAATATTTTAGCATGTATCCTTGCAAAGCATTTGAATCCCAAAATAAAGACCATCCTCAGAATAAGCAAGCCTAAGAATAAGGAAGTCTTTGAAAGGGTTGAAGATTTAAAGAAATACTTTGATGTGGTCATAAGCCCCGAAGAAATTGCGGCCAACTACATTTTCAGAAGCATAACAATTCCTGGCTTTGATAGAGTGCTTTTCCCAAGAGAAGGTGCAGAAATTGTAAAGTTTCCATTGAATGATGGAAGTGAGATCTCAGAAAAGGTTGTTAAAGAGCTTAATTTGCCCAAGGACTCTCTTATAGTTGCAATATATGACGAGAAGGGAAATCTGATTATCCCATCAGGGGATACGAAATTACCAAAGAAAGGAGAAGTAGTGGTTTTTGCAAAGAATGCAGTATTAAAGGATATTAAAACTGTATTTGAGCGAAAGAAAACCAGTGAAGGTCAGAGTTGACTAATGTTCAATAGTGAATATGAATCTTTATTTCTGTTTTATCATTTATGCAAAAATCTTCATCTTTTCTGTTCTTCTTTGTGCACTTTTGAGCATAAATTATTTAAAGTATTCACTTAACACTCCTTTGAAACGGTTACTTTCATTAACTTCATCGGAGGGCTTTTCATGGAGACAATCATTAAAGAAATTGTAGATGCGGAGAAAAAGGCAGAAGAAAGGATTGAAAAAGCAAAAGGAGATGCAAAGATAATAATTGACCGAGCAAAGGAGGAAGCAAGAAGGATTGAAGAGCAAATAATAAATGAGGCCCAAAAACAGGCAAACTCTTTAATAGAAGAGAAAAGGAAAGAAGGACAGGTTGAAGCAGAGAAGATTACAAAGGATGGAGAAGAGGAGATTGAAGAGATAAAACTCAAAGCAGAACAAAATTTTGAGAAAGCTATTAATGAGGCAGTAAAACTCATTAGAGGGAGATGATGTATGTTTAAACCTGAAGAAATGGTGAAGATCGAGATTCTCAGTTTAAACCGTTATAAGGATTCCCTTCTTACTTACCTTCATGAAGAAGGAGTTTTGGAGATCAGGGAAATAGAAATAAGTTTGGCTCAAAGAGATGCTCCTAATGAATTTTACAGAAAAGCAGCATCTTACAGTATAAGTCTTTCGAGATTAATCGATTTCTTGGGTAACTATAAGGAAGGGGTACAGGGAGGCCTTAAAGCATTTATTTTTCCACAATTAAAGTCAAAGAAGAGATATAAATACAGAGGGATAGAAGAGCTGATAAAGGAGATAGAGTCTTTTCTAAAAATTGCTGAACCTAAAATTAAAGAAGTCGAGGCTAAAATAACCTCTCTAAACACAGAACTAGAGAGGATAAAAACAGAGATAGAAATCTTGGAATTGCTTGCTGCAATTGATTTGGAAATAGAATATCTTAAGCCCACGAAGAGTGTAGAGATAGCAGTTGGTTTTATTGAAAGAGAAAAATTTGATCCTCTAATTAAAGAACTACTCACCACCCTACAAAATAGAATTGCCTATGTGTCAAAGGAATTAAAAGGAAAATATCTGGTCGTTTTTGCTATCTTGAAAAAAGATTATGATAAAGCTAACCCACTCCTTGCAAAATACTCCTTTGAACGTCTCGAGGTGCCGGATGTAAAGGGTAAACCAATGGAAGCTATAGAAGACCTTCGAAAGGAGATGGAGTTAAAGAAACAAGAGCTGGAATCTGTTGAAGAAGAGGCTAGAACCCTTGCAAAACAGTACCATGACGAGCTTGTATTTTACCAAGAACTTATGGAGAATGAAAGAGAGAAAGCAAACATGCTAGGTAATCTGGTGAGAACCAACATGACATTTGCACTTGTAGGATGGGTGCCTAAGAAACATGTGCCCCATATAACAGAGGGCATCGAAAAAATAACTCACGGAAAGGTGTATGTTAATACAAAAGCTCCAACAAAGGAGGAACTTGACGAAATACCGATTAAGCTCAAGAACCCAGGATTTATAGAGCCATTTGAACTGTTAACTGAAATGTTTGGGGTTCCAAAGTATAATGAGTTAGATCCCACCCCAATACTGGCGTTTACATATTCATTCTTCTTTGGTTTCATGCTTACAGACTTCCTTTATGGGCTGATCATAGCCACTGTGGCAGCTTTGCTGATTAAAGGTCACAAAAAACTAAATGATGGGACCTATAAGTTTTCAAATATCTTGGTCTGGAGTGCCTTCTTTACAATCACAATGGGGGTCCTCTTTGGTAGCTATTTTGGGGATGCTCTCCAAAGGGCTGGAATAAACGTTCCAGCATTATTGGATCCATTAAGAGGTGCACTGACAGTTTTAGGGTTAGCACTGGCAATAGGGCTTATTCACTTGTTTATAGGATATACTCTGGGATTCATAGTAAAGTTCAGGAATGGGGAAGTGAAGGATGCTATCTTCGACCAGCTCTCTTGGATGCTGATAATCATTGGAGTGACCCTCTTAGCATTAGCAATGGCCAACGTGATGAGCATACTCGCAGGAGAGGTCGTTTTTGGACTTGGATTTATACTATTCGTAATATCCCAATTCAGAAGTGATTTGCCACTACCAATGAGGTTCCTCATGACAATTTCCAATTTCTTTGGATTTGTGGGGAACTGGCTTAGTTATGCACGTTTAATGGCACTAGCACTAGCAACTGCAGGGATAGCAATGGTCATAAACATAATTGTTCAATTAATATGGGGGATAAAAGTTGGGCCTGTACCATTGGGAATAGCGGTAGGGGCCGTGGTCTTTATTGGGGGTCATATATTTTCAACCGCTATAAACGCCCTTGGGGCATTTGTTCACGCTTTGCGTTTACACTATGTTGAGTTTTTTGGAACCTTCTATTCAGGTGAAGGTAAAAAATTTGAGCCGTTTAAAGCTAAAAGAGAAGTATCCGAACTTGAATTAGAGATTTAGGAGGTGTAGGAATATGGAACCAATAGTTTACGTTGCATTGGGTGCTGCACTTGCGGCTGGTATTGCTGGAGCTGCCTCTTCATTTGGAGTTGGTATTGCTGGAGCTGCTGCAG
This sequence comes from Thermococcus argininiproducens, assembly GCF_023746595.1. Classification (NCBI taxonomy): domain Archaea; kingdom Methanobacteriati; phylum Methanobacteriota; class Thermococci; order Thermococcales; family Thermococcaceae; genus Thermococcus; species Thermococcus argininiproducens. Next base: position 363,167 of record NZ_CP080572.1, on the reverse strand, counting down.
CTGGAGCAGTTGCTGAAGATGAAAAGAACTTTAGAAACGCCTTGGTACTCCAAGGTTTACCAATGACCCAGAGTATTTATGGGTTGATTACTCTCTTCCTTATAGCTCTAGTCTCTGGAATACTTGGAGGAACCTTCAGATTTGCTGAAAGTACCATAGATAATTTAATTAAAGCGGCAATACTTTTGGGCGCTGGTTTAACTGTTGGGTTAACAGGATTATCAGCAATTCCACAGGGTATTATTGCATCAGCGGGTATTGGAGCTACTGCAAAGAACCCCAAGACATTCACACAGTCAATTATCTTTGCTGCTATGGCCGAGACAATGGCTATCTTTGGTTTGGTCGGTGCGTTGATCCTCATAATTACGGGAGTTGGCTTCTGAGCCTTCTCCCTAACATTTCAAGGAGGAGTCACTAATGGAAGGAGCTAAGCTAATTATCGAGGAGATTAACAGAGAGGCAGAACAGAAAATAAAATACATTTTAGAAGAGGCGGAACATAAAGCAGAGGAGATTAAAAAAGAAGCTGAGAGAAGAGCCAAAGCAAAAGCAGATTGGATCATTAGGAAGGCTCAGACCCAAGCGGAACTGGAAAAACAGAGGATAATAGCAAATGCAAAGCTTGAGGTTAGGAGGAGGAAGCTTGCACTTCAAGAAGAGCTAATTAATGAGGTTATAGATTCCATGAAGGAAAGGTTAGCTTCAATTCCAGAAGAAGAGTATTTAGAAGTACTCAAAGACCTGATACTCAATGGAATTCAGGAGCTTGAAGAGGAAAAAGTGCTGCTCACCTCAAATGAGAGGACACTTTCTTTGATAGAGAAACATTTGGAAGAAGTAAAACGGATTGTAAAAGAAAAGATTGGTAAAGACGTAGAAATCTCACTTGGGGACTCTGTGGAGACACTAGGTGGTGTGATCATACAAAATTCTACAAAAACGGTAAGAATAGATAACACTTTTGAGGCTAGGATGGAGAGACTTCAATCTGAGTTAAGGGCTAAAATAGCAAAAATCTTATTTGGGTGAGGAATGTGGAAGTAGGAACTATAACTGCACTGTTGGACACGAGCTTGGCAGTGATTTTTACATGGATAGCATACAAAACGGGTCAGATATTGTGGAAATATACTCCCTATTCATACCCTAATGCAAGGATTAAGGCTATGGAAGCGAGGTTATTTACTGAACAAAAACTAGGAGAACTTGCTGAGTCAAAAACACTTAACAACTTTGTCATGAATTTAGAAGATAGTGATTATAAACCATATTTAGGAAATTTGACTTCTTTAAATGCAGAAGCTATTGACAAGGCTCTAGAAGTATCTCTAGCAGACACATACAGATTAATGATGAAAATTTTGCCAAAGAGAACAAGGGTATTCTTCCAACTTCTTCTTGAAGAGTGGGACATTAGAAACATTTCTTCAGTAGTTAAGGCCAAATTAAGAGGAGAAGTTGCAAGAGACTATGTCCATGGGTTGGGGACCATGGTGGAAAAGGTAAAAGCAATGGCAGAGGCAAAGACCTTAGAAGAAATTCTCGTTATCCTTGAGGGTACGGAATATGAAGAACCTTATCAAAGGCTACTCCTTAAGGAGATAACTTCGGAAGAATTTGAAACTGAATTGTATAAAAAACACTATTCCAAGCTTCTTGGATATGCTGCTTCTCGGAAGGCGGAGGAGAAAAAGATTCTTGAAGAGTTTGTGAACTTGAAAATAGATAAAATAAATCTAATCACAATCTTAAGGGCAAAAGTGCATAGGTTAAGCGCGGATAAAATCAGAAAATCTCTTATTCCAGGTGGAAGGATGAACAGGAGAACACTTGAAACTCTACTAAATGTTGAGGACATTGAAATGGCACTAGCAGAACTCGATTCTACGGAATACTCCCCAATATTGAAGGATGTCCGAGATAAGGTTGTGGGAGATATATCAGCTTTTGAAAGAGCGTTTGACAAGTATATCCAACAAAAAATGGCAGAACTTACAAGATTTTACCCCCTCAGTATAGCTACCCCCGTAAGCTATATCCTTCAAAAAGAATCAGAAATTAGAAAGCTTAAGGCGATTGCTAAATTAATAGAGGATGGGCTAAAGCCAGAAATAATAAAGGGAATTGTGGGTGACCAGCTATGAAGATAGTAGTATTGGGTGACAAGGACACAGCACTTGGCTTCAAACTTGCAGGAGTTCATGAAACGTATTCTTTTGGAGACGCACCGCTTGAGATAGAGCGAGTGAGAAATAAACTAAGAGAGTTGGTAGAAAGAGAAGATATTGGTGTGATATTTATAACAGAGCGTTTAGCTCAAAAAGTTGAGATTCCAGATGTTACACTCCCTATAATTCTTCAAATTCCTGATAAATATGGGTCATTATATGGTGAAGAACAACTAAGAGAAATTGTTAGACGGGCCATAGGTGTTGAGATAAAGAGGTGAAAGAAATGGGAAAGATAGTTAGGGTTACTGGACCATTAGTCGTTGCGGATGATATGAAAGGCTCTAGAATGTATGAAGTAGTTAGAGTAGGTGAATTGGGGCTTATTGGAGAAATCATTAGGCTGGAAGGTGACAAAGCAGTTATTCAGGTTTATGAAGAAACTGCTGGTATTAGACCAGGAGAGCCTGTTGTAGGTACAGGAGCATCTTTGAGTGTTGAACTTGGACCAGGATTGCTCACTTCAATATATGATGGAATCCAAAGGCCTCTTGAGATATTGAGAGACCAAAGTGGAGACTTTATAGGTAGAGGACTCACAGCTCCTGCTCTTCCAAGAGACAAAAAGTGGCATTTTACACCAACCGTTAAAGTAGGAGACAAGGTAGTTGAGGGGGATATAATTGGAACTGTCCCAGAAACGGGAATTATAGAGCACAAAATAATGATTCCACCAAGGGTTAACGGAGAAATCGTTGAAATCGCTGAGGAAGGAGATTACACAATAGAAGAAGTTATTGCAAAAGTTAAAATGCCCAACGGCGAAATTAAAGAGCTAAAAATGTATCAGAGATGGCCAGTTCGTGTAAAAAGGCCCTATAAACAGAAACTTCCTCCAGAAATTCCACTTATTACAGGACAAAGAACTATAGACACTTTCTTCCCACAGGCCAAAGGTGGTACTGCAGCAATTCCTGGACCATTTGGCTCAGGTAAGACAGTCACCCAACACCAACTTGCAAAATGGAGTGATGCAGAAGTTGTGGTATATATTGGATGTGGGGAAAGAGGAAATGAGATGACAGATGTGCTTGAAGAGTTCCCCAAGCTTAAGGACCCGAGAACAGGAAAACCATTAATGGAGAGAACAGTGCTCATAGCTAATACTTCAAACATGCCTGTTGCAGCAAGAGAGGCTTCAATTTATACCGGAATTACAATAGCAGAGTACTTTAGAGACATGGGATATAATGTGGCTTTAATGGCAGATTCAACCTCAAGATGGGCAGAAGCTTTGAGAGAAATTTCTGGAAGACTTGAGGAAATGCCAGGTGAGGAAGGATATCCCGCTTATTTAGCTTCAAAGGTAGCAGAGTTTTATGAAAGAGCTGGTAGAGTAAAGACTTTGGGAAGCGATGAGAGAATTGGAAGTGTTAGTGTTATTGGAGCAGTATCACCTCCAGGTGGTGACCTAAGCGATCCTGTTGTGCAGAACACATTGAGAGTTGTTAAAGTATTCTGGGCATTAGATGCGGATCTTGCAAGAAGAAGACACTTCCCAGCTATAAACTGGCTCACAAGTTATTCCCTTTATGTGGACTCAATAAAAGATTGGTGGCATAATAATGTTGATTCAGAATGGAAATTAATGAGAGACGAGGCAATGGCACTTTTGCAGAAAGAATCTGAACTTCAGGAAATAGTCAGAATAGTTGGTCCAGATGCACTGCCAGAAAGGGAGAAAGCTATTCTTCTCGTAGCGAGGATGATTAGGGAGGATTACCTCCAACAAGACGCCTTTCACGAAGTTGACACTTATTGCCCACCGAAGAAGCAAATAACAATGATGAAAGTTATACTCAACTTTTACAAGTACACTATGGAAGCTGTAGATGCAGGAATTCCAGTTGAAGAGATTGTAAAATTGCCCGTTAGGGAAGAGATAGGAAGAATGAAGTACAATCCAAATGTTGAGGAGATAGCCGGCCTAATAGAAAAAACCAGGGCTCAATTTGAAGAACTCTTTAAGAAATACGGAGAGTGATAAAAATGCCTGCTATGGAGTACTCCACAATAAGCAAGATTTACGGTCCTTTAATGATTGTCCAAGGTGTTAGAGGAGTAGCATATGGTGAAGTTGTAGAGATTGAAGTTGAAGGTGGAGAGAAGAGGAAGGGACAAGTTCTTGAAGCAAGAGAGGATCTAGCAATCGTCCAAGTTTTCGAAGGAACAAGAGATTTAGATGTAAAAACCACGAGAGTAAGATTCACAGGGGAGACACTTAAAGTCCCAGTTTCAATGGACATGCTTGGGAGAGTATTCAACGGTATAGGAGAGCCAATAGATGGTGGACCGGAGATAATTCCAGAGGACAGAAGAGATGTCCATGGAGCTCCCCTTAACCCTGTAGCAAGAGCATATCCGAGAGACTTCATTCAAACGGGTATCTCTGCAATAGATGGGATGAACACACTTGTTAGAGGTCAAAAGCTCCCAATATTCAGTGGTAGCGGTTTGCCTCACAACATGCTTGCCGCTCAGATTGCAAGACAAGCAAAGGTTTTGGGAGAAGAAGAGCAGTTTGCGGTAGTGTTTGCAGCTATGGGTATTACCTATGAGGAAGCAAACTTCTTCAAAAAGAGTTTTGAAGAGACTGGTGCGATTGAAAGAGCTGTATTGTTCTTGAACCTCGCAGATGATCCAGCCATTGAACGTATCATCACTCCTAGAATGGCCCTTACAGTTGCTGAGTACTTGGCCTTTGACTATGACATGCAGGTACTTGTGATCTTAACAGATATGACAAACTACGCAGAGGCTTTGAGAGAAATATCCGCTGCAAGAGAAGAAGTTCCCGGAAGAAGAGGTTATCCAGGCTACATGTATACTGATTTAGCTACAATTTATGAAAGAGCAGGGAGAGTGAGAGGTAGAAAGGGAAGTATAACTCAAATGCCAATATTAACGATGCCTGATGATGATATTACTCACCCAATACCAGACCTTACAGGTTACATCACAGAAGGGCAGATCGTTCTGAGTAGAGACCTCCACAGAAAAGGTATCTACCCACCAATTGATGTTCTTCCAAGCCTTAGCCGTCTCATGAAGGATGGTATAGGAAAAGGAAGGACTAGGGAAGAACATTCACAGCTCAGCCAGCAGCTCTATGCAGCATATGCTGAGGGTAGAAGCTTAAGAGATCTTGTGGCAGTAGTTGGTGAAGAAGCTCTCTCAGAGACTGATAGGAAATATCTACAATTTGCGGATAAGTTCGAGAGGGAGTTCGTTGCGCAGGGATATGATGAGGATAGAGGAATATTTGAGACTTTAGACCTTGGATGGGATCTTCTCTCAGTACTACCAGAGTCAGAACTCAAGAGAGTTGAGAGGAAATACATAGAGAAGTATCATCCAAAGTACAGACACTCCTCTTAATTTCTTTATTCCTACTGAGGTGAGTTGAATGGCAGGAATACTAAAAGTGAAGCCAACCAGAATGGAATTGCTTAGATTAAAGAGGAGAATAAAACTTGCAGAAAAGGGTCACAAAATCCTTAAAGAGAAGCAGGATGCTCTTATAATGGAGTTCTTTACTATCTACGATGAAGCAATAGCTTTGAGGAGAGAACTTAATCAAAAAATAGCGGAGGCTTTTGAGCAACTTAGGTTGGCTGAAATTGATATGGGAATAGTGAGATTAAGTGAAACGGCTCTAAGTGTTAAACCTAATAGAGAGATAAATATAAAGAGAAGGAATATCATGGGAGTCCCGGTGCCTCTTATTGAAGCAGAAGGATTTAGAAGGGATCCTTATGAAAGAGGGTATGCATTTGTTTCAACTTCTCCTAAAGTAGATGTTGCCGCAGAGAAATTTGAAGAGGTTTTGGAATTGGCCATACGCCTTGCAGAAATTGAAGAAACATTAAAGAGACTTGCAAAAGAGATAGAGAAGACTAAAAGAAGAGTGAATGCTTTGGAGTATATCATCATACCGAGAATGAAAGATACTGTGAAATACATCAGCCAGCACTTGGACGAAATGGAAAGGGAAAACTTCTTCAGATTGAAGAGAGTTAAGGCTCTTCTTGAAGCTAAAGCTCAAGGTTAGTTATCTTTTTATCTTTTCACTGAGATTTTTATTCTGGTGAGGGATGTGACAGTTAAGTTATTTTATGCTGATCCATATTTAAAAGAAGCTGTGGCAAAGATAGAGGGAATTGAAGTTAATGGAGATAATATTAGACTAAAATTGGATAGGACTATCTTCTATCCTGAGGGAGGAGGCCAGCCGGGTGATATTGGAATTATAAAAGGAGAAGGATTCAGAATTGATGTGAGAAAGGTAGAAGGAAAGGAGGAAATTTGGCATGAAGGTAGGATCAAGGGCAGGCTCCCCCAAATTGGGGAAAATGTAGAGCTTGAACTTGATTGGGAGTGGAGATATGAAAACATGAGACAGCATACCGGCCAACATATTCTTTCTGCTGTTTTAAAGAAGATGTACAATAGTGATACAACAGGGTTTCAAATCTTTCCCGATTATAATAAGATAGAAATAAACTTTGATGAGGAGTTGACATGGGAGCACCTTCTTGCTGCTGAGTTAGAGGCAAATGAAGTTGTTTGGAGTAATGTTCCTGTGGAGGTTAGCGAGTACGACGAACTCCCTGAAGAAATTAGGAGTTCTCTTAGAAAGGCCCTTCCAAAAGAGGTAACAGGGAAAATTAGAATTATAAAAATAGATGAAGTGGATTTAATTCCCTGTGGTGGTACACACGTAAGAAACACCGGAGAAGTTGGTTTTATAAAAATAGTTAACTTTTATAAAAAAGCCAGAAACATATGGCGTATAGAGTTTGTTTGTGGTTATAGGGCCTTAATATATCTGGACAAGCTATTAGAGGACTATTGGAAAAGCCTAAGTGAAATGTTAAATAAAAACAGGCCTCTTTTTAATAGAATACTTGAAGTTAAAAGAGAGCTTGAGACTCTTGAAGAAGAAAAAGACAAGTTGAGGAGAGAGACGTGGAAATGGAAGAGCAAGGCACTTCTACAGAGTGCTGAGAATATCAATGGGATAAGAGTTGTCTCCATTGTAGAAGATGCATCTATGAAGGACGCCCAAGCGTTTGTAGTTTATTTTGTAGATAAAAATCCTGATACAGTAGCATTAATAGTGGGGAGAAATTACTTGATTTTTGCAAAAAATAAGGAGGTTAAAGACATTGCAATGAATGAACTCCTTAAAGAAGTCCTCAATGAAGTCGGTGGTAGTGGAGGAGGGAGTGAGGTTTTAGCCAGAGGAGGAGGGTTTAGAGAGGCTCCAGAGGAGGTCCTTAGAATAGCAAGGGCCCTCCTAAAAGAAAAAATCAAAAAGAGCTAAAGCCACTTTGGTTTTAATCCTGCCCATGTTCTCATTTTTTCATGGGCGATGATCCTTGGTATGTTGCCTTTTTCCTGTGGTCCAGGGTTTTTCATATAAAAAGCGTTTACTTCGTAAATTGTTCCGAATTCTTTTCTTTCGATGGCAATTTTGCCTAACCTTACCAAATCCACTAGAAGACCTGCTAAGGCTGGGCTGTCGTTGATCCTTCCATTTATTATAAGCTCGTCAACTGCTCCATTAAAGCTTACATATTCAATGTGCATTGCAATGAACTTCCTATCTCCTAAGGGTTCCAGAAATCCTGTGGGCTTAATGTAGTGGGGAGCATCATATCCAAGGAGCTCTTTAACAATGCTAGACTTTGTGAATTCCTTACTTTTGTTTCTCTCTTTGTCTGTTAGGGCTAGAAAGTCTGTATTTCCTCCAATATTAAATTGAGCAATATCTTTAACGTATCTGTTTCTCTGGGCCAAATGGGTCAGAATATCTGCAGTAAATGGAGTGGCACCTGTTGCTCCATCATCTCCGAATATTACCAAATTACTCTCTCTAGCGAGTTCTACAAAAGCAGGGTCGTTTGCTATTAAGGTTGGAATTGCATTTACAAAAGCCGCACCATTGGTTTCTTTTGCGTAAAGAGCTGCAGCATATGCATATACTTGGGTGGCAGTTAGCCTCTCTCTATCATCATTTTCAATTGCTGCAATGAGGTCTCCCTTGTTCTTAAATGGAACAAATGCTTCTGTTGTACAGACGTTTACTATTACATCGACCTCTAGCTTTTTCCATTCATTAACAAGAGTCTCAACGGCTTCTTTAAGAGACATCTCATCCTCTAGTCCTTCAACTTCAAAAGGTAGATTTCTTAAGCTGTTTAAGTGAATTCCTTTTCTCACAACAATGTTTTTTAGGTTCTTGGGCACGTGGCCATCCCAATAGTTTCCAATTATCTCATAGAGAGATTTTCTAATTTTGTCTTTATCCACATCGTAACTACCAACTATTTCAATATCTTCGATTTTTATGGGGAGATCATTTTCCAAAGGGATACCATAATATCCTAATTCGCCGTTTTTTATTCTCTCTACCCCGAGAGCAAAAATACTCCCCACATATCCTTGACCCAGTATCACCACACGCACCATTCATATCACCTCTCTCTAGTTATTTTATAATCGTTAAATATTTTTTGGTTTATAATCTTTTATCTTCAGTATATAACACTTTCAGTGATACAAAAAGGCCTGATAAATGAGCTTTTGTTCTAAAGAGAAAAATTTTCAAATGGATTATGTAAATGTTTATAAGAGTTAGTTTCCAAAAATGTCTTCGGTAAAGTTGCTACTGGGCTTCCTCTTATAATAACATTATGCCTTTTTGGCCTTTGAATCTTCCGAAATTTTCGGGAGGTGGGAAGTTGTGAAAGGGAAACTTGGAGCAGTAGTTATATTGGTGGTTCTTTTTGGAGTGATGGCAAGTGGGTGCATTGGTGGCCAAGAGACTTCTGAGACAAAAATAACTACTGTTGAGTTGAGTGGAGACTTTCTCAAAGATGCAGTAGCTATAGGAAAGGTTCTTGAAGAAAACGGAATAAACGAAGTTAAGTTTTCTGCATGGGGCTCTGGAGACCCCAATAGTGTCATGAGAGTTCACGGGATTGTTGAAGCAGCTAGAAGGATAAACAAAATCTGGGAAGAGAATGGTGTTAATGTAAAGATAATAATAACCGACAAACATTATGCCGCAGCTTTTCAAGATGCTTATCAAGAGTATCTTAGCAAGCAACCTCTTGGTCAGGCTGGAGACTTCTTTGTAAATTCCTACGCATTCTTACCAACCCTAGCAGATGAAGGCTACATTCTTGATATAACAGAATACGCCAACGCATACAAGAGTGTAATAGAAGACTTCTACCCATCCCTTATCGAGGCTTCTAAGTTTGATGGAAAGCTATATGGGTTGCCTCAAGATACAGAGGCAAGACCTCTTTACATAAGGAGAGACGTAGCTGCAAAGATTGGTTTCAATTTAGAGGGAATTGAAGAGAAGGTTAAAAATGGAGAATTCACATGGAGCGACGTTTATCAGTGGGCAAAGAAAGCAAAAGGAAATGGAGTGGCAGAATGGGGTCTTATACACAGAAAAGGCTCTGCTCATCCAGACTTAATTCAATTCATCTTCGCCTTTGGTGGAAAGCTCTACAATGAAGAGTCTAAGAAGCTTGTTGTTGATGTTCCTGCAATTTACAAATGGTTTTATGTTGAGTGGAAATTTGCTCAGGATGGTCTTCTTCCAGAGGATATAATGAGTTGGGACTGGGCGAAACAGATCCATCCTACGATTGTTGAAGGGAGGACACTCTTTGACATTGGTGGAACATGGTATTGGACAGAGTGGCAAACGAAGGATTACTATGGAAAAGAAGGGACTCCAAGACCTATAAAGCCCGACGAAGTCCAGAAATGGTTTGCTTATACATTATTCCCTGCTGGTGAAAAAGGACTACAACCAGTGACTCTGAGCCAACCCTTTGTATGGATGATAAACTCCAAAGCAGGTCAACAAAATCCAAAATATGAAGAACTGGAGGAAATATATCATGAGCTTGCTTTCTTAATGATAATAAAGGCAAGTGACCCGGATATAAATGCAATACACAGTGTAATAAGTGCTCATTTGCCTGTTAGAAAAGCTGCTGCGAAGCTTATTAGCGATGAAAAGTGGCTTAACGACTTAAAGAGTCTTAATCTAGACTTGGATCAAGAAGTGAAAGATAATCTGAAAGATATAGTTGCAACTACAGTGCATCCAATAAATGCCAAGTTCCTTGCTGACGTGAGCTATATGCTAGAATATACAAAGTTCGCTCCAGCTCATCCAAAATATCCTGCATTGGCCGATATATTCAAAGAGGCTTTAGATAAGGTACTAAGAGGAGAAATGACTCCAGAAGAAGGTGTTGATTATATAATCCAGAAAGTAAATGCAGACCCAGAGCTTGCCGAGAACGTAGAGGTTATTGGAGAAATTCCAAAAGACTGGCAATTCCCATGAGGTGAAGCTTTATGAAGGGAGAAAAGCTTCGAAGTCTTTCCTTTTTTCTTTCTCCGATGATAGCAATGGTGGGCATATTCTATTTAATCCCCCTTGTATTCACTGTTTATATAAGCTTCACGAAAATGAGGAACTGGAATACGGAGAAGTATTTGAGTGAGATTGTTGGTCTTTATAACTATCAAAGGCTCTTTCACATGTTTCAGCATGATCCTATGATTAGGGCGATTCTTCTAACTACTGTTGTTTTCGTGGGGATAACGCTCCTCATAAATGTTTTTGGAGGACTTCTTTTAGCATTAGGAACGTTCTTTATAAATGAGAGTTCTGCTTCAAGTATTAGGCTTCTCTGGCTACTTCCCAGGATGTCCCCAATAGCTGTTTATAGTTTAGTGTGGTACTACTTCTTCCATGGGAGTGATATCGGGACATTGAATTCTATTTTGCTTAAGTTGGGTGTTGTCTCTGAGCCAATTCCCTGGGGTCAAATAACTCCTTGGGGAGTGTGGAGCATTATTATCTTTGTTAATGGGCTTGTAGGGGTTAGTTTTGGCATGATAGTCTTTACGTCCGCGTTAAATCAGATACCTAGAGAACTCGTGATAGCGGCTAGGGTAGATGGGGCTTCTGCATGGCAGATTTCAAGGAAAATTTTAATCCCCATGCTAAAATGGCACTTTCTTTACGTCCTTACCTGGCAGTTCCTTAGCTTACTCACTACTTATCCTCACCTTTTCCTGCTAGTTGAATGGGATTTAGTGAATAGGGATTATGGAACAACACTTGCTTTGTATGTCTTTAACACTGCTTTTGGACGTGGAGAACAAGACCAGGGTTTGGCAGCAGCGGCAGCAGTTTTATTATCCATAATTGGCATCATGGGCGGTTATGTTACTCTAAAAGTACTCCAATTTGAAAGGATGATTCATGAGCCGAGGGGTGATGTAGAATGAGGGATGTGGAAACTAGGCCCAAGAGATATGAATGGCTGATAATAGCAGTCATCATCTTTGCAAGTCTCCCTCTTATATTAGGATTTGCTCTGCTGGTTCTATCGAGCTTTAGCAAGGATATGATAACTAATCTAAGTCTAGAGTCTTTTCGGCCTACTATTGAAAATTGGGTAAATGTCTTTCAAGGGAAATTGGCCATAACAGGAGGTATACGTCAGAATATATTAAAAATAACATTTAATACTCTAGTAGTTGCTCTTGGAGTTTCTGGTATAGTTACCTTGATTAGTACACTTGCTGGTTATTCCCTCTCGAGAATGAAATTTAGAGGGAGAAAAGCAATGATGCTTCTTCTTCTTGTACTTCATGCTTTTCCAGGAGTTGCATTGATTGTAGGAGTTTATCTTTTCTATCGTCTGACTTTTCCTCAAGATCCGTCTCTGGTTCGAATTTATTCATTTTTCTATGTAGTACTTGCAAGAGCAGCTCTAGAAATTCCAATGTCTGTATGGTTAATGAAAGGTTTCTTCGATACAATTCCCTGGGAGTTTGAATGGTCTGGAATAATAGATGGGGCCTCTAGGATCAAAGTGTGGTGGAAGATAATGCTACCCTTAATAAAACCAGGTATATTGGCGGTAGCTTTGTTTGGATTTTTAGCTGGTTGGCAAGATTTGATCTATGTAAGAACATTTTTAATAGACCAAACTCTTGCAACGTTTATTGAGGCCAACATTGAGGCAGAGTACTCACACATGCCTCTCATAGCAGCCGCTGGAACGCTATATCTTTTACCTACTATAATCTTTTTCCTAACGGCCCAACAATTGCTCCTCCAAGGTTATTCAGGAGGAATCAAAGGGTGATGGAGATGGTTATGATAACATTGGAAGGGATTACAAAAAAATTTGGGGATTTCACGGCGTTGGATAGAATCAATTTGAAAATAGAAGATAAAGAGTTTATGGCATTATTAGGACCATCAGGGAGTGGAAAATCTACCCTATTATATACGATAGCAGGGATATATCGACCAACGGCTGGAAGGATATACTTTGATGATAGGGACGTTACAGAAATCCCTCCAAAAGACAGAAATGTAGGTTTGGTATTTCAAAATTGGGCTCTCTATCCCCATATGAAGGTATTCAAGAATATAGCTTTCCCTCTTGAACTTAAAAAAGCTCCAAAAGGGGAAATAGAAAAGAAGGTTAGAGAAGTTTCTAAAATGTTGCATATTGAGCGTCTTTTAGATAGATATCCTTGGCAACTTAGTGGTGGTCAGCAGCAAAGAGTAGCAATAGCGAGGGCCCTAGTTAAAGAGCCAGATGTTTTACTACTGGATGAACCGCTAAGCAATCTAGATGCCCTGCTTAGATTGGAGGTCAGAGCGGAACTTAAAAGACTTCAAAAAGAGCTTGGTATTACTGCAGTTTATGTAACTCATGATCAGGCAGAGGCCCTAGCAATGGCAGATAGGATTGCCATAATCAAGGAAGGAAAGATACTTCAAGTGGGGGACCCAGACGAGGTGTATTATAAACCAGCATATAAGTTTGTAGCTGGATTCTTAGGTAGTCCACCAATGAACTTCGTTGAAGCTGAAATAAAGGAAGGGAATCTCTACATCTATCAGAGCATAATTCCAGTACCACAACAATATAGAGAGATCGTCAAAAAACTAAATATTAGTGAAGCACTCTTTGGATTCAGACCTCATGATGCAGAGATTGTTAAGGGAGAAGGGAAAGGCATTAAAGGAGAGGTTTATTCCTTTGAACCCCTTGGAAGAGAACAAATAGTCACTGTGGCAGTAGATGGTGAAGTTTTTGTGAAGGTTTTTGCTCCAGAGGGAGAACACTTCAAATTTGGGGAGAAAGTGACTATAATTCCAAATGAGGGCAGGGTTATTCTTTTTGACAAGAAGACTGAGAAAGCCTTAGAATTTCTTCTCTAGTTTTCCAAAATTTTTTAAAGTGCTACCCTAATTAGGTTAAAAACATGAAGAGGGAATAGAAGATGAGAGTTGCAGTACTTTTTTCTGGAGGAAAGGACTCTACATATGCTCTCTACTGGGCATTAAAGCAAGGATTTGATGTTAAATATCTTGTGAGTATGCATTCTGAAAGTGAGGAGAGTTATATGTATCATGTGCCAAACATTCACTTAACCGAGTTACAGGCCAGGGCGATTGGGATCCCCCTTGTAAAAGGCTTTACAAAAGGGGAAAAAGAAAAAGAAGTGGAGGATCTTAAGAATGTATTAGAAGGATTGAAGATAGATGGTGTGGTTGCTGGGGCGTTAGCCAGTACATATCAAAGGGAGAGAGTGGAAAAGGTGGCAAAAGAACTGGGATTAGAAGTGTTTGCTCCCTTCTGGCAAGCTGATCCAGAGGAGTATATGAGAGAAATTATTAAGGCAGGTTTTGATGTGGTAGTAGTTGGGGTGTCAGCATATGGCCTAAATGAGCAGTGGCTTGGGAGAAAAATAGATGAAAGGGCCATCCAGGAATTAAAAGCGCTCAATAAAAAGTATAAAGTGCATATAGCTGGAGAGGGCGGTGAGTTTGAAACGTTTGTTAGGGATGCTCCATTTTTTAGAGCGAGGATTGTATTTGATGAAGTTGAAAAGATATGGGATCCGTATACTTCTTCGGGAGTATTGTTGATTAAGGCTGCCCATTTAGAGCCTAAGAGTGATGATTATGAGGATAGTGGCTGCTGATACTGGAGGAGCAGTACTTGATGAGAACTATAATCCAATTGGTCTTATAGCAACTGCTGCCGTTCTCGTGGAAAAACCATACAGAACAGCTAAAATAAGTATTGTGAGGTATTCAAATCCCTTTGATTATGATTTAAGTGGGCGACAGGCACTAAAAGATGAAGCTTTTTTAGCTTTAAAACTTGCAAAGAAAGTTAAACCTGATGTAGTCCACTTAGACTCAACTCTTGGGGGAATAGAGATTAGGAAGCTTGATGATCCTACAATCGATGCTTTGAGAATCTCAGATAGAGGAAAGGCAATATGGCACAGCTTACGCAAAGATCTACAGCCGTTAGCGAAGAAATTCTGGGAAGAAACAGGAATAGAAGTGATTGCTATTGGAAAGGAAAGTGTGGCTGTGAGAATAGCTGAGATCTATGCGGGTCTCTATTCAGTCAAATGGGGAATTGAACATGGTCTAGAGAAAGGTTTTATTAGAATAGGCCTTCCACGATATATGAAGGTTGAAGTAAAAGACGATAGGATCTTTGGAGAGAGTTTAGACCCTCGAGAGGGCGGACTTTATGGCGAATTGCTTATTGAGAAGAAAGATTTTGGGTGGCAGGTTTACCCCAACCCAATAGCCAGGACTTTTATGGTATTTGAGATAAGAGTCTAAAAATTTTCGATTTTTAAATCTTTTTTCCGAACTATAAGTTTTATAGGCCTAAATTGAAAAAGCTTTGGTGGTGTCTATGGAAATAGCGAATTCACAGTCCTCGGTTGCTGTCCCTAAAGTTTCAAATAAAAAACTTCTCATGGGGAATGAGGCGATTGCGTATGGAGCTTTAGAGAGTGGTATTTCATTTGCTACTGGTTATCCAGGAACACCATCTACTGAGGTTATTGAAACAATAGCTAGGTTAAACCCAGAAGTTTTTGCAGAATGGGCACCTAATGAAAAGGTTGCACTTGAAGAGGCTGCGGGTGTTGCGTATACTGGCCTTAGGACCCTTGTGACTATGAAATGTGTTGGACTTAATGTTGCAGCTGATCCTTTAATGAGCTTGGCCTATTCTGGGGTTGAAGGAGGATTAGTTATTTTAGTTGCGGATGATCCTGGTCCTCACACATCCCAAACAGAACAAGATGACAGGTATTACGGTAAGATTGCTTTATTGCCAGTATTGGAGCCTGCAGATGTTCAAGAAGCGCATGATCTGGTAAAATACGCTTATGAGCTTAGTGAGAAGTACAAAGTCCCAGTTATTTTCAGGACAACTACTAGGGTTAATCATACCACTGCAGATGTTGAAGTTGGCGACTTTATTAACCTTAATAGAGAGCCTAAATTTAAAAAAGACATTCAGAGATACGTGAGAGCTTCAATGAAAGGCAATCTTGAGAGACATAGATGGCTTAATCAAATATTAAAGGAGATTGAACTTGAATTTGAGAGTATTCCATTTAATTGGATCGAAGGAGAGGGAGAGATAGGAATCATAACTGAAGGAGCACCCTATAACTATGTTAAAGAAGTCACCTCAAAGATGGGAGAGAACTTTAAGATCTTGAAACTTTCAACTCCTCATCCCCTACCCAGAAAACTTGTAGTGGAGTTCTTAAGAAGCGTCAAGAAGGCTATAGTGATTGAAGATGGAGCTCCTTTTTTAGAGGAAGAAGTCAAAATCGCTGCTTATGACGAGGGAATATTGATCCCAATTTATGGGAAGAGAACTGGACATTTACCTCTTGAAGGGGAGCTGACTCCAAGAATTGTAAGAAATGCCCTCTTAAAGATTCTTGGTAATGAAGGGGAAGAGTACGTGAAGTCTAAAGAGGTGGAAGAAGCTGAGAAATTAGCTCCTTCAAGACCACCAACCATGTGTCCAGGTTGTCCACATAGAGGCTCTTATAGGGCTTTGCTTGATGCCCTTAGGCAGTTAAAATTCAAAAAGGATGAACTCCCAGTCCACGGAGATATAGGATGCTATGCTCTATCACTTCTTCCCCCGTTAGAAGTGATATGGACTGAATATGTAATGGGGGCGAGTATAAGCTTAGCAAACGGTCAGAGTATAGCAATGGGGAAGAAAATAATAGCAACAATAGGAGATTCTACATTCTTCCACAATGGATTACAGCCACTTGTAGATGCTGTTTACAAGGATCTTGATGTTCTTATCATGATTCTTGATAATAGAACAACGGCAATGACTGGACATCAACCACATCCTGGAACTGGGGGAAGTGAAACCGGTAGGAAATTCAATGAAATAAATATTGAGTCTCTTGTGAAGGCATTAGGAGTTAAGTATGTGAAGACAGTTGATCCCTATGACCTCAAAGCTACAAAGGAAGCTATAAGAGAAGCGATGCAGACCAAAGGGCCAGCGGTTATCATAGCAAAGAGAGAGTGCATAATCCCAGTTATAAGGAGAGGTGAAGTCGGGAAAATTCCCGTGGTTATTGAAAGCAAGTGTACTGGATGTAAAGCGTGTGCTTTGTTAACAGGATGTCCTGCATTGGTCTTTGATAGTGAAAGCGGCAAAATGAGAATTGATTCGCTTATATGCACTGGTTGTGGACTTTGTGAACAGTTGTGTCCTTTTGATGCAATTGTATATCCAAGTGGAGAGTAATTTCATTTTCTTTTATACCATTTATCGTCATAGAAATACTTTCCATGGGCCTCTGCATAAGCTTCGGAAGTTCTTCTCCAAACGATAAAACCATAGAGAGCGGCTATTATGATCATGAAGAGTCCTATCTCGAGGCCAAATCTCTTTATGAGTTCTACCATTCCCAATAGGGGCACTACAAAAAGGCCGAGTATTACAAGGGCCATTATTCCAAGAAGGATTTTGAATCCATACCGTTCCATGAAGAGATCAAGATCCAAAATTCTCACCTCCTCGTCTTTTTCTGAACAATTTTATACAAACTCTCTCCATGAACTTTTCTATGGGACTTTTTGTACTCGGTAATTATTCCTTTTGTACTTCTGAGAACTAGTGCAAATGCGAGAGAGAACCCTATTACTAATATTGCATATGCTAGCTCTTCTTTTTTGATAGCTATAAGATAAAAGAAGAGATAATGCAGAGGGACTATCAATGCTATCACTGTTATGAATACCATCAAAATTTTAAACCCGTATCGCTCCATGAAAATGTCAAAATCCATTTTCCTCACCTTTTCCATTTGTACCAATATCTGCCAAAGATTCCACCCGCGAAGACTCTTGATTTGTGGGCAATTCCACCGAGGACTACTGCAAAGAGTAGAATGAATGCAATGATTTGCAATGCTTCGGAGTACTCTCCTCTGAAGAGATCTGGGAGTGCAGGGGCTATGAGAAATGCTCCTATCATGATAGCAGGCACTCCGAAGACTAATGGAAGAAGAATTTTGAATCCATACTTTTCCATAAATAGGTCGAGGTCCATTCGACCCACCTCATTTTATTTTCCTAAATTAAACTTTAAATAATTTGTCTGTTAACTCTTGACGGTGTGAAAAATGAAAATAGAAGAGTTGATCAAACTGGTTGATGACGCAATAGCAAATGTAAAGATAGCAATAGTAAGTAGTAAGCAGAGAATTTTTGAGAGTCCACACACTTCATGGGAGTTCACTAAAAGGTCTCTTGAACTGGAAGATGAACTTGAAAAGTTGAATAAAATAAGGGAGTATCTATTGACTTTTAGCGCGGATGAGGACGTGGAGGAGAAATTCTCAAAAGAAGAATTGAAAGAGCTTCTAGAATACTTGAAGGTTATGCGGGAGATGAGGATACATGAATTTTAAGGGAATTGAAGAAAAAGTAATTAAGTTCAGGGATGAAAGACTCTGGAGAAAATATCATACCCCAAAGAACCTTGCAATCTCATTAGCAATCGAACTTGGGGAACTTTTGGAGCATTTCCAGTGGGAAACGAACGATGAAATCTTTGAAAAGATCCAAAATAAGGAAGTACAGGAAAAGATTGAAGAGGAGATGGCGGATATAATAATCTACCTTGTTATCTTAGCTCATGAACTGGGAATAGATCTAGATAAGGCAGTAGAAGAAAAGTTGAAGAAGAATGAAGAAAAATATCCTGTAAAAGAAATAAGAATTGAAGAAATAGTTAAAGAGCTTGGAGGGGAGATAATAGAACCGAAAGGAGAGGTTAAGAGTGTAAAGCAAGTTGTGAAACTTCTTGGTGTTCAACCAGATCAGATAATTAAATCTCTGGTTTTTATAGTAAATGAAAGTGAACCTATCCTTGTTATAGTGGATGGAAAATCAAAGGCAAGCATTGAAAAATTGAAAAAGGTCTTTGGGAACGTTAGAATGGCAAAAGCCAAAGAAGTCGAGATGATTACGGGATATAAAGTTGGTGAAGTTCCACCAGTAGGAGTTCCCATAAGAACAATAATGGATGAGAAAGTTCTTGGGAAAGAATTTGTAATTGGAGGGGGAGGGAGGATAGATAGATTAAGTAAGCTCAGTCCAAAGAAAATCCTAGAATTTCAAAAGGCTGAGCTTTTAGATATTGCGGAATAATTCCACCAGTTTCTTCTTTTCGTCTTCTTTTAGTCTGTTCTTTATCCATTTTTCCTTAAGACTTAAGTTTTCGTCCTCAACATTAAGAACAGCCTTTCGTATGCCTCCTCTGGGAAAGGTGCTATCTCCCTTATATCGAGGAATAACGTGTATATGGAGATGAGAAACTGTCTGTCCTGCAGCTTCTCCAAGATTTATCCCTATGTTAAATCCATCCGGTTTTAAAGCTTCTTTAAGTTTTTTAATCGAGATTTCAATGCCGTTTAAAAGAGCAAGTTTTTCATCCTCTTCTAATTCCTCTATCCGTTCTACATGTTTTATGGGGACTACAAGCAAGTGCCCTCTGCTTGCTGGATATGAGTCAATAAGGATTCTAATCCTTTCATCTTCATAGAGTAACACTTCTCGTGATGGATTGCAAAATGGACATTGCATAATACCACCTCAAAAATTATAGAGGAAACAAAATTATCTTAGAAATTCTACTGCTTTGTCTATATTGTTTTTATATGCTCTTAGGTATCTCTTACAAGCGTTTTCCCATGTAAAAACATCTTTTGAGCGTTTTTTGCCATTTTGGCGCATTTTTTCGAGGACCACTGAGTTCTCTTCTTTTAGCTTGCTCATTCTTAAAATAGCCTGTGCAAGTGCATTAGGATCTCTTGGTGGGACTAGCAATCCAGTAGCGTTTTCTGTATCTTCATCTAGACTTATTATTGTGTCTTTTATTCCCCCAACGGCCGAACCTATAGGAATTGCCCCTAAGCACATCGCCTCCATTTGTACAAGCCCAAAGGGTTCAAAGTACGATGGAACAATTATAAAGTCAACACTACCATAAAGCTCTCTTGTAAATTCTCTCTTTAGCATCTCAGTTATTACTTTGATATTTTCTGGGTACTTAGTTCCCAAAGCATGAGCCCAACTTTCAAGCTCTGGATCACCTTTTCCTATTATAAGAAAGCGCATTTTTGAGAACTCACTTGGATGTTCATGTGCGATAGTTTCAATTGCTTTTAGAAGGGTATCGACACCTTTCTGGCCTCTGTCAAATCTACCAATGAACATAAATGTAATACCGTCGCTTAAGCCCAGGCTCTCCAGGATCTTTCTCCTTCTTTCTTCCCTTGGAAGAGCTTTATTTTCTAATAATTCTTCATTCCAAAAATCACAGGCTATGCCATTATAGACATATGTTGCTTTTCCCTCAAAGTTCTTATAAAACTCCCATTCTTCCCATAAATAAGTTCTGCTCACTGTCGTAACTAAATCTGCTATGTATGCTCCTACATATTCAGGATCTATATCAGGATATGGTGCGAGTTCTCCTAAGTGGGCCTCGTGGAAGTAATATGCCGGGACTTTGGATTTGTTTAATCGGTGAATTGTAAAAACTGCCGGAAGTTGGAAATATTTCTTAATTAAAGCACCTGCAAAGACAGTGTGCCAGTCATGGAAATGTAGGACATCTGGCTTTCCTTCCCTCTCTATGAGGAAATTTAAAAGTCCAACTGTGGCCTTTCCGAATTGTATTGCTTTACCTAGCATTCCCTCCCATCCTGGCCCGTAAACATCTTTGTTATCTAGGAGTGGACTGCTTATAGCAAATACTCTGACTCCATTTTGGAGTCTCTCATATACTTGTATCTTCTCTTTCCCATTATAAATTGCAATCTCGAATTTTAGTATCATCTCACCTTCTATATGTCCGTGGGAAGGTGTAAACACCCAAACTTCATTACCAAGTTTTGCTAAGGTTTCAGCAATGCTTGTTATAGCTTCTGCCAGCCCTCCGACTTTTACTGGCAAATACTCAAATCCTAATATTAGTATTCTCATAATACTGACCTCCTATTTCTTAGTTTTGTGAGATGTTATTCAAGGAGGATGAACTTTTCTCCTTCTATATCCTCAAAATAACTTCCTAATCCTCCAATTTTCCATGCTTTTCCATTCTCATCTATAAGGGTTATATTGGCGGTTAGGGAGGTGTATTCATACTCTGTTACTTTGCCTTTGATAGTTGCCTCTTCCCGGGTATCAACGAAATGACCAATAATTTCCATGGCTTTAGGTAGTTTTGTTTGATTAAGAATGGTTATGAGAGTTCTTATATTCGCGACTTCAAAGGGTTTTTTGAGTTTTTCATAATCAACAGGTTTCACGACTTCACTGTTATCAAAGTACATTGTATAAAACCAGTGCATGTAGTTTTGGATTAATTTTGGAGACTTCCCCCAGAAGGAGTAAAACTTTTCTCTTCTCCGATCCTTTGGAAGGGCTCCAAAGAAAAGAGCATACTCAATATCTCCAATAACCCAAGTTGCCATTAGCCAAGGTGCTCCTCCACTTTTAGCTAGAATGATATTCTCTCTATTTAACCAGTCTGGAATTTCATCAAAGTTACTTACAATGACGAAGATTATGTCTTTTCTCTTTCTAATCTCATCCTTGAGTAGTGTGAGGAACTCAAATGGAGTGTTTATTAGCACCTCTCTTCTAGCACTCCTCACTATGTATTCTGCCCTTTCGAGAGTGTTTTCAAATCCATGGATTGTCCAAATTTCTGGAATATCCTCTCCGTGAACGGATTTATATAACTCCAGAAGGGCGTCCTTTATAACTCCAATATCGTTTATTATTTCTTCTTTTAATTTTTCAAAAACAAGTTCTGGGTTTACTGGTTTATACATCCTTGGAGTACCATGCATTATATCGACGAATCCTTTTCTATGAAGGGAACTGAGAACGTCGTATATTCTAGTGTGGGGAATCCCACTTTCTTTTGTAAGGTCTGTAGCTTTACTCGTACCAAGTTTTAGGAGGGTTATATAGGCTAGGCTTTCATATTTTGTTAAACCAAGTTTCTGTAGCATTTTAATTATCTCTTCTTCTCTCATTTTTCCTCCTCCTAAAAATTTTTAATATTCACTACTAATAATTTAAACATTAGAGGTGATATATAATCATTAGGGGTGTTTATTATGTATAAAATTTTCGGCTTTAGAAATGATGAATATTTAGGAAAAGTTGGGATTGTAGAATTTTCAATACCAAAGAGTGGTACATATGCTTATCTTCTGGGAAATTTCAATGCATTTAATGAAGGGAGCTTTAGGATGAGAGAACAAGGAAGTAGATGGAGTATAAAGATTGAACTTCCTGAAGGATTTTGGTATTACGCTTTTTCGATTGATGGTAATTACGTTCTTGATCCTGAAAATGAAGAGAGAGCTAATTTTAGAAGGATTTCATACAAAGCCGAAATAGAAGCTAACATTGCGAAAATTTACTCAGGAGAAAAATTCTATCACTATCCTTCAGTTAGTTATCTCTATTCTTTGGGTCACTATACTTATATTAGGTTTAGGACCCTTAAAGGGAGTGCTAAAAAAGTATTTTTTGTAGAAAAAAAGAAGCATGAAATGGAGAAAAAAGCTGCCGATGACCTTTTTGAATATTTTGAAGTTAAAATTCCCAGACAAACCAAGCTTTCTTACTATTTTGAAGTTCATAGTAAAGATGGTATTTTTCATTATGGGGATTTTGAGGTTGATCTTAAGGAACAATCCAAGAAACACTATGTCCCTTTTTGGGTTTTCGATAGAGTGTTATATCAGATAATGCCTGATAGGTTTGCTAACGGAAACCCAGAAAATGATCCAAAAGATGAAATTAGATTTGGGAATATATCCCACCATGGAGGTGATTTAGAGGGAATACTCCAAAAAATTAGTTATTTAAAGGAATTGGGGGTTAATGCTCTTTACTTGACTCCAATCTTTGAATCAATGACGTATCATGGATATGATATACTGGATTATTATAAAGTAGCTAAAAAATTTGGAGGAGACACGGTATTTGAGGAATTTATTACAAAAATGAAAAGAGAAGGGATAAAAGTTATTTTGGATGGAGTATTCCATCATACGAGTTTCTTTCATCCGTATTTCCAAGATGTCCTAAAAAATGAGAATAAAAGTAGGTATAGGAATTTTTACCGAATAACTGGATTTCCAGTAGTTTCTAAGGAATTTCTTGAGCTCTTAAATTCTGATCTTCCTTGGAACGAGAAATACAAGAAACTTAAGTCTTTTAAGTGGAATTACGAAAGTTTTTTCTCTGTGTGGTTAATGCCTCGTTTGAATCACGACAATGAGGAGGTTAAAGAATTTATTAAGGACGTAACTCAATTCTGGCTTAGAAAGGGGATCAGTGGATGGAGATTAGATGTTGCCCATGGAGTGCCACCAAAACTATGGAAAGAGGTGCGGGAAAACCTACCTAAGAGTGCATATCTAATTGGAGAAGTTATGGATGATCCAAGGTTATGGGTATTTGATAAGTTTCATGGGACTATGAATTATCCTCTTTATGAAGCAATTCTTAGATTTTTTGTCAATGAGGAGATAAACGCTCAAGAATTTCTAAATTGCCTCGAACTGTTGAGTATCTATCTTGGGCCAGTAGAGTATACAATGTATAACTTTCTTGAGAACCATGATGTGGATAGAATGCTCGGCTTACTTCAAGACAAAAGGAAGTATATGTGTGCATTGGTTTTTCTTTTCACATACAAAGGAATCCCTTCAATTTATTATGGAAGTGAGATAGGTATGAATAATACAAAGGGAGCATTTATGGAACGCTCAAGAACACCTATGGTGTGGGACATGGAAAAGTGGGATAAGGAGTTATTTAAAATTACTCGGGAATTAATAAAACTCAGAAAAACCAGTAAGGCACTTCAAATCGGAGCGTTTGAACCTATAGAGTTTAAAGATGGTTTGCTTCTTTACAAGAGAGTGCACGAAGATGAGAGTATCTTAGTAGGGATCAATTATTCAAAGAAGATGGTACCAATAAAAGAAACTCCTAAGCAGGTTTTATTGGGGCATTTGGATGGCAAGTATCTGAGCCCATTTTCGTTCTTTATTGCACATTCATTGTGAATATCTGTACTCTTTTATCATCCTGAAACAAAGTGAACATTAAAGCGTAAGGTATATATATCACCGACGATGATACTAAATTTGAAATCTTTGATGAGGTGAAGGGGATGAAAAAAACTCTATATGCCTTGTTATTTATTGGAGTATTAGTCGTGGCCGTTGTGGCAAGTGGGTGTATTGGGGGAGAAACCACTACTCAACCAACGTCAAGCCCCACCCAAACCACGACAACTACTGAAGAAAAGAAGGTCACGATTGTTATTTGGCATGCCATTGGTCCGAATGAGCTTAAGGCTTTTGAGGATCTTATAGCAGAATTTGAAATTGAGTATCCAAATATTGATATCCAGCTTGAGCAGAAAGCTGATCTTGAGACCTCACTCAAAGCTGCCATTCCTGCAGGTCAGGGCCCTGATCTCTTCATGTGGGCCCATGACTGGATTGGTAAGTTTGCTGAAGCTGGACTTCTTGAGCCAATTGATGAGTATGTAACACCAGAGATTCTTAACAAGTTTAGTCCAATGGCCCAAAATGCAATTGAGTATGGTGGGCACTATTATGCAATGCCATATGCTGCTGAAACTGTTGCATTAATTTACAACAAAGATCTAGTTCCAAACCCACCAAAGACTTTTGATGAGATGAAAGCCATTATGGAGAAATACTATAACGAAGCTGAAGGAACTTATGGCCTTGCAACTCCAATGGATCCATACTTCCTTTCAGGATGGGTGCATGCATTTGGTGGCTATTACTTTGACGACAAGACAAAGACTCCAGGTCTCGATAAGCCCGAGACCTTACAGGGCTTCAAGTTCTTCTTCGAGCAAATATTCCCCTATGTTGCTAAGACCCAAGATTATAATGCCCAAGTAAGTCTTTTCCATGATGGAAAAGCCCCAATGATGATAAACGGGCCATGGAGTATCCCTGATGTTAGAAACGCTGGAATTAACTTTGGAATAGTCCCATTACCCGCTATCAACGATCAGCAAAGACCTCACCCATATGGTGGAGTTAGATTAATCTATGTTGCCAAACTCACAGATCCAAGTAAGAAAGATGCTATTTGGACGTTCCTCAAGTGGTTCACTACAAATCCAGATGTTATAAAGACTCTTTCACTCCAAAATGGATACATTCCTGTTCTCACTGAAGTGCTCAATGATCCAGAAATCCAAAATGATCCAGTGCTCTATGGATTTGGACAAGCAGTTCAGTATGCAATTCCAATGCCAAAGAGCCCAGAAATGGGTGCTGTATGGGGGCCTGTTGGAACAGCTATCACTGATATAATTGCTGAAAAGAAGACTATTGAGCAAGCCCTTCAAGATGCACAAACAGAAATCCTTGATGCCCTTAGTGGCGGTTGATAATTTTCTTTTCTTTGTTCTGCTTTTATTATTCTTCGGGGGTGAATAAATGGGCAAAAAAACCATGGCTGCTCTCGCTTTAATAATCCCTGGTATGACGGCATTTTTATTCTTCAATATCTATCCGATACTCTATTCTATATATATTGCGTTCACAAATGCTAAATTGGGCAATTTTCCAATTCAAGCTCCAAATGCTGAGGCTTTGACATTTGTTGGGTTAGAAAACTTCAAATGGGCGTTGGCTGATCCAAAATTTAGATCTGCATTTGTGTGGACATGGGGTTTTGTTGCAACAAGTGTGACTTTAAAAGTTGTTGTTGGAATTCTTTTGAGTGTTCTTTATAACAATAAGTATGTAAAAGGAAAGTTCTTCTATAGGGCATTGTTAATAATCCCTTGGGCGTTACCTTTGCTCTTTTCAGTGATGGTGTGGCGTTTTATGTTTGACCCTGTAGTGGGACCTATAAATATCATATTGAAGGATGTTGGAATGAGTAATCCTCCAGATTGGATGACAAGTGTAACTTGGGGTTTTGTGGCTCTAAATCTAATTGAAGTATGGCTTGCTTATCCCTTTATGATGACGGTGATAACTTCAGCCCTCCAAAGTGTACCGGACACCCTTATAGAAGCAGCGATTATTGATGGGGCAAGCTACTGGCAGAGATTGACTAGAGTTGTTATACCAATTGTAAGTAAACCAATCGCATTTGCTACTATACTAACATCTGCGGCAAGCTTCCAATACTTCCTGGTGCCATTTATCTATAACGCTGGTCTTTTTGAAGATAGATTCTTACTACTTTATGGATATAGAAAGGCCTTCGGCAGTTCAGTGCCTCACTATGGAAGGGCCGCTGCAATTCTTCTAATAGCCACAATAGTATTGGCTGTTTACATGTTTGTCAACATGAGGATAACTAAACTTCAGGAGGGTGTCAAAGGATGAAATTCAAAATTGGGATTCCTAAAAGGAGAGATGAATTAATAAAGTCGATTTTATTAACGCTATTTGCCTTGTTTGTATTAGCCCTCCTCTTATTCCCAGTTTATTATATGGCAATGCTTTCAATCAAACCTTCGGGGGCTCTTGCGACTACTGAGATTGATATAGTCCCTGATGAGGTGACCTTCTCCAATTATAGGAACCTGCTTTTTGGCCATGTAGAAGGGCTAATAAAAACAACAGACTTTGGGATAAAAGCAGAAAGTGGTACGATAAAGGATACCCTAAACAGGTATGAGGTGAGATTTCAAGAGGGCGAGATAACTGGAAGTTATCCGAGTAGATTTACTCTAATAGATACAGAGGTCATCGAAAGAAGTGGTGGGGAAGAGAGAGAAGAGCCGGATGGTACAAAAGTTATAGTACGGGGAGACAGTATAATACTGAAAACGCAAAAAGTTGAAAGCACAGGCGGCGTTAAAAATCTCAAACTACTTGCAAAGAAAGTGACTTTGATTATACATGATCCTGCTGAGGTACCAATAGATATCTCAAAGTTTACTAAAGTCGGAGAAAATACGTATGAAGCTGAAAACATTGAGCTTGTTTTAAAAGATGGAGGGATAATCTCTACTGAAAAAGCAACTTTTACAACTACTAATTTTGCATTCATACGCCTTGCAAAAGTTGGTGGAGAAGTCCCGGATTACATGAAACGAAGTTTGTTAATAGCAAGTTTGACTGTTATCTTAACCCTGCTCTTTGTTATTCCTTCTGCGTATGCATTCTCTAGGCTGAAGTTCTTTGGGAGGGAACATGTATTGTACTTTTACCTGATGTTTACTCAAGTGGCTGGTGGATTAGGAATAGCTGGGTTGGTTGCTCTTTATGGGATGTTGGTAAAGCTTCATCTAACTAATAATATCTTTGTCTTACCCATTATTTATGCTGCAGGAGGTGTGCCATTTAATACTTGGTTGCTCAAGTCCTATTTGGACTCAATTCCACCAGACTTTGATGAAGCAGCATTAGTAGATGGTGCAGGGTATCTACAAATCATAAGGCACGTTCTTGTCCCAATGGCATTACCTGGATTAGCAACTGTTGCAATATTTGCGTTTATTGGGGGTTGGACAGAGTTAATTCTGGCCAATCTGCTTCTTAACCAAGAGAATTATCCTCTTACCGTATGGCTCTACACAATGCTTGCTAATTTAAGGTCTATTTCGTGGAATCAATTTGCAGCTGCCGCATTGGTATTTGCTCTTCCAGTATTTATCATGTTCCTCCTAGCCCAGAACTATGTTAGGAGTGGGCTTACTCTTGGAGGATTGAAAGAATGAGGTGATAAAGATGAAAAAAGGTTTGGCCCTACTTTCAATATTTTTGATTCTTCTGAGTGTATTCGGAACAGGAACAAAAGCAGAAGAGCCAAAGCCACTGAACGTAGTAATTGTATGGCATCAGCACCAGCCCTATTACTACGATCCAATTCAAGATATGTATACAAGACCATGGGTTAGACTACATGCAGCAAACAACTACTGGAAAATGGCAAATTATCTGAGTAAATATCCCGATGTCCACGTTGCTATAGATTTATCAGGGTCTCTTTTAGCTCAACTTGCAGATTATATGAATGGTAAAAAGGATACTTATCAAATAGTTTCAGAAAAGATAGCTAATGGAGAACCACTAACTCTTGAGGACAAATGGTTTATGTTACAAGCCCCAGGAGGATTTTTCGATCATACAATACCATGGAATGGAGAACCAGTTGCAGACAAAAGTGGCAACCCATATAGGGATGAGTGGGATAGGTATACAGAGCTCAGAGAAAAAAGAAATGAGGCATTCAAAAAATATGGAACTCTTCCTTTGGATGAGCAAAAGGATAAGATAACAAGCGAATTTACGGAGCAAGACTATATTGACCTGGCAGTTCTTTTCAACTTAGCTTGGATTGACTATAATTATATAATAAACACTCCAGAACTTAAGGCTCTCTATGATAAAGTAGATGTGGGAAGATATACAAGAGATGATCTTAAACTAGTGCTGAACCATCAAATGTGGCTTCTAAATCATACATTTGAGGAGCATGAGAAGATAAATTATCTTCTTGGAAATGGAAACGTTGAAGTGACTGTAGTTCCTTATGCACACCCAATTGGGCCTCTGCTCAATGACTTTGGATGGTATGAGGACTTCGATGCTCACATTAAGAAAGCTCATGAGATTTACAAGAAGTATCTGGGCGATAATACAGTTGAACCTCAGGGAGGATGGGCAGCAGAGAGTGCATTAAATGATAAGACCCTTGAAATATTAGCTAATAATGGATGGCAGTGGGTGATGACAGATCAAATGGTTCTTGATATCCTTGGGGTCCCAAATACTGTTGAAAATTACTATAAGCCTTGGGTGGCGGAATTTAATGGCAAAAAGATTTATCTCTTCCCCAGAAACCACGATCTAAGTGATAGGGTAGGATTTAGGTATTCCGGAATGAACCAGTATCAGGCAGTTGAAGATTTCGTAAATGAGCTTCTAAAGATACAGAAGGAAAATTATGATGGAAGCCTTGTTTATGTCGTTACTCTTGATGGCGAAAACCCATGGGAGCACTATCCATTTGATGGTAAGTTGTTCATTGAAGAGCTCTACAAGAAACTTACCGAGCTTCAAAATCAGGGTCTTATAAGAACAGTGACTCCAAGTGAATACATTCAAATGTACGGAGATAAAGCCAATAAACTTACTCCAAAGTTGATGAAAAAGCTTGACTTTACTACGGAAGAGAGAGTTAAGGTATTAACGGAGGCTCAGAGCCTTGGAGAGCTTTATGATCTAGCGGGTGTTGAAGAGAACATGCAATGGCCAGAGTCCAGCTGGGTTGATGGAACACTTTCTACATGGATAGGAGAACCTCAAGAAAACTTGGGATGGTATTGGTTATATCTTGGGAGAAAAACATTATTTGAAAACAAGAACAAGATAAGCAATTGGGATACTGTATACGAGTACCTCCTAAGAGCAGAGGCAAGTGACTGGTTCTGGTGGTATGGAAGCGACCAAGATAGTGGCCAAGACTTTACTTTCGATCGCTATCTTAAAACCTACTTGTATGAAATGTACAAATTTGCAGGCCTAGAAATTCCAAGCTATCTTTTTGGAAACTACTTCCCCAATGGAGAGCCATATACATTAAGAGAATTGACAGGCCTTCCTGAAGGAGAAAAGAAAGTTTGGTCAAGCTTATCTTCACTAGCTGAGGGAGTGGAGGTCTATTTCGATGACAAAGGAGTACATTTCATTGTAAAGACCACAAAGGACTTTGAAATAAGCATATTTGAGCCTGGAAAAGTTATGGGCAACACCTTTACCCTTCTTCAATCTAAACCAACTGAACTGAGATATGATATCTTTCCATTTAGCAAAGACAGTGTAGGTCTTATGATAACTACCCACATACTAGTAAAGGGTGGAAAAGCTGAGATATACAAAGCAACGGACTATGAAAATAGTGAGAAAGTCGGAGAAGCAGAGATTAGCCAAATAGAAAGTGGAATAGAAGTAATACTTCCATTTGACTACCTAGATAGTCCAGCAGACTTTTACTTTGCTGTTTCAACAGTTAACGAGCAGGGAGAACTGGAGGTAATAACCACTCCTATTGAAGTAAAACTTCCAAAACAAGTTGAAGGGGTCGTCGTCGCTGAGATAAAGGATGTAGAGGAAGACGATCACGGTCCTGGAACGTATACTTACGCTACAAACAAAGTGTTTGTTCCTGAGCATCTTGATCTCCTTAAGGTTAGAGTTCTTGAAAAGCCAGGATCTTATGTGTTTGAATACTACTTCAAAGAACTTGGCGATAATCCATGGAATGGACCTAATGGTTTTAGTTTGCAGATTATTGAAGCCTACTTTGACTTCAAGGATGGTGGGAACACGAGTGCGATAAAGATGTTCCCAGATGGACCAGGAAGTAATGTAAATTTAGATCCGGATCATCCATGGGATCTCGCTATTAGAGTTGCTGGTTGGGACTATGGAAACATAATAGTACTGCCAGATGGTACCAATTATCAGGGAGAGATGAAGATCTCCGCTGATCCGGCTAGAAATGCAATAGTTGTTGAGATTCCAAAGAAGTATCTTCCAAAACTTCCTGAATACATGGCTGTGCTTGTTGGTTCTCAGGATGGTTATGGGCCTGATAAGTGGAGGCCTATAGCTGTGGACGCTGAAGAGTGGAAAGGTGGTGGCGGTGACGTTAATGCAGTGATAGCAGGAGTAGCTCCAAGAGTCTATGATCTATTAGCTCCAGAAGGATTTAAGCCTACTCAAGAAGAACAATTGAACAGTTATGATGTCGAAAATAACAAGAGAGCAACAGTGAAAATGATACCTGTCACAACAAGTACGAATGTAATAATTGAGATTGATGACCCTCAGGGAGACGATCATGGACCTGGCACATATACATATGCTACAAACAAAGTGTTTGTTCCAAATCACCTTGATTTACTTAAATTTAAGATGCTTGATACTGGGGAGACTTACACTTTAGAGTTCTACTTTGCAGAACTGGGAGGTAACCCATGGAATGGACCTAATGGTTTTAGTTTGCAGATTATTGAAGCGTACTTTGACTTCAAGGATGGTGGAAATTCATCTGCCATTAAAATGTTCCCAGATGGGCCTGGTTCAAATGTAGATCTTGACCCTGAACACCCATGGGATTTAGCATTAAGGATAGCTGGCTGGGACTACGGAAACATAATACTCCTTCCAAATGGGGAATCAATTCAAGGGGAATTGAAGATTTCCGCCGATCCTACTAAGAATGCAATAGTTGTCGAGGTTCCAAAGAAGTATCTTGAGATCAACAAGGACTATGGGGTATGGGGAGTAATTCTCGTTGGTTCTCAAGATGGTTATGGGCCTGATAAGTGGAGGCCTATAGCTGTGGACGCTGAAGAGTGGAAGGGTGGCGGTGGAGACGTTAATGCAGTGATAGCTGGAGTGGCCCCAAGAGTCTATGACATGCTTGTTCCAAAGGGATTCAAACCCACTCAAGAGGAACAATTGAACAGTTATGATGCCGAAAATAACAAGAGAGCAACAGTGAAAATGGTATTGTGGGTAAGGGGAGCTGAAGAAAAACCCACGGAAACTGAAACGCCAACTGAGACAGAAACCCCAACTGAAACTTCCCCTACGACCACTTCACCAACAACAAGTTCTCCAACAGAATCCCCAACATCACCAACCGAGTCGCCAACAGAGACTGGTGGAATCTGTGGCCCAGCAGTATTCCTTGCACTACTCCTAACACCATTAGCATTAAGAAAAAAGAGGTGATTCGTCTTCTCTTATTTTTTAATAATTTTTTACGAAACATTAAATAAAATGAGAGAGGTGGCTAGAAATGGCTGAAGTTAAGCTTGAAGGGGTTTGGAAAATATTTGATGGTGTTGAGGCAGTTAAAGATCTTGATTTAAAAGTTAGAGATGGTGAATTCATGGTTCTTCTTGGACCGAGTGGATGTGGGAAAACTACTACTCTTAGGATAATAGCTGGCCTAGAAGAGCCCACAAAGGGTAGGATTTTTATTGGAGAGAAACTTGTAGCAGATGCAGAGAAAGGTGTTTTTATTCCTCCTAAAGATAGAGACATTGCTATGGTTTTCCAAAGTTATGCACTTTATCCACATATGACAGTTTACGACAATATTGCTTTTCCACTAAAATTACGGAAGGTTTCCAAGCAGGAGATTGATGATAGGGTTAGAGAAGTAGCAGAACTTCTTGGTTTAACTGAACTCTTGAAAAGAAAACCTAGAGAACTGTCAGGTGGTCAAAGGCAGAGAGTGGCTTTGGGTAGAGCAATTGTTCGGAAACCACAAGTTTTTCTCATGGATGAGCCATTATCAAATCTTGATGCAAAGTTAAGAGTCAGAATGAGGGCTGAGCTTAAAAAGCTCCAGCGTCAGCTTGGAGTGACCACAGTCTATGTTACACATGATCAGGTTGAGGCCATGACTATGGGTGATAGAGTTGCTGTCATGAATTTTGGTGTTCTTCAACAAGTTGGTTCACCTGATGAGGTATATAACAGACCGGCTAACGTTTTTGTTGGTGGATTTATTGGATCACCTCCAATGAACTTCTTAGAGGGTACGGTTACTCCCGATGGCTTTATAAGCTTCGGGGCTTTCAAGTTAAAACTGCTTCCAGACCAAGTAAAAGCACTTGAAGAGTTGGGATATGCTGGTAAGGATGTTCTTTTTGGATTTAGGCCTGAGGATGTTTATGATGCATTGTTTGCTCAAGTGAAGATTCCTGGAGAGAACATGGTTAGGGTTAAAGTAGATATTGTTGAGAATTTAGGTGGAGAGAAGATTGTCCACTTAAGAGTTGGTGATTTAAGCTTCATTGGTAAATTCCCTCCTGAATCTCTGGTTAAGGAGGGCCAAGAGGTTGACGTTGTTTTTGATATGAAGAAGATTCACATCTTTGATAAGAGAAGTGAAAGGGCAATATTCTGAAAAGCTTTTTAACCTTTCTTTTTCTTGTATTTTTCATGAGTTTTGAGGAGATAGCTATATTTTTAAATGAGAGACACCCAAAGGGGAAGCTAATAGAGGTAGGAGTGGGATTTAACTTTAAAATTGCCTTAAAACTAAAAAAGCTGGGAAGAGAGATTATCGTTGTGGATTGGAATCCAAAAGCTGTTAAAAAAGCCAAAGAACTTGGTCTTAAGGCATGTATTGATGATGTGTTCTCTCCTAACTTAGCCATCTATAGGGATGCCGAGGTAATATATTCAATTCGACCGACTCCAGAGCTTATTAAACCCATTTTAGAATTGGGAAGAACGCTGAAAATTCCGGTATATATTGTTCCATTTTCTCTTGATGGCATGCCAAGATTTTTGAAGCTTGAAAACTATAGAGGAATTCCCATATATGTATGGAACCCTCATCAAAAAGATATATAAAGCAAGTTCCAACATTAGCATGGTGGTGACATGAGACTATTTGGTACAGCGGGAATTAGGGGGCCTATTCATTCAAAGATCACACCAGAACTTGCTTTAAATGTTGGGAAAGCTCTTGGGACGTACGTTGACAAGGGGACAGTTGTAGTTGGTAGGGATGCTAGGACATCAAGCATAATGCTTGAAAATGCCTTGGTGAGTGGACTGCTAAGCACAGGAGTTGATGTACTCAGAATAGGTTTTGTGCCAACTCCAATGTTGGCATGGGCTACTAACAAGCTTGGAGATGCAGGAGTCATGATAACAGCATCACATAATCCGCCAAGTGATAATGGCATCAAAGTATTCAATGAAAAAGGGATTGAATTCTTTTTAGAACAGGAAGAAGAGCTGGAGGAAATTATATTCTCTCAGAGTTATAAAAAAAGCCCGTGGGATCATATTGGGACGGCAAGGGACTTGAATCTAAAAGAACAGTACATTGATGAGATATTGAGATACGTAAATCACGAAACCAAGCTTAAAGTACTCTTGGACATGGGGAATGGGGCTGGAAGCTTAATAACTCCCTATCTGTTGAGAAAAATGGGGGCGAAAGTTGTAACTTTGAATGCTCATCCTGATGGATATTTTCCCGGTAGAAAATCAGAGCCAAGATATGAGAATATTGCCTACCTAAGCAACCTCGTGAGAGAACTTGGATTTGATCTTGCAATTGCTCAAGATGGTGATGCAGATAGGATAGCGGTTTTTGATGAAAAAGGAAACTATGTAGAGGAAGATACTTTGATAGCTTTGTTTGCACGGTTGTATGCTCAGGAACACAAAGGTGGTAACATAGTGGTCTCAATAAACACGTCTTTTAGGATAGACAAAGTAGTTGAAGAGGAAGGAGGGAGAGTATACCGGGTTCCATTGGGGCAACTACATGATGGAATAAAGAAATATAATGCCATATTTGCCTCAGAGCCTTGGAAGTTCATTCATCCAGAGTTTGGGTTATGGATTGATAGCTTTGTTACAATTGGTTTGCTTTTGAAGATAATAGATCAAGAAGGCAAGCCTTTCTCTGAAATAATCAAAGATATTCCAAAGTACTGTCTAATCAAAAAGAATGTTAAGTGCCCTGAAGAAATAAAGTATCAAGTTGTAGAAAAAGCAAAAGAACAGTTGCGGGAGCTTTTAAGTGATCAGATCGAGGAGGTAATAACGATTTCTGGAATGAGGTTAAATCTTAAAGATGGTTCTTGGGTACTTGTAAGGCCAAGCGGAACTGAGCCAAAAATAAGAGTTGTCGTTGAGGGGATTACAGAAAAAAGGAAAGAAGAGCTCTTTAGTTTAGCATATAACTTGGTTACTCGGCTCGTTTTAGAGTTCTCTGGCCGGTCGAAGGGTTCTTAATTTTATATCTTTTCTTTCCATCTTAACTTTAAATCCTTCTTTTGCAATTAGAGTTTTCACTCCGGTGACGTTTTCTATAAATTTGGCTTCTTTATAGGGGTTTGCAAAATGCATTTTCATTCCTATATGACTCATGATCAGCATTTCTGGTTTTTGTTTCATGTCTTTTAGCATATAAATTATATCTTCAGTACAGAGATGATAGGGTATCTTCATGTTTGTTGGTCGTGTAACTGAGGCAATTAGTAATCTGACTCCATTGTATATCTTTTTTAAGTCATCAAAATACTCTGTGTCGGGAATATATCCAATCTTCCCGAACCGTGTTTTTAATATAAATCCTATAGCAGTAGGATCTGAATGTATTGTAGGGGTTATTGTCATTTCGTCTTCTCCAAGTTGTATTCTCTCTCCTGGGTTGGGAATATGGATTTCCTCTAAGGAATCTAAATGATACTTAGAAATTGCGGGTGTATGTTCATTATCTCCATAGACAACACTTTTTGAAGCTATTAGGGTGCCGCGTCTTTTTGTAACTCCTACAGTCATTCCTTCTACCATGATCTCCGAGTCATTACAATGATCTGTATGTCTATGAGAAACAAAAAGTACATCTATCTTTCTCGGATCTATTTTATACCTCCATGCACGTACTAGAGCTCCTGGTCCTGGGTCTACATAGATTCGCCTGCTAGTATTAATAAAAAACCCGCCAGTAGGGCGAAACTGTGTTATTGTGATAAATCTCCCGCCGCCACTGCCTAGAAAGATTATCTCAACCAATTTACCTCCCTCCGCTTTTTAGCGATATTAATAGTTATAGTAATCGTGTATATAAGTTCTATGGAAATTCTTTGATTAATTGATGAACATTACTTCACTTATAATTTCATCGGTGCGACATTTTAGACATTTTTGCATGTTATTATTATGATATAGTCCAATAATTTATATTGATGTGATATTCATATAACCGAAAGTATTTTATATAGGTCAGATATATCCCAAGTGCCAATAAAATGCGGAGGTGTCCAGTGTGGAGTTTAAACCATACGTTCCACCCGAGAAATCTTTACCAGAATATACAATCAAGGCGTTTATTTTGGGAATAATTCTCTCCATAATTATGGGTGCAGCAAATGCATACCTTGGTATGTATGCGGGTATGACTGTTAGTGCTAGTATTCCAGCAGCAGTCATATCTATGGCAATATTAATGGCGTTCAAAGACAGGAATATTCTTGAAAATAATATGGTTCAAACCGCAGCTTCAGCAGGTGAATCCTTAGCAGCAGGAGTTATATTTACATTCCCAGCATTAGTGGTTTTGGGAACATACACAGAGTTTCCCTACTGGTTAATCACGATCATAGCGGCGTTAGGTGGTTCACTAGGTGCACTCTTCACAATAGTGATTAGAAGGGCATTTATAGTTGAGGAGAGGCTCCCCTATCCAGAGGGTACAGCTTGTGCTGAGGTCCTTATTGCAGGAGACAAAGGAGGCTCTCACGCAAAGCCGATTTTTGTTGGTGGTATTTTTGGTGGTCTTTACAAACTCTTAGGAAGTTCTGGTCTATGGGCCCCAGCTGTTGAAACTGCTAAATTTGTTGGTAGGAGAGTCCTATATTTAGGAAGTGATCTCTCAGCGGCCCTCTTGAGTGTTGGGTATATTGTAGGGTTAAATATAGCCTTCCTAGTTTTCTTAGGTGGTGCAATTGCATGGTTCATTGCGATTCCACTCTATGTGGCTAAAACTGGGAATCCAGATGGCCTTAGTGCCTTGGATCTTGCATGGGTAACATGGAGTACTAAGATAAGGTATATGGGAGTTGGCGCAATGGTCGTTGGTGGCCTATGGAGCCTTATAAAACTCAGAGGGCCAATCTCAAGAGGTATAAAAGCTGGACTTGAAGCAACCAAAAGAAAACAAAGTGGTGAAATAATCCTTAGAACTGAAGAAGACATGCCAATGACTACAGTACTCATGTTAATAGCAGCATTTGTAGTGCCATTGTTCCTTCTATATGCCAACTTAATAGATTCTGTCGGAATAGCAGCCGTTATGGCGGTCATAATGCTTATTGTCGGGTTCTTCGGAAGTTCTATTGCCGGATACCTTGCTGGTGTTGTAGGATCATCAAACAACCCAGTGTCAGGTATTACAATAATGAGTTTGCTTTTCACTGCACTAGTTCTTAAGGGTCTTGGGCTTAGCGGGCCCGAGGGCATGACTGCCACAATTCTCGTAGCAGCAGTAATTTGTACAGCAGCTGCTATTGCTGGTGATACTATGCAGGATTTAGCAACAGGGCATATTGTTGGTGCGACTCCAAAGAGGCAGCAGGTCTTTGAGGTAGTTGGAACATTTACAGCTGCCCTAGTCATGGCTCCAGTACTTAACCTTCTGATAAAGGCTTATGGTATTGCTGGAACTCCCACAGCTAAAGAAAATGCTTTAGCAGCACCTCAGGCATTCCTCATGGCCAAAGTTACAGAGGGTGTATTTACCGGAACTCTTGAGTGGAACATGGTCTTCATTGGTGCTGCAATTGCCATAGGTCTGATAGTACTCGATGAGATTCTGGCCATGAAAAACTCAAAGTTCAGAACTCCAGTTATGCCAGTTGCTGTAGGAATTTATCTCCCCTTGAGCTTAGGCGTCCCAATATTTATTGGTGGTCTTTTAAGATGGCTTGTGGGAAGAGCTAGAGGAAGCAAAACAGAAGAAAAACCAACCGACGCGGGAGTCCTTGGAGCAGCTGGATTAATAGCTGGAGAAGCATTGATGGGCATATTCTTCGCAGGGTTAATAGTAGCAAACAAAGCTCCCTCAATTGGCTTCAGCAGCGACATCATTGGAGTAGTCTTCCTTGGTATTATAGCAGTGTGGCTTTTCCTTACTGGTAAGAAAGAAGTTGAATGAATTCTTTTCTCTTTTTTATTGCTTAACAAAAATCACTTTAAAGACTGTGAGAAATTAAAGGTGGTGATGTGGATGAATATCGCAGCTGTTTCTAAAGAAATAGAGACTCTTAGAGATGAAATGGTGGAAACACTAATAGAACTTATAAAAATCCCCGCAATTAGTCCTGATAGTGATGGGGAGGGAGAATATGATAAGGCAATGAAACTTCTTGAAATAATCAAAGACTGGCCGTTTGACAAGATTGAACGCTATGATGCTCCAGATAAGAGGGCCAAAAATGGTGTTAGGCCGAATATCTTGGCATACTATTATGGAGAAAAGGGCGAAGAGAGTCCAAGATTATGGATTCTCACGCACTTAGATGTTGTTCCCCCAGGAGACTTGAGAAAATGGACAGTTACAAAACCCTTCGAACCAATAGTAATCGATGGTAAGGTTTACGGGAGAGGAAGCGAGGATAACGGTCAAAGTTTAGTTGCATCTCTTTACGCTGTTAGAGCATTAATGAACCTTGGGATAAGACCTAAGAGAACAATAATTCTAGCTTTCGTTAGTGACGAAGAAACTGGTAGTAAGTATGGATTAGAGTGGTTGATGAAAGAACACCCAGAACTCTTTAAAAAGGATGATCTCGTTTTAGTTCCTGATGGTGGAAATGAGGAAGGTACTTTTATTGAAATTGCCGAGAAAAGTATACTTTGGATGAAGGTCAAAGTTAGAGGGAAACAAGTTCATGCAAGCATGCCTGGGTTAGGATTAAATGCCCATCGTGTTGCTCTTAATTATGCAAAAGAGCTTGATGAGTTTCTCCATGGGAAGTATAATGCAAAAGACAATCTGTTTGATCCATCAGAGAGCACTTTCGAGCCCACAATGGGAGGTAATCCAAGCGATGCACCAAACATAGCTCCAGGGGAGCATGAGATAGTTTTTGATTGCAGAGTTTTACCACAATATGCCTTGGATGACATCTTAACTGATGCTAAAAAGCTTGCTAGAGAAATTGAAGAAAAATACAAAAAGGAAGTAAATGGCGAGGTTTTACCAAAAATTGAGTTAGAAGTTCTCCAGAGGCTTGATGCTCCAGAACCCACTCCAAAGGATAGTGAAATAGTCAAACTTCTTCAAAAAGCCATAAAGGAGCTTAGGGGCAAAGAAGCTACAATTGGAGGTATTGGTGGAGGAACCTTTGCAGCGTACTTTAGAAAACTTGGAATTCCAGCAGTTGTTTGGGCTACGTTAGACGAAAGAGCACATCAACCCAATGAATACGCAAAAATAGATAACATGATTGAGGATGCAAAAATAATGGCCCTATTGGCCCTTCTCTGATCTTCTCATCTTTTGACCTTAACCTTT